>NZ_CAWNQH010000060.1:0-101378 GCF_963876495.1 Xenorhabdus sp. KJ12.1
TACGTCCGCTGCGATCAGGCGGATATCATTGACCAGCTCTTTATCATTAATTTTACGGGTTAACGGGACTTTGCTTTCCGCATTGTTGATGGCGCTGGTAGCATTTTGGTTAGCGGTATCTGCCAGTTTCATTGCCTGTGCGACGTCCTGCTGAATGGATGAAATCAGTGCATCGGTTTCAGTCTTGTTATAAGCATCCACATCCGCCGCGTTTAGATTGATATCATTGACCAGCTCTTTATGGTTGATCTTACGGGTTAGCGGAACTTTGTTTTCTGCCTCCTTGATGGCGGTATCCGCCAGTTTCATTGCCTGCACGACGTCCTGCTTAACGGGTGAAATCAGCGCATCGGTTTCGGCCTTGTTATAGGCATCTACGTCCGCTGCGATCAGGCGGATATCATTGACCAGCTCTTTATCATTAATTTTACGGGTTAACGGGACTTTGCTTTCCGCATTGTTGATGGCGCTGGTGGCATTTTGATTGGCGGTATCTGCCAGTTTCATTGCCTGCACGACGTCCTGCTTAACGGGTGAAATCAGCGCATCGGTTTCAGTCTTGTTATAGGCATCCACGTCCGCTGCGATCAGGCGGATATCATTGACCAGCTCTTTATCATTAATTTTACGGGTTAACGGGACTTTGCTTTCCGCATTGTTGATGGCGCTGGTAGCATTTTGGTTAGCGGTATCTGCCAGTTTCATTGCCTGTGCGACGTCCTGCTGAATGGGTGAAATCAGCGCATCGGTCTCGGCTTTGTTATAGGCATCTACGTCCGCTGCGTTTAGATTGATATCATTGACCAGCTCTTTATGGTTGATCTTACGGGTTAGCGGAACCCATTTATTCATGGCATTAACTTGGTCAGCTAAATTATAGGCTTTCTGGGCTAATTCATGGGTGGATTTCACAGCTTTGGATGTAGCTGCGTGAGCTTCGCTATTACTGTCTACAGCATTACTTAGAATGACAAAACCTTTATTTTTTAATGTGGCATCGGGATGATTACGACTTTCTGCATGATCTCTAATTTTCCCTCTGACATAACTACGAGTGGCTAGGCCAGAAATTAGTTCTGCTATCCAGCCAGTTAAATTTCTATCACCAATAGGTAAAACCATGCGAACTGTTTGTTCCTGCATTTGTGATTTGTACAGAGCAGCACAGTTTCCGACAGCGATTAGCGTATTATCTTCATCAAACAGGCCTATTTCTCGGATCCACCAGTTACCCTCAGTTTCCGGAATTATCTGCTCAACAATAATTTGGTTAGGGTTATTGGGATCGATGAATAGCCGGTCAATTTCTGCACGATGCTTTTCATTTATTAATTGGCTTTGATTGGCATGAGGTGTTGGTAAATGCCCATCACCAACAGCCATATGCGTGATTTCAAGCTTATTTCCTGAGGTTGCTGCATTTTCCAGTTTATTGGCGCCTGAATCCGTCAATAATGCAAAATATTTATTACTCATGTAACCCCCATATTTATGAATGACAAGTCAATGAAGTAAGACATACAATTGCATACGTAAGATTTTAAGGCTTAATTATCTGAAAATTCACATTAAATCGATATAATAAAATTTGTCAGAACTAAAAAAACCGACATTATGCCGGTTTTTTAGTAAGTCATATCTCTATTTAATAGGTTATTCGACCATTTCTTTTTCCACTTTCAGCGATGTGATTTTCACTTTATTGATGCGGTGGCTGGTGATTTCCATCGGTTCAAAAAGATAATCACCGATCTTTAGCTGTTCGCCCAGTTGTGGAATATGTTGTAGATGCTCCATCAATAAGCCAGCCAGTGTCTGATATTCACGTTTCTCATCCAGCGGTAGCGGAACGTAAAGTACCAAGTCATCCAATGGCATAAAACCATTAGCAATCCAGTCCCCTTCTTCTGTAACCTGAATATCGTGGCGGGCATCAATTTCACCACTACCTACCGGTAAGTTTCCTGTAATCGTTTCTACTACGTCTGTGACCGTAACGATACCTTCAACAGAGCCGAACTCATCAACAACAAAGGCAAAATGCGTTTGAGCCTGACGGAATTGCTCTAATGCCTGAAGTAAGGAAAGAGACTCAGGAAAAATTAATGGCTGCTGTACTAACTGACGCAAATCGAAGGGATGATGAGTAAGCTGTTGATTAAGAATATCGATCACATGCACGACGCCCAGTGGTTCATCACTGGTTTTTTCATCTGTAACCACAATCCGGGTATGCGGTTTTTGTTTCAGTAGTACAGCCAGTTTGTCCATGGGTGAATGAACATCAAGGTAAACGACATCATGGCGTGAAGTCATGATGCTGCTGACAGTGCGTTGTGCAAGGCTAAGAACACGGGCAATCATTTGCCGTTCCTGTGGTTCAAAGACTTCTTTGTGCTCTTCATGATCTGCAATCAAATTAGATGCATGATCATCCAGATTCGCTCTTTCACGCTTACCATTTAAAATATGCAGAACCGCTTCTGCCGTTCTTTCACGTAATGAACGGGAAGCACTCAGAAATTTTCGGCGGTTGAACTGTGCAAATTGATTCAGTGCTTCAATTATAATAGAGAAGCCAATGGCGGCGTAAAGGTAGCCTTTGGGAATACGATAACCAAAGCCTTCTGCAACCAGACTGAAGCCGATCATTAACAGGAAGCTGAGACACAATATCACTATGGTCGGGTGAGCGTTGACAAACTTTGTCAGTGGTTTACTGGCCCATATCATCAGGATCATAGCAATAATAACAGCAGCGATCATGATACCAATGTGATCAACCATACCGACAGCAGTAATCACGGAGTCCAGTGAGAAAACCGCATCCAGAACAATAATCTGTACAACTACTGCCCAGAAACTTGCTCCTTTACGCTGTTGATTGGTATGCAGATTTTTTCCTTCCAGCCGTTCATTCAGTTCCATTGTTGCTTTAAAAAGCAGGAATATTCCCCCAATCAGCATAATTGAATCGCGGGCGCTGAATGAATGACCCCACAGAGTCAGCAATGGCGCTGTCAGGGAGACAAGCCAAGAGAGGCTGAATAAGAGGATAAGCCGCATTAACAGAGCACAGGATAAGCCCGTGAGCCTTGCCTTATCCCTTTGCTTTTCCGGTAGTTTATCTGCCAGAATGGCAATAAATATTAAGTTGTCAATGCCCAGAACAATTTCTAAAACGATAAGAGTGGCCAGACCTGCCCATATCGTCGGATCAGCGATCCATTCCATACAGTTTATTTTACCTTTTAGTGTGACGGCGTGTGCCGACTCCTGAATAATGAGGATTGACTGTCAAAATATCAATAGATGATTTATTGCGGCTGGAAATTTTTTCAGCAAAAAAACAGTATGACGATATCGATTGCATCAATAACTACCCCCAATGCCCATTCATGAGTTAACATGTGATCTCATTAACAAATTGTCTACTATATTTTGTTGTACTCAACATTGTTACATGTACAACACTTTGGTAGATAGCAGTCATTATCAGACGGGAGTTATTCATGTCCAAACAACAGATCGGTGTTGTCGGTATGGCGGTTATGGGTCGCAATCTGGCGTTGAATATTGAAAGCCGTGGCTACTCTGTATCTATCTTCAACCGCTCCAGTGATAAAACTGATGAAGTTATCGCTGAAAATCCAGGGAAAAAATTAGTTCCAAGTTATTCCATTGAAGAGTTTGTCGATTCACTGGAAAAACCGCGTCGTATCCTGTTGATGGTTAAGGCCGGTGAAGCTACGGATAAAACTATTGCATCTCTGACGCCACACTTGGATAAGGGTGACATTCTGATTGATGGCGGCAATACCTATTTTCAGGATACTATCCGCCGTAACCGTGAATTATCTGCACAAGGTTTTAATTTCATCGGTACAGGGGTTTCTGGTGGTGAAGAAGGTGCATTGAAAGGCCCTTCAATTATGCCGGGTGGGCAGAAAGAAGCCTATGAGCTGGTTGCGCCGATTCTGAAAGAGATTGCTGCTCAGGTGGATGGTGAACCTTGTGTGACTTATATTGGTGCTGATGGTGCCGGTCACTATGTGAAAATGGTTCACAATGGCATTGAATATGGCGACATGCAGTTGATTGCTGAGGCTTACTCTTTACTGAAACATTCACTGAACCTGAGTAATCAGGAACTGGCAGAAGTATTCAGTGGCTGGAATGAAGGCGAACTGAGTAGTTATCTGATCGAAATTACTGCTGATATCTTCCGTAAGAAAGATGAAGAAGGTAAATATCTGGTTGATGTCATTCTGGATGAAGCCGCCAATAAAGGAACCGGTAAATGGACCAGCCAAAGTTCTCTTGATTTGGGTGTTCCGGTAACGTTGATTACTGAATCAGTTTTCGCACGTTACATTTCTTCACTGAAAGATCAGCGTGTTGCCGCATCTAAAGTTCTGTCAGGCCCAGAAACGCAGCCATTTGCAGGTGATAAAGCGGAATTTATTGAAAAAGTCCGTCGTGCGTTGTACTTAGGCAAAATTGTTTCTTATGCGCAAGGCTTCCAACAGCTGAAAGCCTCTTCCGATGAATACAATTGGGATCTGAATTATGGCGAGATCGCTAAGATCTTCCGTGCGGGTTGTATTATCCGTGCTCAGTTCCTGCAAAAAATCACGGATGCTTACAACGAAAATCCGGCTATTGCTAACCTATTGCTGGCACCTTATTTCAAACAAATTGCTGATGAATACCAACAAGCTCTGCGCGATGTCGTTTCTTATGGCGTACAGAATGGTATTCCAACTCCAACATTCTCTGCTGCCATCTCTTATTATGACAGCTACCGTTCCGCAGTCCTGCCAGCCAACCTGATTCAGGCACAGCGTGACTATTTTGGTGCGCATACCTACAAACGCACTGATAAAGAAGGTGTATTCCATACCGAGTGGTTAGAATAATAGAAAGTTAATATTTAACGATTATTATTCAAAAAGGTGCTGAACTATTCAGCACCTTTTTTACAGGTAATTTCCTAGTAGTAAATTCAGGGAAATGATTGCTATTTTAACAGCCAGTGGGCAACATGCTCCATCCAATGATCGAGATGAGCATCAAGCATATTGTTCAGTAATATGATGCAGGTAATAATAACCAGACCAAGCATTATCAAAATAAACAATTTATTCATAGGATAATTACTCATCTTGTCTGGTTGAATTATAGCAGAACGTGAATTTTACCTAGGTTAAGTCTGGCTGATTAATCACTTTGCGAAATGCAATTAGCTCAGGCATAGCGATACGGCGGTAATCTTCAGTATTTAAAATGATTGATCGTTCCAGGCTGCCAGCGTTAAATGCCAATTCATCATAACGTTCGAATAAAAGTGGGTCGGCAATCAGCTTTAAATCAGGGTGAAAACTAAAGGGGGGAATGGCACCAAAAACACAGCGAGTTAATTCTGAAACCTCTTTCGGGCTTGCCAGTGATGCTCTGTTGCCACCTGCCTGCTTGGCCAGAACTGCCAGATCAGCCTGCTGATCGGCAGGTAAGATTGCCAGAATATATTGACGATAATTATTTCCCTTAACATGGCAGACTAAAGCTTTTGCCCCCTGACCTAACTGTGTCCCACGTATTTTTGCGACTTCTTCTGATTTCCCGCCAGTAGCATGTTCCATCACCCGATAACGGGCATGGTTAGTATCAAGTAAGGTAGTAAGGTGTTCAAAAATATCATTTTTTAACAAAATGCTCTCCTGATCCTGAATATTTTTAATTGTATTCATCTGATTATTAAATAAATTTTTATCCTTTTGAAGTTTAGTGAATTTCCGTTTATTTTTTATTCCTACACTTGTGATGGTTGATTTGAGTCAAAATAACTGACGTGGATAAGTGAGAAATTATAAATCACTTCTCTTATTCAATATTTGAGATACCTCAGTAAAACCTAAGGAGTTCCTAATGGCAATATCAACTTTCTTTATCCCACCAGTGAATAAAATCGGTGAAGGATGTCTGAATGAGGCCATTCAGTTAGCAAAAACTTATGGTTACAAACGGGCGTTGATTGTTACTGACCGAGTACTGAACGAGATTGGTGTTGTTGGGAAAGTTCAGAATTTATTGACTAATATAGGGATAAAAAGTGCACTTTATGATGGAACGAATCCTAACCCAACTACGATTAATGTTGAAGAAGGGTTGGCGATTTTGCATCAGCATAGTTGCGATTTTGTGATTTCGCTGGGGGGTGGTTCGCCGCATGACTGTGCTAAAGGTATTGCATTGGTTGCGGCAAATGGCGGAGATATCCGCGATTATGAAGGAGTTGATGTTTCTGCAAAACCTCAGTTGCCGTTGATAGCGATCAATACCACAGCAGGTACAGCTTCTGAAATGACACGTTTTTGTATTATCACGGACGTAGAGCGCCACATCAAAATGGCGATTGTGGATAAAAACGTGACGCCTATTTTATCCGTGAATGACCCTTCTCTGATGATTGGTATGCCGAAAGGGCTGACCGCAGCGACAGGGATGGATGCGCTGACTCATGCAGTTGAAGCTTATGTATCTACGGCGGCCAACCCTATTACTGATGCCTGTGCGTTGAAAGCGGTGGAAATGATCAGCAGTTATTTACGTCGTGCTGTTGAAAATGGCAGTGATGTGGAAGCGCGGGAAAATATGGCTTATGCCCAATTTTTAGCGGGTATGGCATTCAATAATGCCTCTTTGGGGTATGTTCACGCGATGGCTCACCAGTTGGGCGGTTTCTATGATTTACCACATGGTGTCTGTAATGCAGTTTTGTTGCCCCATGTACAGCGCTTTAATGCAAAAGTTGCAGCACCCCGCCTGAAAGATATTGCAGCTGCGATGGGAGTAAATGTCGAGAATGTTTCTGACCAGGAAGGCGCGGAAGCCTGTATTCGGGAAATCCGCCGATTGGCAAAAGATGTCAATATTCCAGCTGGATTAACTGAATTGAACGTTAAAGTGGAAGATTTGCCTGTATTGTCATCTAATGCACTAAAAGATGCTTGTGGGTTCACTAACCCAATTCAGGCATCACATGAAGAGATTGTGGCCATTTTCGAAGAGGCTATGTAGCTATCCAGCTAGAGATAGGCCTTAGTCATAAAATGCCACTTCGTTTTATTCGGTTGCTGTCATTTAACGAAGTGGCTCTGTTTTCTGAACTTTATTCCTGAGCAGAAAAGGGCGCGTTATCTTTAACTGAATGCCTTTTTTGTAATTGACGGATAATACAGCTCAGATCTAAATTTTGATCTTGGAGTAACACCAACAGATGGTAGAGTAAATCAGCCGCTTCATTGGTGAGTTCTTCCCGGTCATTCACAGTTGCTGCTAATGCGGTTTCTACACCTTCTTCTCCTACTTTTTGTGCAATGCGTTTTGTTCCGCTGGCATACAGGCGGGCGGTATAGGAGCTATCGGGAGATGCATTTTTCCGGCTTGCCAGTAATTGCTCTAATTGATAAAGAAAACCCCATTGTGTTTGTGCTGGGCCAAAGCAGCTTTCAGTCCCTTTATGGCAGGTTGGGCCGATAGGATTGGCAAGGATAAGCAGAGTATCGTTGTCACAGTCAGGATAAATCTCGGATAACTCCAGAAAGTAACTAGAACTTTCACCTTTCGTCCATAACCGTTGTTTGGTACGTGAAAAGAAGGTGACTTTGCCGGAATTTAGCGTTGCATTCAGGGCTTCTCTATTCATATATCCCATCATCAGTACGGTACCAGATACAGCATGCTGCACGATCACGGGCATCAGGTTATCGACTTTTTCCCAGTCTAATTTTTCGATTTCCTGCGATGTTAATGGTGATATCGTTAACATATTCTTACCTCAACCCCTTGTTCCGCCAGATATTGTTTGAGTTCGCCAATGTTAATAATATGCTTATGGAAAACCGAAGCAGCCAAGGCGCCATCAACGTTGGCCTGTTTAAAGGCGTCCAGAAAATGAACCGGAGCGCCGGCTCCTCCTGATGCAATCAAAGGCACGGAACAGATTTCCCGAATTTGTTTAAGCTGGGTAAGATCATAACCATTACGAACGCCATCCTGATTCATCATATTCAGGACAATTTCACCGGCTCCACGTTGCTGTACTTCCCTGACCCAATCCAGAGTCTGCCACGCAGTTGCTGTGGTGCGTTTTTCATCTCCGGTGAACTGATATACCTGATAGTTATTACTTTTTTCATCAAACCACGTATCGATGCCGATTACGATACATTGCACTCCATAGCGATCAGCTAGGCGGTTAATTAAAGAAGGGTCTGACAGAGCTGGGGAGTTAATAGAAATCTTATCTGCACCAAATGATAAAATTTGCCCGGCATCTTCGACTGTTTTGATCCCGCCAGCGACGCAGAATGGGATATTGATTACTTCAGCCACTTTTGCAACCCAGCTTTTATCCACAACACGACCATCAGAAGAGGCGGTGATATCATAAAATACCAGTTCATCAGCACCTTCCTGAGCATAGCGTTGTGCAAGAGGCACAATATCACCAATAATTTCGTGATTGCGGAATTGTACCCCTTTGACTACCTGCCCATCACGAACATCAAGGCAGGGAATTATGCGTTTTGCCAGCATTGGATTGCCTCCTTCAGTGTAAATTTTCCTTCAAGCAACGCGCGCCCGACAATGACACCCGTAACACCGGATGCAGGCAGAGAAGAAATATCGGCCAGACTGCCAACGCCTCCGGATGCCTGAAATGCAACTTGTGGATAGCGTTGGCTAATCTCTTGATAGAGTGAAATATTAGAACCGTTCAATGTGCCATCGCGGGAAATGTCAGTACACAGAACATGTTTCAGACCAACAGGGAGATATTGGTCAACGACCTGTTCCAGTGTTGCTTCGCTGCTTTCCTGCCAGCCACTGATAGCAACTCGCTTAATACCATCTGTATTGATGCGGACATCCAGCGCTAACACAATGGATTCCGCACCATAATTCTCAAACCACTGCTTAACTAACGCTGGCTGAGTGATCGCAGTTGAACCTATAACAACCCGGCTTGCTCCGGCTTCAAGGAGCGCAGCAACATCGCTTTCTGAGCGGATCCCCCCTCCTACCTGCACTGGAACCGATATGCCAGATAGTAGTTCGCGTAACAGTGAAATCTGGCGTTTGGCAGGATCTTTCGCTCCGGTCAAATCCACCAAATGCAGCAGTTTAGCTCCTGTCTGTTCGTATTCCTGTAAACGGGATAAGGGAGAACTACCGTAATTTCGACACTGACCATAATCCCCCTGATGTAAACGTACAACATTGCCATCGATTAAATCTAATGCAGGTATAATCATGGGGTTACATCTCCAGAAAGTTTTTTAATAGCTGTTCTCCTGCTGCACCAGAACGCTCAGGATGAAATTGGACACCAAAAAAATTGTGTTTTGAAATAGCGCTGCTAAACAAGCTGCCATAATCTGTTTGAGCAATGGTGTATTCACCAACGGGCAGTGCGTAGCTGTGAACAAAATAAAAATAGGCGTTATTTTCAATGCCATGAAACAGAGGATTCCCTGATGGAAAATTAACCTGATTCCAACCCATATGCGGTAATGGCAGGCCAGAAGTTGCCATTTTTTTTACAGGAGCGTTGATTAATTTCAGTAGCGGGATATTACCGCCTTCTTCGCTGCTTTCAGCCAGAAGCTGCATGCCTAGGCAAATACCCAAAACAGGCTGAGTAAGGGAAGTGATCAGAGGGATTAACTCCCGTTGTTGTAGCTGGGCCATTGCAGTGGCAGCGGTGCCGACACCCGGCAAGAGCAATTTTTCTGCTGATTTCACAACATCTGCATCAAGGCTGATTATTGGATCATACCCTAACCGATGAATGGCATAGGCGACCGAAGCAAGGTTGGCACAGCCGGTATCCAAGATAACAACTTTCATCATTATTCTCTCTTATAAAACGCCTTTAGAGCTGGGTAGGGTATCGCCCTCGACGCGGATAGCCTGCCGCAGTGTGCGACCAAAAACTTTGAACAGACTTTCGGCACGATGGTGATCGTTTTTACCTTTAGTTTTCAGATGTAAAGTACATCCCATGGTATAAGAGAGTGAGCGGAAAAAATGTTCGATCATTTCTGTGCTCAAATCCCCGACACGCTGATGTTTGAATTCAGCTTTATATTCAAGGTGTGGTCTGCTGGAAATATCCAGCGCACATCGGGCAAGGCATTCATCCATTGGAAGAGTAAAACCGAAACGGGCAATACCGAGTTTGTCACCCAATGCCTGTTTCAGCGCTTCCCCCAGAGCAAGGCCTGTATCTTCAACAGAGTGGTGATCATCAATATAAAGATCACCATCAACTTGAATGTTCATACGAAAACCACCATGAGTGGCAATTTGATCCAACATATGGTCAAAGAAGCCTACCCCTGTATTAATGCGGCTTTTTCCTTCACGATCCAGCCAGACTTCAATATTGATGGCTGTTTCTTTGGTTGTGCGGTTTACACTGGAATAACGATCCTTGCGGGTTAAGTGCTCACAAATTGCTGACCAGCCGAATGATTCAGGCTGATAGTGAAGACCCTGAATTCCCATATTCCGGGCTAATTGCAGATCTGTTTCCCGATCACCGATAACGTAACTATTTTTTGTATCCAACATTCCATCAGCCAGATATTTTTCTACTAACCCGAGTTTTGGCTTACGACAGTTACAGTTATCTGCGGGTTTGTGAGGACAGATTAATATTTCTTCAAACTGAATTCCCTGTGAAGAAAATACCTGCATCATCAGTGTGTGAGGTGGTTCAAAATCAGTCATCGGAAAGCTGTCTGTACCTAGTCCATCCTGATTAGTGACCATGACCAGCTTATAACCGGATTTCTGTAAGGCTAACAGAGCAGGGATCACCCCGGATTCAAATGCCAGCTTATCAAGGCGATCAACCTGATAATCCGTTGGTGGTTCAGTGATTAACGTGCCATCGCGGTCAATAAAAAGTATTTTCTGGCTCATGGATTCTCTGTTTCCTGTACTTGTTGATTTTGTTTGCAAAGAGCGTCAATGGCGGTGATCAGTTGCTCACATTCACGACGACTGCCAACAGTAATTCGCAGGCAATTTTCCAGCTCCGGTTGCTTTTGTTGATCACGAAGAATAATGCCCTGATCCCATAATGCCCTGAATACAAATTCAGCATTGGTGAACCTCACCAGAATATAGTTAGTCTCACTGGGAAATACTTTCTCCACTAATATCAGCTTATCAAGTGCGTCCTGTAGATAAGCGCGATTGGCAATAATTTCTTCTACCCGCTCCTGCATTACCCGTATGCCTGATGCTGTTAAAGCCTGTGCCGCGATATCTGCAACAGGTGTAGCAATGGGATATGGAGCGATCACTTTCAACATTAGCGCGATAATATCGGCAGAAGCCAGCGTAAATCCACAACGCAGCCCTGCTAAAGCAAAAGCTTTCGAGAGGGTTCGCAAAATTACCAGATGTGGATACTCTTTTAGCCAGCGAGTGGTAGTATTCTGCAGGCTGAATTCGATATAGGCTTCATCAATAGCAACGATGGCACGATTACGGGCCAGTTCGAGGATCTGGCGTAACGTAGAGGGAGCAATCAAATTACCTGTTGGGTTATTCGGGCTACAGATATAGATTAATTTGACGCGATCCAGATTATTTTTGATGGCCGTTATATTTGGCTGCCAGTCTGTGCCCGCGAGGATCTTTTTCTGTGCGACACCGAAGGTTTCAGCGCTGACACTGTACATGCCATAGGTTGGTGGACAAAACATAACTGCATCTTTGCCCGGCTCACAAAAAATACGTATCAGCAGTTCGATTGCTTCATCCGCTCCTCGGCTGACAAGTACTTGTTCTGGTTGCAGGCCAGCATAATCAGCATAGCGCTGAATAACTGTCGCAGGCTGGCATTCAGGGTAACGGTTGAGTGTTTTTTCAGAGAACTGAAAATCAGGTGCGGCGTGATATTCATTGGCATTTAACCAAATATCACCATTGCCACCCAAACGACGGGCTGACATATAAGGGACTAATTTGCGGATATTTTCTCTTGCCAGTGAAGTGACATCAAAAACAGTGCTCATTAATTACTCCTTAGCCTGAGAGCTAGTGTTTGCATTATTGTTTGTATTATCAGGATTATTTAAGGCAGCGATGCGTAATGTAACTGCATTTTTGTGTGCAGTGAGTTGCTCTGCCTGTGCCAGTGTTTCGATGGTTGGAGCCAGTTTTTTCAAGCCCTGTGGCGTTAGCTTCTGTACGGTCATTCTTTTCAAAAAGTCCGCCAGCCCAAGGCTTGAGTAGGTAGAGGTGTAGCCGTAAGTGGGCAAAACGTGATTGGTACCGGAGGCATAATCTCCCGCAGATTCCGGTGACCAGTCGCCGAGAAAAACGGAACCGGCGCTGGTAATTTTATCTACAAGCTGTTCCGGTTGCCGTGTCTGGATAATCAAATGTTCAGGGCCATATTGATTGCTGATCGCCACACATTGGGCGATATCGTCAGCGACAATAATCCGGCTGGACTGCAAGGCCTGTATTGCAATTTGTTGGCGTTGCAGGGTTGGGAGCTGTTTTTCAATTTCACGGATAACTTCCCCGGCATAACCTTCGTCAGGTGTAACGAGTATGACTTGTGAGTCTGGCCCGTGTTCTGCCTGTGAAAGTAGATCTGCTGCTGTGAATACGGGATTGGCACCACTATCAGCGATCACCAGTACTTCAGAAGGGCCAGCAGGCATATCAATGGCCGCACCGTCAATACGTTGACTGACCTGTTTTTTAGCTTCGGTCACCCATGCGTTACCCGGACCAAAAATTTTATCTACTTTGGGAACCGATTCTGTGCCAAATGCCATTGCTGCAATAGCCTGAGCACCACCAATCTGGAAGATATCACTGATACCGCATAGTTGCGCAGCATAGAGTATTTCATTTGCAATAGGTGGTGGAGAACACAGAGTTACTTTACGACACCCGGCAATGCTGGCAGGGATCCCCAGCATTAGTACCGTAGAAGGCAGTGGTGCAGAGCCGCCGGGAATATAGAGCCCTACAGAATCAATTGGCCGTGTGATTTGTTGGCAACACACACCGGGCATAGTTTCTACTTCAATTACCACAGGTTTTTGCGCTTCATGAAACAGACGAATGTTATCCATTGCCTGCTGGATAGCCTGCCGGATTTCCGTTGTCAGGTGCTTACCTGCAGCATTAATCTCCTCTTTTGGGACTCGGACTGCATCAATTGTTGTGTTGTCAAAACGCTGGCTGTATTCCCGTAACACGTTATCACCGCGCTCTTTAACGGCTTCCAGAATCTGTTTCACCGTATATGTAATATCTTCAGATGCGGCGATAGCAGGGCGGGTCAGCAACATTTTTTGCTGCTTCGGTGTATATGCCTGCCAATGGATAATGGTGCTAAAATCGACAATACTGACATTGGTGCTCATCGGGCTTACTCCATCATTTTTTCGATTGGTAAAACCAGAATAGAACTGGCTCCCAGTGCCTTGAGTTTTTCCATAGTTTCCCAGAACAGTGTCTCACTGCTTACCATATGCATGGCTACACGATTCTGCGCTCCGGCCAGCGGCAAAATGGTGGGGCGTTCTGCGCCCGGTAACAGATCGATGATTTCTTCCAGTTTGTCACTTGGTGCATGTAGCATGATGTATTTGGATTCACGAGCCTGAATCACACCCTGAATACGAGTCATCAATTTATTGATCAGCTGTTGTTTAGCTTCCGGCATTTCGCCATCACGTTGGATCAGGCAGGCTTTTGAGCGATAGATGACTTCTACTTCCCGTAATCCATTTGCTTCCAGTGTTGCACCGGTTGAAACCAGATCACAGATGGCATCAGCTAATCCAGCCCTTGGAGCAACTTCAACTGAGCCATTGAGCAGGCAAGGTTTGAATTGAATGCCTTTTTTATCCAGATAGCGCTTTAGTAAGTGTGGATAAGATGTGGCGATGCGTGAATTTTGTAAGCATTCCACCCCTGTATAGTTGTAATCAAGAGGAGCAGCAAGAGAAAGACGGCAAGCGCCAAAATCAAGACGGCGTAATGTGGTATAACGGGGGGCATCCCCTTGTGCCCGGCGGCTCAGTAACTCTTCTTCCAGTACGTTTTCACCAATAATACCTAAATCAACAATGCCATCCATCACGAGGCCCGGAATATCATCGTCACGGACACGAAGGATATCGATAGGCATATTTTCCGCGAAAGCGATCAATCTCTGTTGTTGCAAATTGATTTTGATACCACAGCGTGCCAGTAATTCTCTGGAATCATCACTCAGGCGCCCTGATTTTTGCATGGCTATCCGCAAGCGTGTTTTATCTAACATGTTATGTCTACCCTATATATAAATCAGAATATTTTCTGTAGCTCGAAATTTATTTGACTCGGGATTTATTAGGTATAAAAAAAACCCCCGGAAAATCTTCCGAGGGTTTTATCGTATTCATGCCTCCGGAAGACTTACTAAATGTCTTCCAGCACACAACAGCCTGAAAGACTAGTCAGGATGATGGTGATGATGATGGCTAAATTGAATACGATTCATAATATGTGTGTTCTCTGTTTGATGTGATTTTTGTGTTATTTGTATCAAGGGCTATTTTGTGACTTCAAGGTAACTTTATGCTTAACTTTGTCTATATGCTGGCGTGGTTTGCCAGAATAAATAATAAACTGTCTGTCATTTAACCTATCTGATTCTATGTGTGAAAAGCAACCTTTTTTTCAAAAAAGTTACTTTTCGGTATTAACATTTTGTTTTGTAAGGAATTATAGTTTATCTCATTAATATATAGTTGATTAATATTTTTATGGGAATTATTTTACCGAATAATCAAAAGCATATGAGCTGGAGAGTATTATAGTGAAAAAGGTTTCAATTATCGGGCTGGGATGGCTGGGACTCCCATTAGCGCAAGCCCTGCAAGGGAGTGGTTTACAGGTCATTGGCAGTAAAACAACACCAGACGGGGTTGAAGCAGCATGTATGTGTGGTATTGATTGCCACTTATTAAACCTGATTCCTGAAATAGTCTGTACAGCTGATGAGCTTGAACAACTGATGTCCGTTGATGTATTGGTTCTGATGTTGCCAACCAGTGGTATCGCAGGAGGTGGTGTAGAGTATGTCAGAGCAATACAGTTACTTGTAGACACAGCACTTTCGCATTCTGTTCCTCATATTATTTTTACCAGCTCAACTTCCGTTTATGGCTCGTCTGTTGGTCACCTTAATGAAGATGCACCATTAGCTCCTGAAACTCAGCCAGCCAGAGCATTGGTTGAACTGGAAAATTGGCTGCATCAGTTACCCAATACTTCAGTTGATATTTTACGTTTGGCAGGATTGGTCGGTACGGGTCGCCACGCAGGGCGTTTTCTGGCAGGGCGGAAGGCAATTTCAGGAGGAGAAAATGCTGTTAATTTGGTTCATCAGGATGATGCTATCTCCGCTATTAAGTTGCTTATTCAGCATTCTGAAGGAGGAAATGTCTACAACCTATGTGCGCCTGTCCATCCTAAAAGGTCTGAATTTTACTCCCAGGCTTGTTGCCAGCTTAATCTGACTCCGCCAGAATTTTTACAGTCGGAAGATGAGGGATCGGAAAGCAACACTGAAAAATGTAAAATTGTGGATGGAAGCCGTATTTGCCGGGAACTGGGGTTCGAGTATCAGTATCCAGATCCCGGGAGTATGCCGATGAGTCTGTAATTAATTTATTTCGATCATAACGATTTTTTGGAATGCTGGCCTTTCGGTCATTAATTGATACCAGCGTTCTAAGTTTGGCAATGATGGGCGTTCAGTTACCACATTGATCCACGGGTAGATAAACGGAGCCAAGGCTATATCAGCCATGCCGAATTTATCACCGGAAAGGTATGTTTGTTGGCTTAATGCTTCATCGGCAATTTTCAGCAGTCTTTCTATTTCAGCTAAAGCCTGTGCGATGACTTTTTGATCACGCTGTGCCTCTGGTGTCCTGACAAGGCTTATCATGAGCTGTTTGATGGGGGAGAAGAGATTGCATCCAGTCCAGTCCATCCACTTTTCGATATTATATTTTTCTTTAATATCATTAGTATATAGAGTATTTTTGCCAAATTTTTCGACAAGGTAGCGAACGATCACATTTGATTCCCACAGAATAAAATCACCATCCTGTAAGCATGGAATTACTCCATTGGGGTTCATGTGTAAATAATTCGGGTCATCAAGCTTGCCAAATTTCCCTCCGATATCAATTTGCTGGTAAGGAATATTTAATTCCTCCAGACACCAAAGCACTTTTTTGACATTTGATGAATTTTTACGGCCCCAGACTGTCAGCATCATTTTCTCCTCAATATCAAGTTGTTTGATAATATGACAATAAATTCATAGAAATAACAGGAGAATCTTTGCGTTATTGGATTGGAGACTTATCCTATAACATCTATATTAATAGGAGTTTTGTATTTCAATTGTTGAATAGGATGTGGTTGTCAGAGAGAGAAGGTAGATGATAATGATGAAAAAAAGAGGTCATATTAAGAGAATAAAGTCTTTTACGGTGGGGCTGGGTGTTTTTTGGCTGGTGAGTACCAGCTTATATGCAATGGACGAACCAGCAGCACCTGAGGTTGATGCAAAATCTTATGTTTTAATGGATTATGCCAGCGGAAAAATTCTGGCATCAAATAATGCTGATGAACGCTTAGATCCTGCAAGTCTGACAAAAATGATGACCAGCTATGTAGTCGGGCAGGCGATGAAGTCAGGTAAAATCTCTCAGGATGATATGGTTACAGTGGGAAAGGATGCGTGGGCGACAGGTAACCCTGTGCTCAAAGGCTCATCCCTGATGTTCTTAAAACCGGGTGATAGAGTCAAAGTTATTGATTTGAATCGCGGGATTGTTATTCAGTCTGGTAATGATGCAAGTATTGCGCTGGCTGATTATGTTGCAGGAAGCCAGGATGCTTTTGTTGATTTGATGAATAAATATTCTCAGTCACTGGGGCTGACGAATACGCATTTTAAAACAGTGCATGGGTTAGATGCTTCAGGGCAGTATAGTACTGCGCGTGATATGGCTGTTTTGGGGCAGGCGATGATCCGTGATGTCCCTGAAGAATATGCGCTGAATAAAGAAAAAGAATTTACGTTTAACAAGATCCGCCAACCTAACCGCAACCGTTTGTTGTGGAATCAGAATATGAATGTGGATGGCATAAAAACAGGGCATACCAGTGGTGCGGGATATAATCTTGTCGCATCTGCTACGGAAGGTCCGATGCGCTTAATCTCGGTTGTTTTGGGAGCTTCCAGTGATCGAATGCGCTTTGTGGATAGTGAAAAGCTTCTGTCATGGGGTTTTCGTTTTTATGAAACGACGATCCCATTAAAAGCTGATGCAGTTTTTGTCACGCAAAAAGTATGGTATGGAACACGTTCGGAAGTAGCATTAGGTGTTGAAAAAGATGCCGCCGTTACTCTCTTGCGTGGGCAGGCCGGTAATTTGAAAGCGAGTTTCACCCTGAATCAGCCTGAGCTGGAAGCGCCATTGGCAAAAAATCAGGTTGTAGGCACCGTTAATTTTATGCTGGATGGGAAGGTAGTTGAACAGCACCCACTGGTAGTAAAAGAAGCGGTTGAGGAAACGGGATTTTTTGGTCGTATCTGGGATTTTATTGTGAAGATGGTTAGTGGCTGGTTTAATTCAATTTTCAGTTAATAAGTGATTTAAAAATACGAAAATATATACACTTCGTCTTTCAGGCTGCCTCTTTGTTGGCTGCGCTCGTTCACCCCAGTCACCGTTTTTATAAACATACGGTTATCTATGCGCCTGGGGATTACTGAGAGGCTTCTGCCTCTCACCGGAGGCCAGCCTTTGGCTGGGCAAATTCGTTCCCGACGAATTTGTTACTCTCTTGCTTGCCGTCGCGATGCAACTTGAAATCCATTGTGTATCATACAGCCAGAGCGATATAAAAATGCCAGTCCTATAAAAGAGACTGGCATTTTTTTCAGGAGGGCAACGCTAAAAAGTTGCCTGATATACTGGTTACATTACAGAGTAAACTGCGGCAGAAATCGCAATTGAACCTGTCACAATAACGAAGATATTGCTTGGCTTGCCTGCGTATTTACGCATAGCAGGTACTTTGTAAATGGCATACATTGGCATGATGAACAGGATCATGGCAATGATTGGGCCACCCAGAGATTCAATGATGTTCAGAATACTTGGGTTAAGAGTAGCAATAATCCATGCGCTGATCAGCATGAAGAGACTGGTGATTCGATTCAGCGTTTTGTGCTGAATAGATTTGCCTCGTGCGCTCATAGCTTTACTAACGATACCATTGAAACCTTCACGAGCACCCAGATAGTGACCAAGGAATGATTTGGTAATAGCGATAAAGGCAATGAATGGAGCAATATATTCAATGAGTGGTGTATTAAAGTGGTTAGCCAGATAAGACAGGATGGTAATGTTCTGTGCTTTTGCTTCTGCCAGATTCTCAGGTGATAGGCTGAGTACGCAGCTGAACACAAAGAACATGACTGTCAGTACCATCATGATATGAGCATAGCCCAGAATGCGTGAACATTTCTTTTCCGCATTCTCGCCGTATTCTTCACGTTTTGCTACAGCAAACGCAGAGATGATTGGAGAATGGTTGAAAGAGAAAACCATAACCGGAATAGCCAGCCACAGGGTGAACAGCAGGCCGTGACTGTTTGTGGAAGAAACAGCATTTTCCAGTGACAGTGTGTCAAAAATCGCAGTGTTCCAGTGAGGAACCAGGTACAGAGCCAGCAGCATTAATACAGTGACGAATGGGAATACCAATACGCTCATTGCTTTAACGATGGCTTGCTCACCGAAACGGATAATGCTCATAACGCCGAGAATCAGGACCAGTGCCAGCAGTGCGCGAGGAGGTGCATCCATATTCAGCTGGTGGATGATGAAACTTTCTACCGTATTGGTCAGTGCAACACTATAAACCAGCAGGATAGGGTAGATAGCAAAGAAGTAGAGGATAGTGATAAAAAAGCCGGCTACTTTCCCGAAATGCTCTTCTACTACGCCAGTAATATCTTCACCGCTATTTTTGCCGGACAGGACAAAACGACACATTCCCCGGTGAGCAAAAAATGTCATCGGAAGTGCGAGCAGAGCCATGATGATAAGTGGTATTAATCCGCCAATCCCGGCGTTTATGGGAAGAAACAGAACGCCAGCCCCGATGGCTGTACCATATAATCCCAACATCCATACAGTGTCTGATTTACGCCAGGTAGAGTAATCGCTTTTGCTGCCAGAAGCAGAGGATGCGATTGAACCTGCTTGAGATGTGTCCATAAATATCTCCGAAATAACGCGGTAAAGTAAAATTTAAAAACTACTAAACTCGCACATTAATAAAATGCGCGAGTTGGATTCGTTATATGAATAATAAATTGTCAAATGTTGAGCTGACGTTTATTTATACATGTTTATTTATATACTAATAATATCGTTTAAAATACAGTCATTTTAAACTAATGATCTGAGATCCCGTTTAGTCCTATTTTTGATATTTAAATCAAAATTCTTAACTACAGACATTTGCTAAGGGAAATATAATTATTTTTAGTAAAATGTACCGTGATCGCTCTCGCAATTGCAAGATTTATATCGTAAAGTTAATATGTTACGAATCTTTATGATGATGTTAATTAAATATTAAATAAAACGTGGCGGTAGAAAATGAAGATAATAAGTATCATAATTTAAATTTAAACTTTCTGTTCTGATTATGCGATTAATATAATCATTAAAATATTAACAAAATTTTTAAATTTGAAATTTTTAATTCCAATTAAAGTGGTTGATATTAGTTCTTATAATCTTAAATATAAATTTAATTTATTCTATTTAATTGTATCATGCTGAAATAAAAGTAAAATAATTCTGTTTTTTTGGTTTGAGTTAAGGTGTGAATTTTATGAATCGGAATTTGGTTCTTAGTATTATAACTTAATAAACATCTTAATTTTAAACGGTCATCATATGAAAGGGAATTATCATTGGTTATTTTTTATGTAGAAAGAGTAATCATATTTCATTATGTGATGTTATATATAGCGAAGCGTTTTATGATGACTGAGAGGGCTTCATATCTATACCCTGCGTCTTTCAAGTTGTAGCTGACAAAACTACAACTTGAAATTTACTGGATATTTTTTTCCTTCTGAGGAAAAGATAAGCTAACTTTGCACCCAGCCTCTTTTAATCAAAAAGGAACAGAAGAATTGATAAAGAAAAGTTAGCTTATTTTGTAAAAATGCTCCGTATAGATGCCAGAATAGTTGGGAAAATGCACACCCCATCAGGCTGACCAAAAAAGCGCCAGCCATGTCAATTGGCCAATGAACGCCAACATAAACCCGGGCCCACACGATAGCACAAGCAATAACCATCAGACACAACCCTGACCAGATACGGTGCCAGAAAAGAAATGCCAGTGAGAACGTAAACACAGCTGTACCGTGGTTACTGGGGAATGAAACTGTAGGCGCATGAGCGAGAAAGTTATAGCCAATCCCTACAACAAATGGGCGGGCATGAGGAACAAGTGCTCCAATGATTGTTGATGCTGTTATGGCAAAGGCAAAAGCAATACAGGATTTACTGACAACAGCACGTTGATGTGAGATGGCCTCTTTTTTCCCCCAAAGCCAGAAAACTGCTAGTGTTATGGGATATACATACACCAGATATTTTGCAATAAAGATTGAAAACATGATCATGCCTGATGATGAATCTGGTGTCGCATTGATAAGGTTAAACAAATCGTGGTTCAGTTGTTCTAGCAAAATGAGCCTCACACGTGCCTTGGAGTAAAAATGTGATAACGTGTTTATCAATTTATCGGTAAAAACAATAATTTTAGCATGTGGATCAGTAAAGCGATATCGCCTTCATTTGTCATTTTATTTAATGATTGTTGCAGTTGGGTAGGTCAATAATGTATTCATGATATGGGATAAGTTGTTTTTCCCTCATTTAACACCCCGTATAAACAAAAAACCCGATAGTCTTTAACCAAAGGGGATGACTATCGGGCTCCTCAATATGGGGACATCAAAGAAAAGCAGTGGCACTAATTGAGACTGTACGAAAACCTGAAAGTTCTCACGATCGTAAAAAAATTACCGAATTTTTTCTACCTAGTAGGCTTTTTGAATGGTGTGGTCTGGAATTTCTTTTGGAATTAATGAGATATTTGCTGCTCAGGCTAAGAGAATTCTTTTGCCTGAACAGCAATGGTGCCGTGATTATTTATACAGTTCTAGATTTTCTTTGGCGTAGGCTTCAAAGTCAGTGCAACCGCCAATATGTGTTTCATCAATGAAAATCTGTGGAACGGTCTCAACAGTTTTGCCTACCGTTTTTGACAAGTCTTCTTTGGTGATACCCTCTGCCAAGATATCTACATAGCGGTAATCAAAGTCTTCACGCTCTGTTTTTAATTTTTCAGCCAGTTCTTTTGCGCGGACACAGTATGGGCAACCAGGGCGACCAAAAATGACAGTGTACATATAAACTCCTTAAGTAGTAATGATCATGGGCTACATTGATATGTCATCTTGAGTTACTATGCCTGTAAGTGTCAGTAAAAAAAAGTAGGAATTTCCTTTCGCTTTAATTAGTCCTGCCAATACAAGCGGTTCAGGCATGATTATCTGGTGAGGTATGGTCAAAATTTATCACCCGTATCAGATTTGGAAGGTGGTCAACAAATGAAGAAAAGTACATCAAAAGAGATGCGTTCGTTGGCTGATATGCCAAAGATGGTTATTTTATTGGAAATATTGGGTATCGGGTTATTAGCGTTAGTCTATTTATCGATAACTGATAGCCTAATTCTATCACCTTTATTAATGACGACAGAAGCACACGTTGCTATGATCTTATTGGGTATCGGCTGTTTGATTCCCGCAGCTATCCATATTATCTGGCGTGCGATCTATAATCTCTCTTTTTTAGGTATTGATCATAAGAAAGAGGGCAGCAATCATCGGGTTGTTTCTGATGGAGAAAAAATAAAATAGGTTAACGATTTCATGTTGCTATCCTAATAGAGTGTTTTCTGAAGGTAGCAGGTGTCACTTTTAGTCATATGAGGTTGATTCAATGGATTCTATGGTTACCCCAAATTTAGCAACATTACGTAATTGGCTTGATAAGCTGAAAATTTCTTATTTTGAAAATGAAGCAAGCCAGGTATTGCATTTGCCTCATATGCAGAACATTGAAGGCCTGTTTGATGCCAAGATTGATCTGCTGGGGGATGTTGTCTTTTTCTCCGCTTTGGCTGAAGTCCGGCCAACAGCGATCATTCCATTGGTTGCGAATCTTAGCCAGATTAATGCCAGTTCTCTGACTGTGAAGGCATTCCTTGATATTCAGGATGAAAATTTACCAAAACTTATTGTTTGTCAGTCATTTCCTATCGCCGCCGGTATGACGTTCCAGCAATTCTCTCATTTTCTGAAACTCGGTGAGGAGCAAATTGCCAATGTGATCTTTGAAGTTCACAGTAACAATTTCCTTTATGTCACGAGTGATATGGAAAGTGAAATGGAAGTAGAAGATGAAGAAGATGAGGCACAGGCTTCGACAGAAACATCAACGTTTACCTTGCACTAATATTTTTTTAAGTGGTTTTTTACAATGCAGTGTGCGCAGTATACCGCGGGGCATTGTCACTCCTGCCAGTGGCTTGATAAGTCCTATTTAAATCAGTTATCAGAGAAACAAGAACATTTACAACAGCTTTTACGAGATACTTCGAACACGCGCTGGCAACCTCCTGTTGCCAGCCAGCTTAGTGGGTTTCGTAATAAAGCTAAAATGGTCGTAAGTGGCAGTGTTGAGCGCCCGCTACTCGGAATGCTGCATAGGGATGGCAGAACAGTCGATCTTTGTGATTGTCCTTTATATCCGCAACACTTTCAGCCAGTCTTTGACGTAATAAAAATATTTATCGCAAAAGCGGGGTTAGTCCCATACAACGTTGCACGTAAAAAAGGTGAACTGAAATACATTCTGTTGACCGAAAGCCGGGCTGATAAAGAGATGATGCTGAGGTTTGTGTTACGTTCAGAAACAAAACTGGAACAGTTACAACGATCCTTATCCTGGTTACAGAAACAGTTACCACAGCTGACGGTAATTTCTGCGAATATCCAACCGACACATATGGCGATCCTTGAAGGTGAAAAAGAGATTATTTTCACTGAAAAGAAAATGTTACAGGAAAATTTCAATAATATTCCGTTGTATATTCGGCCCCGGAGTTTTTTCCAGACGAATCCGGCTATTGCTTCACAGTTATATATGACAGCGGGGCAGTGGGTCAGGGAACTAAATATAGGCAGTATGTGGGATCTGTTTTGTGGCGCGGGAGGTTTTGGTCTGCATTGTGCAGATAAAGAAACCAAGCTGACAGGCATTGAAATCAGTGAGGAAGCTATTGCCTGTGCCAGAAATTCAGCTGACAGCCTCGGGCTCAAACATGTTGAGTTTCAGGCTCTGGATTCTACGCATTTCGCTCTTGAAAAATCGCAAATTCCGGAGTTGGTATTAGTTAACCCGCCTCGAAGAGGAATTGGCAAAGAACTTTGCCAGTATCTTAACCGAATGGCACCTGAGTATATTCTTTACTCAAGTTGTAATGCGGAAACGATGGCAAAAGATATCACCATGCTCGAACGATACCGAATAGAAAAAGTGCAGTTATTCGATATGTTTCCACACACTGAACATTACGAAACGCTGACTCTGTTGGTTCTGAATAATGGTTAGCCCGCAATGAAGAATAGCTTCCATTGTTGGTAATCAGCAATGGAAGCAAAGATACATCATAAAATAATGCTTGGTTGTTTAGTTACGTTGCTCAAATGATAGTGTGCGCCGTTCAAAAGTACGCATCAGCAATGTTAAAAGACCATTTATGCAGAGGTAAATGATACCGGCTGCAACAAAAACGGTTGCATCATAACTGCGGCCAAATTGTAGCTGGCTGTATCCCATAATATCCAACAGAGTGATTGTACTGGCCAGTGACGTGCTTTTGAAAATTAACACAACTTCGTTTGAGTAGGATGAGAGCGCTCTTTTGAAGGCATACGGTAGTAATATGCGCATAGAATGTGCCTGTGACATACCAAGTGCATAACAGGATTGCCATTGCCCTTCTGGGATTGCTTTAACTGCCCCATAAAAAAGTTGAGTGGAATAGGCTGCGCTATTTAGCGCCAGCGTCACCATCGCACAGAGCCACGGCTCGGACATTAACTGCCATAGCCACGGGTATGCTTTTATGGCTGGAAATTGCCC
This sequence comes from Xenorhabdus sp. KJ12.1, assembly GCF_963876495.1. NCBI lineage: Bacteria > Pseudomonadati > Pseudomonadota > Gammaproteobacteria > Enterobacterales > Morganellaceae > Xenorhabdus > Xenorhabdus sp. KJ12.1. Next base: position 24,432 of record NZ_CAWNQH010000060.1, read on the forward strand.
GGGACCATAGTAAATCAAAAAAAACTGTACGAGTAAGGGAGTACCGGTGAATAGTGTTATATAGCCTTTCACCAATTGCGAGAGCATCGGCAGTTTCATTGTCAGAATGACAGTCAGGATGACTGATAGCATAAACGCCACCAGCAATGCTGTGAAAGTCAGACTCAGGCTGGTTTGCAGGCCCGGTAAGATATCCTTTATATACTCAAGCATCAGAAGCACTCCGTTCAAAATGAGTTGCACGTACTTCAAGTCGTTTAAGGATAAATTGGCTCACCAGTGTGATAACTAAATAGATGATTGCGGCAACCATGTACCAGGTGAATGGCTCTTGTGTACGAGTGGCGATACTTTTTGTTTGTAACATTAAATCATTAACGCTTATTAATGAGACCAGAGCTGTGTCCTTTAATAAAACTAACCATTGATTACCTAATCCGGGTAAAGCATGACGCCACATTTGAGGCATAACCAGCCGGAAAAAGATGCGGCTTGGGCTTAATCCCAGTGCCTGACCCGCTTCTCTTTGCCCGATAGGAATAGCCTTTAATGCCCCTCTTATCGTCTGGGATGCATAGGCAGAATAAAGGAGGGAAAGCGCAATGACACCGCACAGGAAAGGGCTGACGTCAAAATTATCAATTTCCATCTGTATTCTGAACTGCCAGACTACAAGATTGATATCAAAACCTTCAGATAAAATGATAAGAAGCTGTGAACTCCCGAAGTAGATAAAAAGGACCACCAGAATTTCAGGTAATCCCCGGATCAGGGTAACCCAGCAGGAACCTAAAAGTGCAAAGGCTTTCCTGCGGGAAGATTCCCAGCCAGCAAAAATCATTGCCAGAATCAAACCGGCTATAAGAGAGGAAACAGCAAGGCCGACGGTGATACCGGCGGCACTAATTAAAGATTGAAATTCATTCATTGGAGTTCAATTGATTATTTTTGCCAAACCATTTTTCGTAGATGGTGTCATAAGTACCATCCTGTTTGATTTCTGCCAGAGCCTTATTCAGTTTATTTAATAAGTCTGTATTGCCCTTACGAACAGCGATACCTAAACCTGTGCCAAAGTAATCTTTATCAGTGACTTTCTCACCAATGGTACCTAGCTCTTTATTCTTTTTCAGCCATTCATTGACAACAGCAGTGTCACCAAATATTGCATCAACACGGCCATTTTTCAGATCGAGAATTGCATTCTGGTAGCTATCATATGGCACTGTTTGTAGCTCTTTATGCTGTTCCATCAGGTATTTTTGATGTGTCGTGCCATTCTGAGTACCTACTAATTTGCCTTTTAATTCATCAATTTTGGAAAACTTGCCTTTGACAGTCACAAAATTGGCAGAGTTATCATAATAAGTATCAGTAAAATCAACCTGTTTTTTTCTGTCAGGCGTAATATCGATACCTGCCATTAACACATCAACACGACGGAATTTCAGGCTGGGAATAAGACTGTCGAAGGCCTGATTAGTGAAACTACATTCGGCATTAAGTTTCTTACACATTGCATCTGCCAGATCGACATCGAATCCCTGAATTTTGTTGTCAGCACCAACGAATTCAAATGGAGGGTAAGTTGCTTCAGTCGCGAAACGCAGAGTTTCTTTCTCCGCTGCGGTTGCTGATAGGGTGACAGTAGTTAATAAAGCTGCAAGCAAGAATTTTTTCATAGCCATGTCCTGTAACTGATGATCATGTGATTGATGGTTATTTTTCTGAAATTATCTGTATGGCTGGCTCAGTATGCCAAACTTAGTGTGACAAATAATGAGCAAAAGCTTCGGTTTGAGGCTTTAAAAAATGACTTGCATCACCTTTTTCTATAATTCGTCCTTTTTCCATGTAGATAACCTGGCTAGCCGTTTTACGGGCAAGTTCCACTTCATGTGTCACAATAATTTGGGTAATTCCTGTTTCTGCCAGTTCTTTTATGATGTCAACGACCTGAGATGTGATTTCGGGATCAAGTGCAGCTGTTGGTTCATCAAATAACAGAACCTGAGGTTCCATCATTAGCGCACGTGCAATAGCGACTCGTTGTTGTTGCCCCCCTGACAAGTGCAGCGGAAAGCGATTAGCAAACTCTTCAAGACGAAGACGGGAAAGTAACTTGGCCGCTTTTTCCGTGGATTTTTGTTTGGATAACCTCTGCACCCGACAGGGAGCTTCAGTCAGGTTATCCATTACGGTTAAATGTGGCCATAAGTTATATTGCTGAAAAACCATCCCTACATTTTGCCGCAGGGCACGGATTTCTTTTGCATTAGGAGGTTGTTTAAAATCAAACTGATGCTTTGCTACACTTAACTGGCCGGAACGAGGCATCTCGAGTAAATTCAGGACTCGAAGTAAGGAGCTTTTGCCTGCACCACTAGGCCCAAGCAGAACGACGGTTTCCCCTGATCCACATTCAAAATTGATATCAAACAGAGCCTGATTAGTTCCATAGAAACAATTGATATTTTTTAATTGAATTTTCATGCGAAAACTATGAATAGTTAATTAGTTGATGGGATATTAATCCCAAAAGAATAACTATGCAATAATGTGCGCGTAAAATCGTTATTTTAGTCAGTTTTATGGGTTTTATAATCAGGCTGTGTTCTTTTTTTACCTTTTGTTAGGTACTGTTTTTAGCGTAAATATAAGATTATTAAATAACGTTATGCGTTTATTTATATAAATCTATCGGGTAAAAAATGCGATAAATATAGGCGTCATCAGGCTTAAAATGAAACCGTGAACGATGGCTGCGGGTACAATACTTATACCCCCACAGCGCTGTAATATGGGTAATGTGAAATCGATTGATGCAGCGCCGGTTAAACCTAGTGCAGTTGAGCGATAGCGATTGATTAGCATGGGAAGAAGCATAATAGATGCCAGTTCACGAGCTAGATCATTAAAAAAAGCTGTACTGCCAAATACTGGCCCGTAGGCATCAGAAATTAAAATGCCGGAAAGAGAATACCAGCCATATCCGGATGCAATAGCCAGGCCAGTCTTGGTTGGTAATCCAAGCAGGAATGCTGCTATCACGCCACCAATAAGTGAACTGATAGCGACAATAATCGCAACAACAGCTCCACGGCGATTCATGAATGTTTGCTTTAGGCTTAAGCCGTTATTACGTAGTTGGATACCAACAAAAAATAGTAAGAAAATTAAGGTGATTTCACTGGCCTTGCTGGAAAAATGGAACCATGACCATTCAGTCAGGCCGAGCAAAAAACCGAATATCAGTGCACCACATAATTTGATGGAGTCAAGTGCCATATGTAGGCGGGAAGGGGGACTTTCCTGTTTATGTCCTGTAATAATCCACGGTTCTTTTTTATCCAGAAAAAAAAGGGCAAGCCAGTTAGTTGCAAATATACACAGAAAAAATGTCATCGCATACAGTAGGATAGAAAGCAAATTACTACCTAGATTATCCAACATTGCAAGACTGATACCCATAAGCAGGAGAATGAGATAAACCATGACATTGAGCAATTGGTGAACTCTGGTAAGTATCGTTTTGTTATTTAAGCGAATCAGATAACCTAGGCTCAATGGAAGGAGGATAATTAGTAATCCTGAAAACATGTCACATATCCTTATAATAAACGTCTTTTAATCTGGCTTTATACTCTTGTTTTTCAAGTCGCTTTTTTGTTGCAGGGCATACTTCGAAATCCATTGGTATATCTTTGACTGGTCATAAAAACTAAAAAAGCTGTAACAACAAATAATTCACACTACTATAACATGTCGAGGAAAGGGAAACCTACTGAAATTCAGCTTATTCTTGCTATCCTGTCATTTTGAATTCACAAAAAAATTAAGCAAATTCAAAGCAAAACAGGGTAATATCTTTTTGTATGGTATGGAAAATGGCTGTCTTAGAGATATGCGTCAGTTATGACTGATATTTGATGATAAAACTCTCCTGATTTTTACATTTGTTTCATTTAAATCCAATTGATTTACATCTCACTCAATTATATTTATTGTGACTAAACATGAATAGGTTCTTAGGGGAGGGAGACAGTGAGGTTATCCGCTAAATAACACGCCACAAACAAAGGAGGAATTTACCTGTGGCGTGTGAATTACGAAACTATTGGTTACTCTTTTTTAATTTTGAGCCATCTTCCAAAGGAACAATAACACAGGCATGATTGCCTTTAGGGCCTTGATTAACGCTGAAATTCACTTTTTGCCCGGCTTTCAGCGTCCTATAACCATCCATCTGAATGGTTGAATAGTGAGCAAATATATCTTCACCGCCACTTGCCGGGCAAATAAATCCAAAGCCCTTCGCATTATTGAACCATTTAACTGTACCTGTTTCCATACTTCTCTATCCCTCGTATTATGATTTCGGGTTTAGGAATCACTAAAAATTTCAGGATCATGAACAGTCGTCCAGCTAGGAATGGTGTTCATAAAATACACTGTAGTGAAATTCATTTTATCGTCAAGTGCAGAAGTTATGACAGGTTGTCTCAAATCGCCAAAGTTTGATATAGATAACGTTATCAGACTTTTAGGTGGAATACTGGCTCTGATCGTCTACGGGAATAAGCAGAGTGCTTTATGTAGTGATAAAATATATAGAGGTAGAACGAATTAGTTCATACTAAAATCCGATAGAAAGATAATACTCAGTGGAAAGACAATGAGTCAGTTTTATAACAGCTTGAATTTTGAAGAATTTATAGAAGACAAAGCAAAGCAAGCGCTACAGCCGCCATCTATGTACAAGATAATTTTGAATAACGATGACTATACCCCCATGGAGTTTGTGGTTGACGTATTACAAAAGTTCTTTTCTTATGATATTGAACGAGCAACGCAACTAATGCTGGATGTCCATTACCAAGGGAAGGCAATTTGCGGTATTTATACAGCAGAGGTCGCAGAAACTAAAGCTGCGCAAGTGAACATGTATGCTAAGGAGCACGAGCATCCGTTACTTTGCACGCTGGAAAAAGTCTGATCTGGCTTATTGATTTTGGAGGAGGTGCTTATGCTCAATCAAGAATTGGAGCTGAGTCTCAACATTGCTTTTGCCAAAGCAAGGGATAACAGACATGAATTTATGACTGTCGAGCACCTGCTACTGGCGTTGTTAAGTAACACATCAGCGCGAGAAGCACTGGAGGCTTGTAAGGTCGAGCTGGCAGTTTTACGCCAGGAACTGGAAAATTTTATTACTCAAACAACCCCTTTATTACCAGAGAATGATGATCGGGATACCCAGCCAACATTGAGCTTTCAGCGAGTGTTGCAACGAGCGGTGTTTCATGTTCAATCTTCAGGCCGCTCAGAAGTTTCCGGGGCGAATGTACTGGTTGCAATTTTTAGTGAACAAGAATCTCAGGCGGCTTACTTACTGCGCAAGCATGACGTCAGTCGGCTGGATGTTGTGAATTTTATATCTCACGGAACACGTAAAGATGAGCTCGATAATGAGAGTCATCATAATGTTAGTCCAGTTCAGGAAGAACAAGCGATAGGTGAGGATAGATTGGAAAATTTCACTACAAATCTGAATCAATCTGCACAAAAAGGGCAAATTGATCCGCTGGTTGGTCGTCAGCATGAATTGGAAAGAACAATTCAGGTGTTGTGTCGCCGGCGCAAAAATAACCCATTGCTTGTTGGGGAATCTGGAGTTGGTAAAACTGCGATTGCTGAAGGGCTTGCCTGGCGCATCGTGCAAAAAGATGTTCCGGCAGTGATGAAGGATTGCACGATTTACTCTCTGGATATCGGTTCATTGTTGGCAGGGACTAAATATCGAGGTGATTTTGAGAAGCGCTTCAAAACTTTGTTAAAAACCCTGGAACAGGACAGTAAAAGTATTCTCTTTATTGACGAAATCCATACCATTATCGGTGCTGGTGCCGCTTCGGGTGGTCAGGTGGATGCAGCCAATCTGATTAAACCTCTTTTATCCAGTGGCCGTATTCGCGTGATTGGTTCGACAACCTATCAGGAATTCAGCAATATTTTTGAAAAAGACCGCGCTCTGGCCCGTCGGTTTCAGAAGATCGATATTCTGGAGCCTTCTTCCGAAGAAACGGTACAGATCATTAATGGGTTACGTGCTAAGTATGAAGCGCATCACGATGTTCGCTACACAGCAAAAGCTATTCGGGCTGCTGTCGAGTTGTCGGTGAAATATATCACCGATCGCCATTTGCCGGATAAAGCTATTGATGTGATTGATGAAGCCGGTGCGCGTACAAGGTTGGTTCCAATCAGCCGTCGTAGAAAAACCATTAATGTTGCAGATATTGAATCAGTCGTTGCCCGTATTGCCCGTATTCCGGAGAAAACAGTTTCAGCCAGTGATAAAGATGTCTTGAGAACACTGGATGATCGTTTGAAAATGCTGGTATTTGGTCAGGACAAAGCAATTGGTGTATTAACCGAAGCCATCAAAATGAGCCGTGCGGGGCTGAGGCAGGAGCACAAACCTGTTGGTTCTTTCCTGTTTGCCGGGCCTACAGGAGTTGGTAAAACAGAAGTCACAGTACAGTTGGCGAAGGTCCTCAATATTAAATTATTAAGATTTGATATGTCTGAATATATGGAGCGTCATACTGTCAGTCGCTTGATAGGTGCTCCGCCAGGTTATGTTGGTTATGATCAGGGTGGTTTATTGACAGATGCTATTATTAAGCACCCTCATTCTGTGTTGTTGCTTGATGAGATTGAAAAGGCCCATCCGGATGTATTCAATATCCTGCTGCAGGTGATGGACAACGGAACGTTGACTGATAACAATGGTCGGAAGGCAGATTTCCGTAATGTTATTCTGGTGATGACAACCAATGCGGGAGTACGTGAGATACAGCGTAAATCTATTGGGTTCACGGAACAGGATAATAGCATTGATGGGATGGCTGAGATCAAACGAACCTTTACCCCCGAATTTCGCAATCGTCTTGATAGTATTATCTGGTTTGACTCACTTTCTGCGGAAGTTATTCAACAAGTGGTTGATAAATTCATTGTTGAATTGCAGGTTCAACTGGATGAAAAAGGTGTGTCACTGGAAATCAGCACGGATGCCCGTCAGTGGTTATGTGATAAAGGGTACGATAAAGCGATGGGTGCCCGTCCGATGGCCCGTGTGATTCAGGATAGCCTGAAAAAACCATTAGCTAACGAGTTATTGTTTGGCTCTTTAGTACATGGAGGTTCAGTCAGAATTAGTCTTGATAAAGATAAAAATGCACTGAAATACGATTTCAAAAGCGTACAAAAATCAAACAAGAAAAAATCAGAAGATGCCGTACTATAATCAGTACGGTATATGCAAAACTAGCAATTAAGTTAAGAGCAACACCACAGGCGAATGTTGAAAGTACATAACCTGTGGTGTGTAAGAAGGTATCGGAATCAGCGGCTACGGAAGATGATACGGCCTTTGCTCAGGTCATATGGAGTTAGTTCAACTGTAACCTTGTCTCCAGTCAGGATGCGGATATAGTTTTTACGCATTTTGCCTGAAATGTGAGCAGTAACGACGTGTCCGTTCTCTAATTCGACACGAAACATGGTGTTTGGCAGTGTGTCTAACACAGTACCTTGCATTTCAATATTGTCTTCTTTGGCCATCTAATCCTCTAAATGTAACAACCATAGTTTTTAACCGGCAAGATAATGCCGAAAAACCCTCATTATGTAAAGGAATGTCGTATTTTACACCATTATTTTCCTCATAATGGTATTGACACTCCCACCGTGAACAGCATAAACCACCAAGTATTGACTATAACTCCAGCGCTTGCGCATCCCAACAACCAGCTTGCAATGATTGTTTTTGGTACTGGTCAAGATGCCGGAGAAACTCTTTCCTTGGAATATTTTTGGCGCCCAGTGATTCTGTATGGTGGTTTAGCACCTGGCAATCAAACAGTTGGCCGCCATGACGCAAAAAATGGTGATAGAATGCCACAAAAGCACACTTGGATGCATTCTCCATTTTGCTAAACATCGATTCGCCGCAAAATAGTGTTCCTATATTAACACCATATAACCCACCGACGAGCTGTTGTTTATGCCAAACTTCAACTGAGTGAGCTAAACCTTCCTGATGCAAGGTTTGGTAACCCAATTGAATGTCAGAACCGATCCATGTGCCTTCTTGTCTCTGGGCACAACCATAGACCACCTGTTCAAAAGCATAGTTTACCGTAATTTGGTAAGGATGTTTGCGAATAAAACGTCGCAAAGTTCGGCCGGTATGTAATTCTCCAGGGATCAGGACAGCCCTGGGGTCGGGAGACCACCACAAAGGAAGTTCATTCGGTGAAAACCACGGAAAAATGCCTTTGCGATATGCGGTCTTTAATCGTTCTGCACTTAGATCACCCCCAAATGCTAACAAGCCATTTGGTTCTGCCAGCGCAGTATCTGGATGGGGAAATTCATATGAGTTATCCAATTGAGCTATCAACATAAAACTTATTACTCCTGATCAGGATAGCTCTGTCGTTGATAGAATTGGTAGTAGCGTCCTTGTTGGGACAATAACACATCGTGTTGTCCTTGCTCAATGATACGTCCCCCATCCATCACACAGATCCGATCCATGTGTTGTAAGCCTGTTAACCGATGGGTAATTACAATAAGTGTTTTATCCTGACAATTATGGCGTAATAGTGCCAGGATTTGTTGTTCAGTATCTGCATCAAGCCCTTCTGTTGGTTCATCCAGAAGCATGAGTGGTGAGTTATGTAGTAATGCTCTGGCAATACCCAAGCGGCGTTGTTCACCACCTGAAAGCTGACGTCCGCCTTCGCCCATCCAACAGTTTAGCTTTTCATTGTTTTCTAGCAAGTTTCCTAAGCCAACCTGTTGCAATACCGTTTCTAATTCTTCATCTGTGGCACCCGGTTTTGCCATTAACAGATTTTCCCGCAGAGTATGGCTGAATACATGTATCCGTTGAGGAACGACTGATATCATTGATCTCAGTGTGGCTTCATCATAGAGAGAAATGGGCTGCTGGTTGAGTAGAATTTCTCCGTTATCAACATTCCACGCCCGGGTTAATAATTGCAAAAGAGTCGATTTACCACAGCCAGTTTTACCTAATAAGGCGATATGTTCACCTGCCTGAAGAGACAGTGAAACACTCTGCAATACAGGTATAGGCTGGTTAGGGTAAGTGAATTCTATGTTTTTTATCTCAAGGCTGAGATTGCCTGTACTTTTTGGCCCGTCAGCAGGAAAGGTGACTTCTGCTTTCTGATGCATTAGCTGAGAAACGCGGGTTGCTGACGAGATCACCTGCCCCATGTGCTGGAATGCAACAGTGACTGGCCCCAGAGATTCAAATGCTGAAAGAGCACAGAATGTAAACAGGGCAATTAATGCACCGGGTTGACTATTTCCGCCTACATCTCCTGCTGCCAGCCACAATATTAATGTTACCGTCATACCAGTAGCAAAAATCATGATGGCCTGAGAAAGCCCTGTCAGGTTGGCTTGCTGTTGCTGGCTTTTTAGCCATTGATATTCAACTTCGGACATTGTCTGGCGGAAACGTTTAAGGGCACCGAAAACGGTTAATTCTGCCTGACCCTGTAATGTACTGGTGAGTAAAGTTCGATACTGCCCACGTAATACTGTGATATTCCTGCCATAAGGTTTACCTGCGTGATAAAACACAAAAGGTAAGATCAGTAATAATCCCAGCATAATACCGCCGAGAGTATAGGCGAGAGTCCAGTCAAGAAAGCCTAGACCTAATGTCAGAACTACAATCACAGCGAGTGCAGCAAGCAATGGAGACAGGACACGAAGATAGAGGTGATCTAATGTTTCTACATCAGCCACAATCCTGTTTAATAGCTCCCCCTGACGAAAACGGGCAATCCCTCCCGGCGAAAGTGGCAGGATCTTCTGAAAGGTAAATACCCGCAGATGGGCCAATACCCGAAATGTAGCATCATGGCTAACCAGCCGCTCTCCATAACGCCCGGCAGTGCGGAAAATTGCGGCGCCCCGGACACCTGCGGCAGGCAGCATGTAATTAAAGGTATATTTTCCGGCAAAGCCCGCCACAGCCGTACCAGCTAGAAACCAGCCAGACAGTGTAAGTAAGCCAATACTGGCTAACAGAGTTAGTGTTGCCAGAACCATCCCTAAACTGATGAGAAACCAGTGGCGGCGATATAGTGCGAGAAATGGAAGTAATATACGCATGATTAAAGCTCCATACTGCGATGAGACAACAGGCGGGAAAATGCGCCTTGAGATTGTCTCAGGCTTTCATAGTTGCCTTTTTCGATAATAAGTCCACTTTCCATCACCCAGATTTGATCATATTCCGGCGTTTCTTCCAGTAAGTGTGTAACCAATAGCGTGGTTTGCTGACTGGATGCCTGATTCAAGGCTGTCATTACCCGTTGCTCACTGTGAGCATCGAGACTGGCGGCGGGCTCGTCCAGCAGCAAAAGCTGGCGGGGATGCAATAAAGCCCTGGCGACAGCAATACGCTGTGCCTGCCCAACAGATAGCCGTGCTGCATTATCACCAATAACGGTGTTTATGCCATCGGGCAGTTCAGAGACAAACTCCGTAACATAGGCTTGTTGCATGACACTCTGAATTTGTTCCTGTGTCGCATCAAACTGACCAAGACAGATATTATCAAGTATGGTCTGTTCTGGCAGGTGAGGGTTTTGCCCAACCCAGCTTAATTGTTCACGCCATTTGTCGAGATCAAGTTCATTGAGTTCACTTCCATTGATTTTTAGTGAGCCGCGATAAGGAAGAAAACCGAGTAAGACATTTATAAGAGAACTTTTTCCCGCACCGCTTTTACCCACTAATGCAATACGCTGATGCTGCTCAATCGTAAAGTTCAAAGGGCCAGCAAGACGATGACCATCGTGCGACAAAATTTCCAGCTCATTTGCTTCAATACTGACAGCATTTTTATCTGACAGGATTTTTTTACCGCCGTATGAGGCATGTTCCTCATCGCTGGTTAACAGCGTGAAAAGTGATTCCGCCGCACCGATAGCCTGAGCTTTAGCATGGTAGAAAGTACCCAGATCACGTAGCGGCTGAAAAAATTCCGGAGCCAGGATAAGCGCCAGAAAACCGGCAAATAGTGTGATACCAAGGCCATAACTGCCAAAATGCAATTCTCCCAGATAAGAAAAACCAAAATAGACAGCGACAACGGCAATAGAAACAGCAGCAAAAAACTCTAGTACTGCAGAAGATAAAAACGCCATGCGCAGCACTTCCATCGTTCTGAGGCGGAAATCTTCAGTTGATTCGGTAATTTGCTTAACTTCAGCTTTTCCCCGATGGAATAAGCGCAATGTTTCGAGACCCCGCAAACGATCAAGAAAATTACCGCTTAACCGGCTGAGTGCAATAAAATTGCGTCGATTCGCATCTGCTGCTCCTAATCCGACTAATGCCATAAAAAGCGGAATCAAAGGTGCTGTTACCAATAAAATAACACCGGCAGCCCAATTGATTGGAAATACTGTCATCAGAATAAGCACTGGAATAGTGGCTGCGAGGGTCATTTGAGGTAAATAGCGGGAATAAAAATCCTGCATATCCTCGATCTGTTCCAGAATAATCGTTGCCCAGCTGCCAGCAGGTTTACCTTTTACCCAGACAGGCCCTAATTGGGTCAGCTTATCCAAAACCATACGGCGGATTTGCTGACGTACAACCTTGCCACAGATAAAGCCGATACGCTCCCGAATAGCACTGACAACCGCTCGCAGGGTAAAAGAAGCCAGTAGCATTGCAAATTGGCTGATAAGATTTTCACGGGGAACATGATCCATGACAAGCGCCTGAAGAATGGAAGCGAGCAGCCAGGCCTGAGAGATAATCAGTAGGCCACTAATCAGGCCCAATAGCATGGATAGACGAAGCCATCGACGAGCTGGGGTACTTTGTTGTTTCAGCCATCGAACCAGTTCAGATTGTCTTGTTTTGTCCATAAGAAAAATTTCAGATTAACAGATGATACAAAGTATCAAAACAAGCTGGTAACCACCTTGCCAGCTTCCGCGCACTATTTTATTTACAACACCATGCTATCTACAACACTATGCTATCTACAAAATGTTACTTACAAAAAATGCGCCCTGTTAAAAAGCGCTACCGGAATAGCGCTTTTAAGGGAGATAATTTTATTTGGTTGCCAGCCCGTCCAGAAAACGTTCAGCATCCAGTGCTGCCATACAGCCAGTACCGGCAGACGTAATCGCCTGACGATAAACATGGTCCATTACATCACCAGCGGCAAAAATACCCGGAATAGAAGTCTGAGTGGCATTTCCATGCAAACCTGACTGGACTTTGATATAACTGTTTTCCAGTTCAAGCTGCCCTGCAAAAATATCGGTATTCGGGCTGTGGCCGATAGCAATGAAAACACCGGCAACATCCAACTCTTCGGTGTTATCGCTCTTAGTATCGCGGATACGAACACCTGTTACGCCCATCTCATCACCCAAAACTTCGTCCAGAGTGCGGTCTGTATGCAGAATAATATTGCCGTTTTTAACTTTATCCATCAAACGGTCAATCAGGATCTTCTCTGAGCGGAAAGTATCACGACGGTGTATCAGGTGAACTTCAGATGCAATGTTTGCCAGATACAATGCTTCTTCAACAGCGGTATTACCACCACCGACAACTGCAACTTTTTGTTTACGGTAGAAGAAACCATCACAGGTTGCACAGGCAGAAACACCACGCCCCTTGAATTCTTCCTCGGAAGGTAAGCCTAAATAGCGAGCCGAAGCACCAGTTGCGATGATCAGAGCATCACAGCTATATTCTTGATCATCACCATACAGATGGAATGGTTTTTTTGAGAAATCAACTTTCCTAATGTGGTCGGAAACAATTTCTGTCTGAAACTTTTCAGCGTGCTGGAACATACGCTCCATCAAGCCAGGGCCTGTCAGCCCTTCAGGGTCACCGGGCCAGTTTTCAACTTCAGTCGTGGTGGTTAATTGGCCGCCTTTCTCAACCCCTGTAATGAGTACGGGACTTAGATTAGCACGGGCTGCATAAACAGCAGCAGTATAACCAGCAGGACCTGAGCCAAGAATGATGAGCTTACTGTGTTTGGCTGTACTCATGAATACCTCATTTCCATTATCACATATCGTGGATTTAGGGATTGTAGGAGAAATGATAAGTTAAAAAAAGCGATTATCAGATAAAATATTCATGTTATTAACGATTTTACCGATAGATAGTAACTATGATGTAATGGGAATGTAAGGAGTAAGTGCTTAACATTTTGAATTGAACATCATTTATGCGTTTTAGTCATGAAACGAGCGACTAAGGCGATTTACCGAAAATTTGTTTGGTATGTTGTTCTGATTTTTGTTCATTTACTTTGACAATCGGCTATGCATTTGCGAAAACATCTGTGTAAGAGATAATTATCTACCTCGCTAATCAATTGTTTCTATAGAATAGACAATTCTGAGGGGATGATTTTCTCATAGAATATTAAAAATTGCCGATAAGCTGCTTTCTGGGAAACCCAATGTTTTGGGAAAATCGTGTTTTGGGAAATTACATTCTGGAAGACGGTGTTCTAGTAAGTCGTATTTTGGTTAATCGAGTTCTGGGAAATTGTGTTCTGGAAGATTACGTGCAGGCCCCAAACCTTGGTTACAGATTGAGCTTTAGCCTTTGAAGACATCTTTTCCAGCTCAACTGCTTAAAAGAGATAGGGAAAATGTTATGGGTGTAGGAATATAAAGAGAGAGCAATAAGATGATAGATAATAAGAAGCGTCCAGGAAAAGATCTTGATCGCATAGACCGTAATATCCTTAATGAATTGCAGAAAGACGGCCGTATTTCTAATGTGGAATTATCCAAACGAGTAGGGTTATCACCAACTCCTTGTCTGGAGCGTGTACGTCGTTTAGAGCGTCAGGGTTTTATTTCTGGTTATACGGCGTTGTTGAATCCTCACTACCTGGATGCATCATTGCTGGTATTCGTTGAAATCACCCTGAATCGCGGAGCAGCAGATGTTTTTGAGCAGTTCAATACTGCCGTACAAAAACTTGAAGAAATTCAAGAGTGTCATTTAGTTTCTGGAGATTTTGACTACTTACTGAAAACACGTGTACCAGATATGTCTGCGTACCGTAAATTGCTGGGTGAAACCCTGCTACGCCTTCCGGGTGTTAACGATACTCGTACTTATGTAGTTATGGAAGAAGTGAAACAGAGTAACCGTCTGGTAATTAAGACTCGTTAAGCTTTTGTCTACAATGTACAGTGCATAGATGCAAAACAGGAAAAAGTTAGGTACACTCCTGTTTATGCATACAGTTTCAACGCTGAGCTGCCCTCAGCGTTGTTCCGTTTAATCTACAGGAAAACCTGGAGAGCCTTTCTTGAACCAGGAATATACAGAAGACAAACGTGTTAAATTAAAAAGAGTCAGCAGTGGCCGCAGGCTTCTGGAAGCCATTCTGTTGGTTATTGCTATATGTGCCGTCTACTTAATGGTAGCACTTGTCAGTTTTCATCCTTCCGACCCCAGCTGGTCCCAAACTGCCTGGCATGAGCCTGTCCATAATTTAGGTGGCAGTGTTGGTGCGTGGTTATCAGACATACTATTTTCCGCATTCGGTATTCTTGCCTATGCAGTCCCGCCATTGATCTTTTTAGGGTGTTGGAATGCTTTCCGTCAGAAAGATAGGCAAGAGTATGTAGATTTTTTCACGCTCGCATTACGTATTATTGGTGCCTTGGCACTTATCCTGACTTCATGTGGTTTAGCAGAACTTAATATTGATGATTTCAATGATTTTGCGTCAGGTGGTGTAGTTGGCAGTTTATTCAGTAACGCCGTTTTGCCGTGGCTCAATATTCTGGGTACCACTCTGGCCCTGCTTGGTATTTGGGTTATTGGATTTACGCTATTTACTGGTTGGTCCTGGCTTACTATTGCAGAAAAAATTGGCGCTTGTATTCTCGATTCAATTAGCTTTGTCCTCAATCGTAGCCGTCCTGAATCTGAATATGATGAAGAACAGGAAGAGCTGCTACTGGAAAAAGATGCAGTCTCTGCTTCCTCTGGAGCTGAAAAAGAATCTGGTCATAATGGGAATAAGCCTGCTACTGCTGACATTATGCAGAATTCAGGTATTGTCGATGAAGACGATGCGTTGTTGGTAACACCAACGGTAGCAGAATTAGCGAATATTGATTCAAAGCAGCCAGAAAGCGAAAAATCAGAAGAAAGCCTTTCTCCTGTCAGTATTTCATCTGGAAGCATTGCATCTGAGAGTGCTTCATTTGAACCTCTGGTTTCTATTGTTCCGGAAACAACTCAGGCTATATCAGAGCAGGCTGAGAATACTCAGGAAGCAGAACCTACCCGTTATACATTTGAACTGCCGGGTGATGAGCAAACAAGGAATATAACCGCAGAGTTTAGTAATGCGTCGCATACTGTGCCGGAACCAGACCTATCTCCAGCCAATATTCATTCAGCTACAGTGCAGGATATTTTAGCTGTGTCGCCATTACCTGATAACGATGATGAGTTGCAGCGTCCGGTAACAACTCCTGCTGTGTCAGTAAGAAACCCGCAGGTAAAACAAGGTATTGGTCCCGAGATGCCGAGACCGAACCCAGTACGGATACCGACTCGCCGTGAATTGTATGGCGTTAAAGTTCCTTCTCATCGTTTGGCTGAACATTTACAGCGAAAAGAAAAGGAGAGACAGGAAGAGCTTAATGCTGAGGCTGAAGAACAGAAAATGGATGCGCAACAACAAGATATGCTGCGCCAGCAATTTCTTGATCAGCAACGTGAGCGTTACGGCAGTGATGTTGAAAAAGAGCCTAAAGAGGATGCAGAGTTGTTTAACTATGCTCCAAACGAGACTGTTCTTGATAACACATATGACGATACAGCAGTAGAGGCTCCAGCTGAGCGACCTATCAATAATGTTGACGAGCAGGCAGAGCAGGAAGAAATGTTGCGGCAAGCATTTGAGCAGCAGCAGAGTGAGCGCTACCAAAACCAGACTACCGCTTTACAACAGCCTGAAAAATCTGTGTTTGAATATCTTTCACAAATTGATAGTTCAGATAAATCAGTGCCAACAGAGCCACTCTTTATGCCTTCTGAGTTCATACCTGTAGAAGATATTGCACAACCAGAACAGGAAAAAAATGTTCCGCCTGTTTCAAGTGTTTCAGCAATTTCTCCTGTTCCGAGTGTTTCCCACGAGGCAGAAGTCCGGCATAATTTTGCGCAGCAACCGCAGCAACCGCAGCAACCGCAGCAACCGCAGCAACCGCAGCAACCGCAGCAACCGCAGCAACCGCAGCAACCGCAGCAACCGCAGCAACCGCAGCAACCGCAGCAACCGCAGCAACCGCAGCAACCACAGCAAAGCCTGTTCCATCCATTTTTGGTGCGTAATGATCAACCATTACCTAAACCAACTACACCGATGCCTTCTCTCGATCTTCTGGCAGCTCCGCCAGCAGAAGAAGAACCTGTCGACATGTTCGCTCTGGAACAGACTTCACGTTTAATTGAATCTCGCCTGAATGATTATCGGGTCAAGGCTGATGTTGTCGGGTTTTCGCCTGGCCCTGTGATTACCCGGTTCGAGCTGGATCTGGCTCCCGGCGTTAAAGCTTCGCGTATTTCCAATCTATCCCGTGATCTTGCTCGTTCACTTTCAGCTGTAGCTGTCAGGATTGTAGAAGTGATACCGGGACTGCCTTATGTCGGTCTGGAGTTACCTAATAAAAAACGTCAGACCGTTTATTTGCGAGAAGTATTGGACTGCGAAAAATTCCGTGATAACCCCTCACCTTTAACCATCGTTTTAGGGAAAGATATCGGGGGGCAGCCTGTTGTGGCTGATTTAGGGAAGATGCCGCACTTACTGGTTGCAGGGACGACCGGTTCGGGTAAATCTGTGGGGGTTAATGCGATGATCCTCAGCATCCTGTATAAAGCAAAACCCGAAGATGTCCGCTTTATCATGATCGACCCGAAAATGCTCGAACTATCTGTTTATGAAGGCATACCACATCTGTTAACTGAAGTCGTTACAGATATGAAAGATGCAGCTAACGCATTGCGTTGGTGTGTTAATGAAATGGAACGCCGTTATAAACTGATGTCAGCTTTAGGTGTGCGCAATATTGCAGGTTATAACGATAAGATCAAACAGGCAGAGCAAATGGGCCGTCCTATTCCTGATCCATTCTGGAAACCCGGTGACAGCATGGATGTGGAACACCCTGTTCTGAAAAAAGAGCCTTATATCGTTGTGATGGTCGATGAGTTTGCCGACCTAATGATGACGGTAGGGAAAAAAGTAGAAGAGTTGATTGCCCGTCTGGCCCAGAAAGCAAGGGCAGCAGGTATCCATCTGGTGCTGGCAACCCAGCGTCCTTCTGTTGATATTATTACAGGTCTGATTAAAGCTAATATTCCTACGCGAATTGCCTTCACCGTTTCCAGTAAAATTGATTCCCGTACTATTCTTGATCAGGGTGGTGCAGAATCACTGCTTGGCATGGGGGATATGCTTTATTTAGCGCCAAATTCATCTATTCCTGTACGTGTTCACGGGGCTTTCGTGCGTGATCAGGAAGTTCATGAAGTTGTTAATGACTGGAAAGCTCGTGGTCGCCCTCAATATATTGATAGTATTATTAAAGGGGGTGAAGATGGTGAAGGCGGTTTGGGATTGGATAGTGATGAAGAGTTGGACCCTCTGTTCGATCAAGCTGTAGAGTTTGTGATTGAAAAACGTCGGGTGTCTATTTCCGGAGTACAACGTCAATTCCGCATTGGTTATAATCGGGCAGCCCGTATCGTAGAACAGATGGAAGCTCAGCAAATTGTCAGTACGCCGGGTCATAATGGTAATCGTGAGGTTTTAGCTCCTCCGCCACACGAACACTGATAATAATATGAATTGAAGGTACTCACACATGAAAAAACTGATGTTGATTGGCTGTCTGATGATGGGATTGAGCGTGAGTTCTGCATGGGCTGATGCTGCCCATGATTTGCAGGAACGTTTGAGTAAGGTAAATAGCTTTCATGCAAATTTTACCCAGACAGTTACCAGTAATGATGGCTCAGCGATTCAAAATGGTGAAGGTCAACTTTGGGTTAAACGTCCTAATTTGTTTAACTGGCATATGACATCACCTGATGAAAGTACTTTGATTTCTGACGGTAAGACATTGTGGTTTTATAATCCTTTTGTCGAACAAGTTACGGCCAATTGGCTGAAAGATGCTACGGGGAATACGCCATTTATGTTGATTGCCCGTAATGATTCAGCTGATTGGAAACAATACAAAGTGACCCAAAATGGTAATCATTTTGAGTTGACACCTAAGAGTGCTAGCAGGAATCTTAAGTATTTTTCAATCACAGTGACACCAGATGGCACTATTCAGAAATTTACTGCTGTTGAACAAGATGGACAGAAAAGTGCTTATCAGTTGAAAGGGCAGCAGAACACGAGTGTAGATGCGTCAAAATTTAAATTCACTCTGCCAGAAGGTGTGACGCTGGACGATCAACGCCAGTGAGGTTTAATTGAACAATCTTTCTCTTGATTTTTCACAGAATGAATTTCAGCCATTGGCCGCAAAAATGCGGCCAATCACGTTAGATCACTATATTGGTCAGCAGCATTTATTAGCGGAAGGTAAACCCTTACCAAAAGCTATTCGTGCGGGTCAACTCCATTCTATGATTTTATGGGGACCACCCGGCACGGGAAAGACCACATTAGCTGAAATCATTGGTTATTATGCGCAGGCAGATATTGAACGTATTTCTGCGGTGACTTCTGGTATCAAAGAGATCCGGGAATCCATCGAAAAAGCACGGCAAAATCGCAATGCAGGTCGTAGAACAATTCTATTTGTTGATGAAGTTCACCGATTTAATAAAAGCCAGCAAGATGCATTTCTGCCACATATTGAAGATGGCACAATTACATTTATTGGTGCTACAACCGAAAATCCCTCCTTTGAATTAAATTCAGCTCTGTTATCACGGGCACGAGTCTATTTACTGAAATCCCTTTCGCCAGCAGAAATAGAACAAGTGCTGACTCAGGCCATAAATGATAAAGAACGTGGTCTTGGTGGACAAAATATTGTGTTGCCGGAAGATACCCGGCAGATACTCGCAGAGCTGGTAGCCGGTGATGCGCGCCGTTCACTGAATCTGCTGGAAATGATGTCAGATATGGCAGAAATTGATGCGGAAGGCCAGCGGATTCTGACAATTGAACTACTGAAAGAAGTCAGTGGGGAAAGAAGTGCACGCTTTGATAATAAAGGTGACAGATATTACGATCTAATATCGGCCTTACATAAATCAATCCGCGGCTCAGCACCAGATGCTGCACTATATTGGTATGCGCGGATCATCACTGCCGGCGGTGACCCTCTTTATGTTGCCCGACGTTTACTGGCGATAGCTTCTGAAGATGTTGGTAATGCAGATCCTCGTGGGATGCAGGTAGCCATTGCTGCATGGGATTGTTTCACGCGTGTCGGAGCCGCAGAAGGAGAGCGGGCCATTGCGCAGGCGATTGTTTATCTTGCCTGTGCCCCTAAAAGCAATGCTGTTTATACTGCATTTAAAGCGGCTATGGCCGATGCTCAGGAGAAGCCTGATTATGATGTCCCGGCTCATTTGCGTAATGCCCCAACGAAGCTGATGAAAGAGATGGGATATGGTGAAGCATACCGTTATGCGCATGATGAGCCTAATGCTTATGCCGCCGGAGAGATTTATTTTCCGCCTGAGATGCAAAAGACAACTTATTACCATCCGACTAACAGAGGATTGGAAGGTAAAATCGGTGAAAAATTAAACTGGCTAATGTCGCAGGATCAAAATAGTCCAATAAAACGCTATCGTTAATGTGGCTGATACGGTAATGTTGGTATGTTAAAAAACCTCTATCAGTCTGCTTAGTCCAGACTGATTTTATTACTGTTTTACCAATAACTTTTTTCTCAATAACAAACAAGCACAGGAATAGCATGCTCGATCCAAATATGCTGCGTAATGAGCTAGACGCAGTCGCCGAAAAACTGGCTCGCAGGGGTTATACCCTTGATGTGGAGACGGTGCGTAAACAAGAAGAGCGCCGTAAACTTTTACAAGTTGAAACTGAAACCCTGCAAGCAGAACGTAATTCCCGATCGAAATCTATTGGTGCAGCGAAAGCCCGTGGTGAGGATATTGAACCACTGCGTCAGGAAGTCAATCAATTGGGAGAAAAGCTGGATACAGCAAAAGCGGAATTGGAAGCATTACAGGTTGAGATCCGTGATCTTGCACTGAGTATGCCGAATATTCCTGATGATTCTTCTCCTGATGGTAAAGATGACAGCGATAACGTAGAGATCAGCCGTTGGGGTGAGCCGCATCAGTATAATTTTGAAGTGAAAGATCACGTATCATTGGGTGAATTGACTGATGGTCTTGATTTTGCGGCAGCAGTGAAATTAACGGGTGCGCGTTTTGTGGTAATGAAAGGCCAGATTGCCCGTTTGCACCGTGCATTGGCGCAGTTTATGCTGAATTTGCATACTGAACAACATGGTTATCTGGAAACCTATGTTCCTTATTTGGTCAACCATGACACTCTGTTTGGTACAGGTCAGCTGCCTAAATTTGGTGAAGATTTATTCCATACTAAAGCGCTGGAAGAAGAATCTGGTAGTAACTATGCGCTGATCCCGACTGCGGAAGTACCGGTGACTAACTTAGTGCGTGGTGAAATTCTGGATGAGAAAGATCTTCCTTTGAGAATGACGGCACATACGCCTTGTTTCCGATCTGAAGCGGGTTCTTATGGTCGTGATACCCGTGGCCTGATCCGTATGCACCAGTTTGATAAAATCGAGCTGGTTCAGATTGTCCATCCTGAGAAATCAATGGAAGCACTGGAAGAACTGACGGGACATGCGGAAAAAGTATTGCAGTTACTAAACCTGCCGTACCGTAAGATGTTGTTGTGTACCGGAGATATGAGTGCAAGTTCAAGAAAAACTTACGATTTGGAAGTGTGGCTACCGGCCCAGAATACTTATCGTGAAATTTCATCTTGTTCTAACATGTGGGATTTTCAGGCTCGTCGTATGCAGTCTCGTTTCCGCAGTAAAGATGATAAGAAAACCCAGCTGGTACATACACTGAATGGCTCAGGTCTGGCTGTTGGCCGTACCCTGGTTGCAGTGATGGAAAACTATCAGCAGGAAGATGGCCGAATTGAAGTTCCGGCAGTATTACGCCCTTATATGAATGGACTGGAATATATTGGTTAATAACTGCTTATTCTAAGTAATAAAAAAGCGCCTAGTGAGGCGCTTTTTTATTTAATGACATATACGTTTTTAGTTAGAGAAAAATAATAAACACTGAAATAGCGCTTATTATAGATATTGAAAGAAAAAACTTTAGACAATTAAATCTGATTGTGTTTGTTTGTCTTCCTGTGCATAAAAAATGCTGCGGTACGTTGTATAATAAACAAGAAGGCTCATGGGCAAGGTGATAATGAAGCCTAAAAGTAAGGGGATCGCTGATGCAAACATCATAATACCCATGAGTAAGAAAAACAGAAAACCACCCAATAAATTTTTCTTTACAGCACTCAGACTCATTGACACTGCGTCACCAAATTTCAGATTATTGATAATAATCAGTGCAGGGGCAAACCAGATAAATGCAAGAGCAATAATGGCGAAAACACAGAACACAAGACACGCCCACATAAAAGAAGGGATAGCCTGAATCAATAGTAGTGGGTCTGGATTTACCTCTTGAGAGGCTAAAATAAAATCGATCATACCAAAGCCTGCAATAAAAATAGCAGCAATGACTCCAAGTGCACATATTCCTATGTAAAGAGCACCAACAGCAACCAGTGAACCTAATTTTTCTTTAAATCCGTAAAAGAGTAAATCTATCTTAAAGTCCCCTGTAGTCCTCTGTTTTTCAGCAGCAGCGATAACACCAGCAACAAGTACCGGACCGAATAAACCCACTAAAAAATTAATAAATGGAATAAAATTCAATACTGAAATAATGGCGAAATAGACTAATGTAAACAGTATCCACTGTAATGGATTTGCTTTAAACATTTTCCAGGCATCGCCAATCCATTCAGTTGCAGCACCAGCACCTACAGCCTGACCTTCACGAATGAAAATTTCTTTTTCTTTAGTTAGGGAAATATTACCTTCCCCAGAGTTGAGTTCGATATCTTGATTATTCATTTTTTTCGCTTTATTTGATTGAATGATAATTTCCAAATTAAATATTAACTAAATCCATCCTGGAAGATTTCTGGATAAGTTAGGTAGAATTGTTCCATGAAAGCCATTAATCAACAAGGGTTAATTTATTTCCGATTAAAGGATTATCATTCTATTTTTCATTTATATTGAGGAATAAGATTATTTAATATTTTAGGTTAATGCCCTTTGTATTACAGTGGGTATTTACTATATAAGTTATTTAAAATCAGTACTATTTCAAGATAATTTCATATGAAACTAGTAGTTAGATAATCATATAATATAATTTTTCATTTAAAATTTATTTGATTTTCAGATTAAATGTAATTAAAACGCCTTTATGATCGGATGGCCATACTCCTTTTGGTGTTACAAATTTATCATCCGAAGATTCTTTAACCCTTTGGCTTTTAACTATGCTACTGGAAGGGCCGACAATGAACGCATCTTTCACCAGTAACTGTGGGCTAGGATAGTAAAAAATATAATCAATCCGATCACGTTCATCTGCTTTTGGTGCCCAGGTAAGCTTATTGATTGCGACATCTGGATTATTTGCTACCCAAGTAAAACCGGGATATTTAACTGGATCAGGGTATTTAGTGCGATAGGTATCAAGATAGCCAGCTTCGGCTAGTAATTTGGTACTTGTCCAAGGAACGATAGCTCCATGATGATCAAATAGTTCTTTGGTTGCCTCAGTCCAATCCAGCCAGGAAGGCTCATTAAAATCACCAGCCATGATAACGATTTTTTTATTATTAAGTTCATTCTTAGCATCAGGGATAAATGCCTGAATTGAAGCAGGGCGTCCAGAATTATTATTTACATTCAAGATATCGTTTAGATTAGTATCAGGGCCATTTGGTAGTTCACTCCAGTTATTTGCATCATATCCTCTGGGTAGGTAAGTGGCATAATTGTGGTAATCTAAATGCCCTGCATAAAACTCAATATTTTCTCCACTTATATTAATTGATGCTTTTGTAAAGCTATTAATATCACTATGTTGATTAATAGGATATTTCGAAAGAATACCGACATCATTTCCTGATCTATAAGTATAATATTTATAGCCTTTATCATTAAGACTTTTTGATAACTGTGAAGTAAAATCAGAATGATAGTTTCTTACTTCACTAAGTGAAATAATATCGGCGTTTGAGTTTATAATTGTATTTACTATTCCACCATAACCTCCTGTAACTTGAGTTCCTTCCTGCCAGATATTTAATGTAAGAGCTTTTAGTTGAATATTATTGTTCTTATCTGCGATATCAAAAATGACAGGGTGACTTAGTTGATTGTCATTTTTTCCTTTGAGTAAAAAAGCGATATAGCGTCCGGGGCCTAATGTGAGGGCATTCAGGGTATATATTCCTTTTTTTCCAATAATATATTTCAATTTATATGGTCTATGAGTGGAATATTGATGCCATGAGTTATTATCTGAGGGGTTTAGATGAGTATTTGAATCAGATTTAAATTTCCAGATTCCAATCCAGGTTGTATCTCCAGTCTTTGATTTATTGTAACTTAATAAAATATTATCATTAGAATGATATATTTTTTTATCTGACTTTAATTCTTTTTCATTTGCTTGTGAGCTCAAAGAAATAAAAAATACATAACATGCTAAAATATAAATTATTATATTACTCATTGGGTAATCCTCTGTGTGTGAAAATTAAATTTATTTACTCACAAAATGTGAAAGATGGCTTATATATTATTGGCTGATTTTCTATGACTATTAACTAGTATAGTTCATGACGGAAATAGAACGGGAAAATGTCATAATTTAAACTAAACGATAGTTAAATAAGACGGCATTTGGAAAAAACTGGCTGCAATTTATGATTGAGCCAGTAATTATTTAATTTGAGGAATAATAAATATGTACTTAATCCAATGGGTTTTAAGTTGTATCGCAGCCCACTAGAGATTACTTGAAAGCCGATGAGTATATTTAATTAATAAATAACCTGATGGCCATAGCTCATCAGAATTTCTTTTACTCTTTCCATCGTCTCTTTCGACGGTGGTTTTACGTCTTCCAGCTTATATTCTTCACCCATAGCAACCCATTTATGTTTACCAAGTTCATGATAGGGAAGTAACTCAATTTTTTCGATGTTCTTCATATCATTGATGAACTCTCCCAGCATATGGACAGATTTGTCATCATCTGACCATCCGGGAACAACGACATAACGAATCCACGTTTTTTGATTACGTTTTGCCAGATAACGAGCAAATTCGAGTGTTCGGTGATTGGAAACGCCAACCAGTTCCCGGTGGATATCATCGTTAAGGTGTTTCAGATCCAGCATGACTAAATCGGTATCATCCAGTAGCTCATCAATCACCGGCTCATAGCGTCGGACAAAGCCATTGGTGTCTAAACAGGTATGAATCCCCTCGGCATGGCAGGCCCTGAACCAGTCACGAACGAATTCAGCCTGAAGGATTGCTTCCCCACCAGAAGCTGTCACTCCACCTCCGGAAGCATTCATAAAATGACGATAAGTTGTCGCTTCTTTTATAAGTTCTTCGACTGTTACTGCTTTGCCAGTGTGAGTGTCCCATGTATCGCGATTATGGCAATAAAGGCAACGCATCAGGCAACCCTGAAAAAATACAATAAAACGAATACCCGGGCCATCAACGGTTCCGCAGGATTCAAAAGAGTGGATACGGCCAAGTACGGGCATGGGAAGATTTCTCCAAAAACTGACAGGATAATAAAGGCCCCGATTGCAAAGGGGCCTTGAAGTGTATGCTGTTTCATTTCATCAAAATTGTCTTATTAAAACAATGACATTTTTGAGGTAATACGCAGCAGGATGTTTACATTGTCTGGGTAAATGTACGGGTAATCACATCCTGTTGTTGTTCTTTAGTCAGAGAGTTAAAGCGTACAGCATAGCCGGATACACGGATTGTCAATTGAGGATATTTCTCAGGATTTTCCATAGCATCCAGTAACATCTCGCGGTTCATGACGTTAACATTCAGGTGTTGGCCACCTTCAATATTGCTGGCTTCATGATGGAAATAACCATCCATTAGAGCTGCCAAGTTGGCTCTGCGCACGTCATCATTTTTACCCAGGGCATTAGGTACGATGGAGAAGGTATAAGAAATACCATCTTTTGCGTAAGCAAATGGCAGTTTAGCCACTGAAGTCAGTGAAGCAATTGCCCCTTTCTGGTCACGGCCATGCATTGGGTTAGCACCCGGACCGAATGGTGCACCTGCACGACGTCCATCTGGCGTGTTACCGGTTTTTTTACCATAAACAACGTTAGAAGTAATAGTTAACACAGACTGAGTTGGAGTTGCATTGCGATAGGTTTGTAACTTCTGAATTTTCTTCATGAAGCGTTCAACCAAATCACAAGCGATATCATCAACCCGCGCGTCATTATTACCAAACTGTGGATATTCACCTTCAATTTTGAAATCAACAGCCAGACCGTTTTCGTCACGGATTGGGGTTACTTTTGCATATTTGATCGCGGATAAAGAATCGGCTGCTACAGATAATCCTGCGATACCACATGCCATCGTACGGTGAACATCACGATCATGAAGTGCCATTAAAGAAGCTTCATAGCTGTATTTATCATGCATATAGTGGATGATATTCAGCGCGGTGACATACTGTTTTGCCAGCCAGTCCATAAAGTGATCCATACGTTCGGTGACGGTGTCATAATCCAAAACGTCATCTTTTATTGGCTCTTCTTTTGGACCAACCTGCATTTTCAGTTTTTCATCCATACCGCCGTTGATGGCATACAGCATGGTTTTTGCCAGGTTTGCGCGGGCACCGAAGAACTGCATTTGTTTACCAACAATCATCGGGCTGACACAACATGCAATAGCATAGTCATCGCTGCTGAAATCAGGACGCATCAGGTCATCGTTTTCATATTGCAGAGATGAAGTATCAATGGATACTTTTGCCGCGTATTTTTTGAAATTAGTAGGCAGTTTTTCAGACCACAGGATGGTCATGTTAGGTTCCGGAGATGGTCCCATTGTGTACAGGGTATTCAGGAAACGGAAACTGTTTTTGGTAACAAGAGTACGACCGTCCAGCCCCATACCAGCGATAGATTCAGTTGCCCAAATAGGGTCGCCGGAGAACAGCTCATCGTATTCTGGAGTACGCAGGAAGCGAACCATACGCAGTTTCATGACCAAATGGTCGATCAGCTCTTGCGCGTCTTGCTCTGTCAGTTTTCCTGCATGTATATCGCGCTCGATGTAGATATCCAGGAAGCTGGATACACGACCGAAAGACATCGCAGCACCATTTTGGGATTTTACTGCCGCCAGATAAGCGAAATAAGTCCACTGTACTGCTTCTTTGGCATTAGTCGCCGGGGCAGAGATATCGTAGCCATATTTAGCGGCCATCTCTTTAATCTGGCCTAGAGCGCGATACTGTTCTGAAATTTCTTCACGCAGGCGGATAGTTGCTTCAAGGTCTTCACCGTTTTCCAGTTTTTCCTGCAATGAAGTGAATTGTGCATATTTTTCATCACGCAGAAAATCAATACCGTACAGAGCAACACGACGGTAATCACCGATGATACGACCACGACCGTAAGCATCTGGCAGACCTGTCAATACACCTGATTTACGGCATTTCAGAATATCAGGGGTATAAACATCAAACACACCCTGATTGTGAGTTTTACGGTATTCAGTAAAAATTTGTTTCAGTTTCGGATCCAGCTCCCGATCATATGCCTTGCAGGAACCTTCAACCATTTTGATCCCGCCGAATGGGATAATGGCACGTTTCAGAGGCGCTTCAGTTTGCAGGCCAACAATTTGTTCCAGAGTTTTTTCAATATAACCAGCATCATGGGAGGTTATTGTAGACGCAACGTTAGTATCAAAATCAACCGGCGCATGAGTGCGGTTTTCAATTTTGATACCTTCCATGACTTTTTCCCACAAAATATCTGTCGCTTTTGTGGCACTCGCAAGGAATGATTCATCACCTTCATACGGAGTATAGTTTTTCTGAATAAAGTCACGAACATTGACTTCATTCTGCCAGTTACCCTCGTTAAAGCCTTGCCATGCTACGGAGAATTTTTCATTTAACTCGGACATGATATTTTTACCTTTTAACAGTAGAACTTGTAAAAAATTGGGTGTGGAAGCAAATGAAGATCAGCGGCTGCCACGTAAATAAATGAACCAGTAAGTTAACCCAACCAATATCGAACCGCCGATGATGTTACCCATCGTTACAGGGATCAGATTATCAGTAATGAAATTTGAAATTGTCAGTTGGGGAAATTGCTCTGGTGTTGCTCCGACTTTTTCCCAAAACTCAGTTGGAGCGAATTCTTTAATAATAATCCCGAAAGGAATTAAAAACATGTTAGCAATGCTGTGTTCAAAGCCGCTGGCAACGAACATACCAATTGGCAGAATTAATGCAGATAATTTATCAATAAGGCTGCGGCCTGCGTAGCTCATCCAGACGGCAAGGCATACCATCAGGTTAGCCAGAATGCCTAAGCACAAAGCCTCGACAAAAGTATGGTGCATTTTGTGGTCAGCGACCTGTAATACATTCAGCCCCCAGAAACCATTGGCAACGGCATATTGGCCTGACAGCCACATCAAGGTGACAAAGAACAGGGCACCGATCAGATTACCGATATAAACGTGCAGCCAGTTTTTGAACATTTGTGACCAGGTAATACGGCCGGTTGCTTTCGAAACAATAGTTAACACTGTGGAAGTGAAGAGGTCTACACCAAATACGACGACCAGCATCAGCCCTAAAGAGAAACATACTCCACCGGTTAATTTTGCTAAGCCATAGGGAATAGAAGAAGTTCCTGTTGTAGCCGTAATATAAAAAACAAATGCAATGGAAATAAATACACCAGCCATAATTGCTGATAAATAAGTCACTGCTGGATTTTTGTTGACTTTATAGACACCACTATCATCAGCAATTTGTGCCATTACAGCAGGTGGAAATAGGTTAAAAGTGTCGTCAGTTTTCATACTAACACTCTCTTTATCTTAGGTTAATTATAGCACGTAATGATAGTAACAAACGGACACTGACATGAATTTGATATGGATCATATTAAATTGAAAGTTCAGTGATATATGACTAGCTAAATAACGTTTTTCGATTCTAACAAATTGATTTTTAAATTAAAAATATTTTTTAAAATTTATAAAAAAATTTTATATAAGGAATTTGGTGTGAAATAGACGAAAGGTAAAATAACAGGTTAAATTGTCATTTATTTGTTATTTTAAATAAAATTCAATTTAACCTGATTTTTACTTTTGTTAATTAATAAGCATTAATTTAACAGTTTATATATTTCAGATTATTTACACCAAAAAGTGCGTTTAGCTTTTTGTAGTTTTTCATAAGCATTTAATAATGCCTGATGAGCTGGTAATGCTTTTAATTCTGAATCGACAGACCACAGCCCGTGGAAACAATTTTTACCAGTTAGAGCTGAAGAGGCGGCATCAACTGTATCCTGGCCATACATTTTGACAAATGCCTGATAATACTGGCTTGGGTTACGATCTTCTTCCTGGGTTAATAGCAGCAATGTATGTAGGCAGCGATAATAATTTGCTCTTTCGGCGGTGAAGACAGAAGAGTTGAAATCTTGTGTCCACTCAACCCAGATCAGAGCTTGCTCCAGATCATTACCAACCAGCGCCAGCATAGATTTCAGTTCACCAATTCTTAAATTGCTCCAGCCATTGTCTTTACCTGAGGCGATCCCTAACAATTCGCGAACACGGGTAAAATCATCCAGCCCTTCTTCGTCTATCTGCTCAAGAAACGCCAGATACTCTTCAGGCTGCCACTGGCTATCCGGTAAGGCCAGAATGGTATCACGCAGGTGAGTTCCCATCGTATTATTAGCAATGTGCAAATCTTCAACCGGATAAATATCTGACATCCCCGGTACCAGAATACGGCAGGCATAAACACCAAGATGCTCATAGTCAGCAATATAGACTTCGGCACTCAGAGTATTGAAAATGCCCATCAGGGTTGCAAATTCTTCTTCGGTTGTACCACTGAAATTCCAGTCGGCAAATTCGTA
Organism: Xenorhabdus sp. KJ12.1; assembly: GCF_963876495.1. Lineage (NCBI taxonomy): Bacteria > Pseudomonadati > Pseudomonadota > Gammaproteobacteria > Enterobacterales > Morganellaceae > Xenorhabdus > Xenorhabdus sp. KJ12.1. The sequence continues at coordinate 53,923 of NZ_CAWNQH010000060.1, forward strand.
ATCAGCATCCTGTTTGAACAGATCCCAGCTGATTGCTCCGCTTGAGTCAATGAAATGGGTTTCAAGGTTAGTGTGCTCAGAAACTTCTTCATCATCAAAAGTAGGTGCTGTGAAGACATCCAGATCTTTCAGGCTGCGGCCCTGTAAAAGCTCAGTGACGGTACGCTCCAGTGCAACGCCAAATTCAGGGTGAGCACCAAAAGAAGCAAAACAGGTACCGTTATTCGGGTTAAACAGAACAACGCAGATAACCGGGAACTGACCGTCCAGAGAAGCATCGTAGCAATAAAGCGGGAAGCCTTCTTCCTGTAATTTATTGACTGATGCTACAACGCCGGGATAGCGATCCATGATAGTCTGCGGAATTTCAGGCAGGCTAATGCATTCTGCGATGATGCGGTTTTTCACATAACGTTCGAATACCTCGGACAGCCCCTGAACACGGGCTTCATTCTTGGTATTACCGGCTGACATGCCATTTGAAACATACAGGTTCCCAACAATATTCATTGGGATATAGACAGTTTCATTATCAGACTGACGGGTAAAAGGCAGGGCACAGATCCCACGTTCTTCATTACCGGACTGTAAATCAACCAGCTGGCTGGCATAAAGTTCATTATCCGGGTTGTAAAAACGGTGCAGATGTTCGTCCAGAATACCTGCTGGCAGGGAATCATCTTCCGGTAAAGGGAACCACTTTTCGTTCGGGTAATGAACAAAATCGCCCTGAGCTACGGCTTCACCAAGATAAAAATCAGCGAAAAAATAGTTAGTTGATAGACGTTCAAAGTATTCACCTAACGCAGAGGCCAATGCCGCTTTTTTACTGGCTCCTTTGCCGTTAGTAAAACAGAGTGGGCAGTCACGATCGCGGATGTGTACTGACCAGACATTAGGAACAGGGTTCAGCCATGAGGCTTCTTCAATATTGAAACCCAGTGCGCTCAGTTTCTGTTGGAAATTATTAATAGAGTCTTCTAATGCGGCATCTTTGCCTGGAATGTAGGTCTGCGTCATCATTATTCACTTTGATTTCTGTAAAGAGTTACATATCATACGGCGTTTTTTTTGTCTCCTCTATTTAATTCCCAAAAATTATTGTTAATTAGAGTTTATTTATTTGCCCAATACATACTAGAATAGCTTTTTTTACAAGAGGTTGAATGATGAAAAGTATTAAAAAAACAGCAATAGCCAGCTTTTTGGCTTTAGTCAGCGGTTCTGCATTTGCATTGCCAAACATTACTGTTCTGGCAACGGGTGGCACAATCGCTGGTGGTGGTGAATCTGCAACTAAATCCAGCTACACTGCGGGTCAAGTTGGTGTTGATTCATTGCTGGATGCTGTTCCTGCTATCAAAAACATTGCTAATCTGAAAGGTGAGCAGGTTGTTAGCATCGGTTCCCAGGACATGAACGATCAGGTTTGGCTGACTCTGGCGAAAAAGATCAATGCAGATTGTGATAAAACTGACGGTTTTGTCATCACCCACGGTACAGACACCATGGAAGAAACTGCTTATTTCCTCGATCTGACCACTCAATGTCATAAACCTATCGTAATGGTTGGCGCAATGCGTCCATCAACGGCTCTGGGTGCTGATGGTCCATTGAACCTCTATAATGCTGTTGTTGTAGCGTCAGATAAAGGCTCTGCAAACCGTGGTGTTTTACTTGCTATGAATGATTCTGTAATTCATGGACGTGACATCGGTAAACTGAGCACAACTGAAGTTCAGGCTTTCCAGGCAGTGAATGCAGGTCCACAAGGCTTCATTCATAACGGTAAAGTAAATTACTACTCTGCGGCACCGGTGAAATCAGATAAAGCTGTTTTTGATGTCAGCAAACTGACTGAACTGCCAAAAGTAGGTATTGTGTATAACTACTCTAATGCTTCCGATCTGCCGGTTAAAGCATTTGTAGAGAATGGTTATAAAGGTATTATCAGTGCTGGTGTTGGTAACGGTAACATCTATAAGTCTATTCTGGACTCTCTGTCACAGGCGGCTAAAGATGGTGTTGTTGTTGTTCGTTCCAGCCGTATTCCTTTCGGTTTCACTACTCAGAATGCTGAAGTTAATGACAGCAAATACGGTTTTGTTGCATCAGAACGCCTGAACCCGCAGAAAGCTCGTGTTCTTCTGCAATTGGCTCTGACTGAGACTGCTGACACAGCAAAAATTCAGGAAATGTTTTCTAAATATTAATTCCTGAATTAAATATACAGAAAGGCGCTTTTAGGCGTCTTTTTGTTTTTTTAATGTCCTTCATTGGAAGACATTAATCGATATTTTACTTCCACTGTGGCTATATATGTTTTTTACAAAAGAGATGTTATAGATGAAAAACAATACATTGAATATGTGAACTTATTAACATGTTGAATTTTTTATAATATTGGAAGTATAAATTTATTATTTTCGTTTTTTTAAATACATTTCCTTCTCATTGGCATAGAACCAAAAAGAAAGGTTCTATTTTAACTTAATAAAATATGTGGTTTATTTTTTAATTATCTCAGATTAAAAGAATATACTTAATTGGTATTTTATTATGATTAATTTAAATTCGTGTTACATATAATTTGATGCTAATTTTCTTATTTAAATAGGCTGGATTTATATAATCAGAACAATAGTGTTTCGGCGTAATAGTTGAATGTATTTTATTTAATTCCTGAATTTTTGACTATAAACAATGTGTTCAAGATGTGTTGCTTTGGCAAGGAAGAGAATCCCCTGGAGCACAGATAACGGTATATTGATAAAAATGGAGGCAGGGGTGAATGAGCGAAACAAACAAAGAGGCAACCTGAAAGACGACGGATATATAAGCAGTATTGTCCGGTAGCCATTATGCCCTGGTTGGTAACAATCTAGTAATAACCATTGCAGAGGTAGAGCGGGAGTGATAAAACCAATGCATCCGATTTTATTGTATCCGTAATGATAGGGTGGAGTTAATGAGTCAGGTATATAATTTCAGTGCTGGTCCAGCCATGTTACCAGCAGAAGTATTACGTCGTGCAGAGCAGGAACTTTGTAACTGGCATGGACTGGGAACATCCGTTATGGAAATCAGTCATCGCAGTAAAGAGTTTATGTCGGTTGCGTCTGAAGCAGAAAAAGATCTCCGGGATTTATTATCGATACCTGAAAATTACAAAGTGCTGTTCTGTCATGGTGGTGCTCGTGGTCAGTTTTCAGCTCTGCCATTAAATCTGCTTGGTGATAAAACGTCAGCAGACTATATCGTTGGCGGTTATTGGGCCGAAAGTGCAGCTAAAGAAGCCGCAAAATATTGCACACCCAATGTCATTAATATTCTTACCGAAACAGATGGCGTTAAAAGTGTGAAGCCAATGAATGAATGGGATTTGAGTAATGATGCGGCCTATGTGCATTATTGCCCTAATGAAACCATTGGTGGTATTGCTATTTTTGAAGAGCCTGATTTTGGTGATGATAAAATTGTTATTGCTGATTACTCTTCAACCATTCTTTCTGCACCAATCGATGTGAGCCGCTATGGGGTTATTTATGCAGGCGCTCAGAAAAACATCGGTCCGGCTGGGATTACCGTCGTTATTATTCGTGAAGATTTATTGGGTAAAGCCCATAAGCACACGCCATCCATTCTGGATTACACCGTGCAGGTGAACAACGATTCTATGTATAACACACCACCAACATTTGCATGGTATCTCTCTGGTATGGTGTTCAAGTGGCTGAAAGAGCAGGGTGGATTACAAGAAATCAAGAAACGCAATCATGCCAAAGCGAAATCTCTGTATCAGGCGATTGATAACAGTGATTTTTATATCAACGGTGTTGGGCCACAAAACCGCTCTATTATGAATATACCTTTCCAGTTAGCTAATCCTGCTCTCGACGGTAAGTTTTTAGAAGAAGCCTATGCGCATGGTTTGCATGCATTGAAAGGGCACAAAGTTGCCGGAGGTGCCAGAGCTTCAATTTATAATGCGATGCCTCATGAAGGGGTATTGGCATTGGTTGAGTTTATGGCTGATTTTGAACGCCGCAATGCATAATGATTTTCTTTATCGGGGGGATGAATCCCCCCGATATGAGTTTTTTAAATCGATAACTAATTAAAAATACAAGAATTACCAACCGGAGATCCTGCCGTTTATGCAATCCCTGACGTTACAACCCATCTCTCACATTCATGGAACTATTAATTTACCCGGCTCTAAAAGTGTTTCCAATCGTGCGCTGTTACTTGCTGCTCTTGCTCAGGGAACAACATGCCTGACCAATTTATTGGACAGTGATGATATTCGCCATATGCTCAATGCGTTAACAGCGCTGGGTATTTCCTATCGGTTGTCTGAAGATCGTACTACCTGTGAGGTTGATGGCATTGGTGGAGTAATAACCGATAAAAATGGGCTGGAACTGTTTTTGGGAAATGCAGGAACAGCGATGCGTCCACTGGCTGCTGCATTGTGTCTCGGAAATAATGACGTAGTGTTAACCGGTGAGCCACGGATGAAAGAGCGTCCGATTGGTCATTTAGTGGATGCTTTATGTCAGGCTGGGGCAAAAATTGACTATCTTGAACAGGAAAATTACCCACCAGTGCGAATCAGAGGTGGTTTCTCAGGTGGAAAAATGACTGTTGATGGCAGTGTTTCCAGTCAATTCCTGACCGCATTACTGATGGCCGCTCCTTTAGCATTAAATGATAGCGAAATTGATATCAAAGGAGATTTGGTTTCTAAACCATACATTGATATTACGCTGGCATTAATGAACAGTTTCGGTGTAACTGTAGAAAACGATCACTATCAGGTTTTCCGGATCAAAGGGCAACAGAAGTACCAGTCTCCCGGGCACTATCTGGTTGAAGGTGATGCTTCTTCTGCATCATATTTTCTTGCTGCCGCAGCAATTAAAGGCGGAACCGTGCGTGTTACAGGTATTGGTAAAAACAGTTTACAGGGTGATACAAAATTTGCCGATGTTCTGGAAAAGATGGGCGCAATCATACGTAAGGAAGATGATTTTGTAGAATGTGAACGTGGCACACTGACTGGTATCGATATGGATATGAATGCCATTCCTGATGCGGCCATGACTATCGCGACAACGGCATTGTTTGCTAAAGGTGAAACCGTTATCCGCAATATCTATAACTGGCGGGTAAAAGAGACTGATCGTCTTAATGCGATGGCAACAGAACTACGTAAAGTGGGAGCTGAAGTAGAAGAAGGGCATGATTACATTCGCATTATTCCACCAGCAAAACTTAACCATGCGGAAATTGAAACCTACAATGATCACCGGGTAGCAATGTGTTTTTCATTAGTGGCTCTTTCAGATACCCCTGTGACGATCCTTGATCCCGGTTGTACAGCCAAGACATTCCCCGATTATTTTAAGCAACTTAAATCTATCAGTGATACTCCTAGTGAAAATTGTTGATTAATGATGATGTATTTATTCCACTCATTCTCCGAGTAGGTATAATAAGCTCATATTTCTGCTGCTCACTTATTGAGCAGTGTTCTGCATTAGGTGAGTGACCTGTTTTCTGTATAGGAAAATGTTCTGTGTAGAAAAGAGCCGACAAGCGCCATGCAAAGCAAAAAGGAGGAGAATGAATGACGATAATAGCCCCGGTAATAACCGTTGATGGTCCGAGTGGTGCTGGCAAAGGAACTCTATGTCAGGCACTGGCTGAGGCATTGAATTGGCAATTACTTGACTCAGGAGCCATTTATCGCGTGCTGGCACTGGCAGCTATTCACCATCAGGTGGATATCAAGTCTGAAGATGCACTGGTTCCTCTGGCTGCAAATCTGGATGTGCGCTTTGTCCCTGCAAACGGCAGGCTCAGGGTTATTCTCGAAGGTGAAGATGTCAGCAATGAGATCCGCACTGAAGCGGTTGGTAATACCGCTTCACAGACAGCAACATTTCCTCGTGTTCGTGAAGCATTACTTCGCCGACAGAGGGCATTTCGTCTTCTTCCGGGGCTGATTGCTGACGGACGTGATATGGGAACGGTTGTTTTTCCTGACGCCCCTGTGAAAATTTTTCTTGACGCAAGTGCGGAAGAACGTGCCCGCAGGCGCATGTTACAGTTGCAGGAAAATGGTTTTAGTGTTAACTTTGAAAGCCTTTTGTCCGAAATACAGGAGCGGGATTTCCGCGATCGCAATCGGGCAGTTGCGCCGTTAGTGCCTGCACAGGATGCCTTAATACTGGATTCAACCAGTATGTCTATCGAAGAAGTTATTGATAAGGCACTGAATTATGCGAGAAATACATTAGCATTAACCGTTTAGTCTGCGTATTTTCGCGTATAATGCTATTGCAACGGCACATCAAGACGATGTATATAGAATTCTGGTATGTGAGTAGTGAAATATGCTGGCATACTAAAACACCTTGTAACAGGGAATAGTTGCGAGGTATGTAAAACAACCCCATTCGGCCGGATGCTAGATGGACGTTAATTTAAAACCTTGAAGATCATTAAAATGACAGAATCTTTTGCTCAACTCTTTGAAGAATCCCTACAGACTATCGAAACTCGCCCAGGTGCAATCGTACGTGGTGTTGTAGTTGCTATCGATAAAGACGTTGTATTGGTCGACGCAGGCCTGAAATCAGAATCTGCGATTCCTGTAGAGCAATTCAAAAACGCTCAGGGCGAGCTGGAAATCCAGGTTGGCGATGAAATCGACGTAGCTCTGGATGCGGTAGAAGATGGTTTCGGTGAGACTATCCTGTCCCGTGAAAAAGCGAAACGTCATGAAGCATGGCTGATGCTGGAAAAAGCATACGAAGAAGCTGAAACTGTTACTGGTATTATCAACGGTAAAGTAAAAGGCGGCTTCACTGTAGAACTGAACGGCATCCGTGCGTTCCTGCCAGGTTCACTGGTTGACGTTCGTCCAGTTCGCGATACTGCTCACCTTGAAGGCAAAGAGCTTGAGTTCAAAGTCATCAAGCTGGATCAGAAACGCAATAACGTAGTTGTTTCCCGTCGTGCTGTTATCGAATCTGAAAACAGTGCAGAGCGTGATCAGCTGCTGGAAAACCTGCAAGAAGGCATGGAAGTTAAAGGTATCGTTAAGAACCTGACTGACTACGGTGCATTCGTTGATCTGGGCGGCGTTGATGGCCTGCTGCACATTACTGATATGGCTTGGAAGCGTGTTAAACACCCAAGCGAAATCGTCAATGTGGGCGATGAAATCACAGTTAAAGTACTGAAGTTCGACCGTGAGCGTACTCGCGTATCTCTGGGTCTGAAACAACTGGGTGAAGATCCATGGGTAGCAATCGCTAAGCGTTACCCAGAAAGTACTCGACTGACTGGTCGCGTAACTAATCTGACTGACTACGGCTGCTTCGTTGAAATCGAAGAAGGCGTTGAAGGTCTGGTACACGTTTCAGAAATGGACTGGACTAACAAAAACATCCACCCATCCAAAGTTGTTAACGTTGGTGATGTTGTGGAAGTTATGGTTCTGGATATCGATGAAGAACGTCGTCGTATCTCCCTGGGTCTGAAACAGTGTAAATCCAACCCTTGGCAGCAATTTGCTGAAACTCACAACAAAAATGATCGTGTTGAAGGTAAAATCAAGTCAATCACTGACTTCGGTATCTTCATCGGTCTGGACGGCGGCATCGACGGTCTGGTTCACCTGTCTGACATCTCCTGGAACGTTGCAGGCGAAGAAGCAGTTCGTGAATACAAAAAAGGCGACGAAATTGCTGCTGTAGTTCTGCAAGTAGATGCAGAGCGTGAGCGTATCTCTCTGGGCATTAAGCAACTGGCAGAAGATCCATTCAATAACTACCTGTCTGTAAACAAGAAAGGTGCTATTGTTAACGGTAAAGTAACTGCTGTTGATGCAAAAGGTGCTACAGTTGAATTAGCTGACGGTGTTGAAGGTTACCTGCGTGCATCAGAAGCTTCTCGTGACCGCGTTGAAGATGCAACTCAAGTTCTGAACGTTGGCGATGCAGTTGAAGCTAAATACGTTGGTGTTGATCGCAAAAACCGCGTAATCAACCTGTCTGTTCGTGCGAAAGACGAAGCTGATGAAAAAGACGCTATCGCTTCTGTGAACAAGCAAGAAGACGCAAACTTTGCTAACAACGCAATGGCTGAAGCTTTCAAAGCAGCTAAAGGCGAATAATCTAAGTCAATAACGGCGGGTAATATTTTCGGTTACGATGATATTACCCGAACACGGTAGTTTAGGGAGGTACCATGACCAAGTCTGAATTAATTGAAAGACTTGCTGAGCAACAATCTCATATGCCGGCTAAAGCCGTTGAAGATGCAGTGAAAGAAATGCTTGATCATATGGCAGAAACTCTGGCCTCCGGTGAACGTATTGAAGTTCGCGGGTTCGGCAGCTTTTCTCTTCACTACCGAGCTCCGCGTGTGGGTCGTAATCCAAAAACAGGTGATAAAGTCGAATTGGACGGTAAATACGTTCCTCACTTTAAACCAGGTAAAGAATTACGCGACCGCGTGAATATCTATGGCGACAGCTAAGATAAAAGTTATTACTTAATTGCTACGGCACCTTAGGGTGCCGTTCTTTTTTATTATTTTTTGTTTTTGCGATTACTCTCTCATCTTCTTAATGTATGTTTTTTCATTTGAAATTAACTTGCGAAGTGTTTCCAAAATAAACTTTATCTGACTGGCCGTATTGCTTATCTTCGAATAGCCTTTCCGCATAAATGGAATTTAAATGCAGGGACAGATACGGATGCAGCAGGCTCTTCAGTTTCTTTTTTCTCCACTCTTTTCTATCTGGAGAAAACCATTATCTATTATCAGCCTAAACCAAGCAGCTATAACAGTTGTATTGGGAATGTTCCCTCTTTTATTACTTCCAGAATTGCCTCAACCACGAGAAATATTGCTCTTATCCGTAGCCGCAATTGTTTTATGGCTGATTTCTTATAAATTAGGCCGACTTATTTCGCTGATATTATGGGGGTTACTTTGGGGATGTTGGAATGGTCACCAAATTCTGAATCAAATAACCTATTTTAGCGATGTGACAAGATCAGCAGTTATTATGGTTGACAGCGTGTCATTAAGCGAAACAGATAGAGATGAGAAGCCGCGTTATAGGGTTAGGTTAATTGAGAGTGATGGAAAATATATTTTTCCTGCTTTATATGCCTCAGTTTTATGGGACCCTTCAATACCGCAAAATTTCCCCAAACCACTTTGTGCAGGCCAAAAATGGTTGGTCACAATGAAACTCAGAGCTGTTCATGCCCAATTAAATCAAGGAGGTTATGATAGCCAACGTTATGCTCTATCAATCCGCCAGCCGCTTAATGGCAAAATTACTAAAGCGAATTTATTGGATGATACTTGTAGTGTAAGGCAGAGATTAATCTATAAACTGATCCCGGAAATACACTCTTTGAAACATTCTGGTATTGCTCTTGCACTTACATTTGGTGAAAGAGCATGGTTGGAGAAACAAACTCGATTATTGTTACAGCAAACGGGAATTGCGCATTTGATGGCGATTTCAGGGTTACATGTTGCGATAGCGAGTTTATTTGGCTGGGCTTTTGCCAGAGGAATTCAGTTCTTGCTTCCCGCACCGTGGGTTGGATTTCGTTTCCCGCTTCTTGTCGGATGGCTAACTGCAATGTTATATGGATGGCTTTCCGGCTGGGGGCTTCCTGCTATCCGGGCAATGTTAGGGTTAACAGTCTGGATTTATTTACGTTGCAGGAATCATTTTTGTTTTTCATGGCAGTGGGTTTTATGGAGTGCTGCGCTGATTTTGCTTTTTGACCCACTGGCAATTCTCTCTGACAGTTTTTGGCTTTCATTCTTTGCAGTTGTAGCACTGTTATTCTGGTTTCATTGGATGCCTTTGCCTGAAAGGGTCCGTTATGGATGGCGCTGGGTCTGGTTGCGTGGATTACATATGCAATCGGGAATGATGCTAATGTTAATGCCGTTACAACTCTTGCTATTTCAGGGGATCAATATTGCATCATTAATCGCGAATTTATGGGCTGTCCCGATAATCTCTTTTCTGACAGTTCCGCTGATTATGTTGATATTATTGAGTGTCTTATTACCTTTTGGCCAGTTTATTCAGCCATTTTTCTGGCAATGGGTTGATTACACTATTTCGTTTGCTTTAATGCCCTTGCCTGCGTTTGTTCATTCATGGACTGAAACAGGCCATATTCCTTTCTTCATCACTTTTGCCGGCTGGATGTCCGTTGTTATCTGGCGTTTTGGCTGGTGGAAATCATATATCGGGCTGTTATTTGCTTTTGCCGGAATGACGTTCTGTTATTTTAAGCGTGATGATGGATACCTATGGCGTTTTTCCATGTTGGATGTTGGTCATGGTTTGGCTATTGTTATTGATAAAGGAGGAAAGGCGATTTTATTCGATACAGGAAACCGCTGGGAGACGGGGAGTATGGCGGAAAAAGTTATCCAGCCTTACCTGCGTTGGCATCAACTAATGCCTGAACAAATTATCCTGAGTCATGATCATCTGGATCATACGGGAGGAATGGAGTACCTGCATAAAAAAAATCCGGATATTCATATTCGCAGCCCTTCCAGTAAATCAGAACATTTACCCTGTGTTCGTGGTGAACAATGGGAATGGCAGGGATTAACTTTTCGGGTTCTCTGGCCACCGGAAAAGGCAGAAAATGTGGGTAATAATCAATCTTGTGTTATCCGCATTGATGATGGACAGTATAGTTTATTATTAACAGGTGATTTGGAGAAACAGGCAGAATATCAGTTGATCAGGCTTGAAAAGGAAAATCTTAATTCGACTGTCTTACAGGTTCCCCATCATGGGAGCAATACTTCCTCTACAGCGGCATTTATACGTAGAGTCAGGCCTGAATATGCTTTAACTTCAGTGGCACGCTATAGTCCTTGGAAACTACCTTCAATAAAAGTAAAGGACCGCTATAAAAATTCAGGAATTCAATGGAATAGCACAGCAGTTTCAGGCCAGATTACTGGTTATGTTTATCATGATCACATTAAATTAGAAAGATACCGACAACAGTTAATGTCACAGTGGTATCATCAGTGGTTTGGTATTCGCGGTGATCATGAGTAGAATAAGCCGCTATTTCTTTTGGTTTTGGTAACTCAATAATGAATGATAAAGACCTTTCTACCTGGCAGACCTTTCGCCGACTATGGCCGATCATCACACCATTTAAGGCCGGATTGTTAGTTGCGGCGGTTGCGCTAGTTATAAATGCTGCCGGTGATACATTGATGCTTTCTTTGTTAAAGCCTTTACTTGATGAGGGATTTGGCAAGGCAGACATGAGTGTATTGAAATGGATGCCACTGGTGGTTATCGGGCTGATGCTTATGCGTGGCATATCTGGGTTTGTATCAAGTTATTGTATTTCCTGGGTTTCCGGTAAAGTTGTGATGCAGATGCGCCGTCGTTTGTTCAACCATATGATGGGCATGCCAGTCGCCTTTTTTGACCAGCAATCTACGGGGACGCTACTTTCCCGTATTACCTATGATTCAGAGCAGGTTGCATCTTCCTCCTCCGGTGCGCTGGTGACTGTTGTCAGGGAAGGGGCATCAATTATCGGCCTTTTTGCACTGATGTTTTATTACAGTTGGGAACTGTCTTTGATCCTGATTGTTATTGCTCCGATTGTTGCGGGAGTTATTCGTCTGGTTTCTGTACGTTTTCGTCGTATCAGTAAAAATATGCAAAACAGTATGGGAATGGTGACAACCAGCGCAGAACAAATGCTGAAAGGCCACAAAGAGGTTTTAATCTTTGGTGGTCAGAAAGTTGAAACACAGCGCTTTAATAAAGTCAGTAATCATATGCGTCAGCAGGGGATGAAAATGGTTTCCGCTGATTCGGTTTCAGATCCTATTATCCAGCTTATCGCTTCATTTGCTCTGGCATTTATCCTGTACGCTGCCAGCTTTCCGGAAATTATGGGCGCACTGACTGCGGGTAAAATTACAGTTGTATTCTCATCCATGATTGCTTTAATGCGCCCGCTGAAATCACTGACTAACGTTAATGCACAATTCCAGCGTGGTATGGCAGCCTGCCAGACGTTATTCACTATTCTGGATATGGAGCAGGAAAAAGATGACGGAAAGCGTGAAATTAAAAAAGCGAAAGGTGATCTTGAATTCCGTGATGTGACTTTCTGTTATCCAACCAAAGATAATCCTGCGCTGAAAAATATTTCTATGGAAATTCCGGCAGGCAAAACTATTGCTTTGGTCGGGCGTTCTGGTTCGGGTAAATCAACAATTGCCAATCTTCTGACCCGTTTTTATGACGTCAGTGAAGGAAGTATTTCGCTGGATGGTCATGATTTACGTGAGTATACATTATCTTCTTTACGTAATCAGATAGCGCTGGTATCGCAAAACGTACATTTGTTCAATGATACCGTGGCTAACAACATAGCTTATGCCAGCGAAGGCCAGTTCAGTCGTGAAGAAATTGAACGTGCGGCAGAAATGGCTTACGCAATGGACTTTATCAAGAAACTGGATAACGGCCTTGATACTATGATTGGCGAGAATGGCGTCCTGCTTTCTGGTGGGCAACGCCAGCGTATTGCCATTGCCCGTGCTTTACTGCGTGATTCTCCTATCTTGATTTTGGATGAGGCAACTTCGGCACTGGATACGGAATCTGAACGCGCGATTCAGGCTGCACTGGATGAATTGCAGAAAAACAGAACTTCTCTGGTAATTGCACACCGCCTTTCTACTATTGAAAGTGCTGATGAAATTATTGTTATTGAAGATGGCAATATTATTGAGAGAGGCAATCATACCGTTCTGTTGGAGAAAAATGGTGCATATGCTCAGCTTCATCGAATGCAGTTTGGCCTATGATTGAGCACATTTGGTCGGGTCGTTCATGGCTCTATATCCTGTTATTACCACTATCAGCCCTTTATGGGCTGGTGAGTGGCTTACGTAAGCTGGGCTATAAGTCAGGGTTATTCCGTTCATGGAAAGCCTCCGTTCCTGTTGTCGTCGTCGGTAATTTAACTGCCGGAGGCAATGGAAAAACACCGGTAGTTATCTGGCTGGTGGAACATTTACAGCAGAAAGGTTATAGAGTAGGTGTTGTTTCCCGTGGTTATGGCGGGAAATCTGAACATTACCCTTTGCTGGTAACGGATGAGGTAACTACTGGTCAGGCAGGTGATGAGCCGGTTTTAATTCATCGCCGCACAGGTGCCCCAGTTGCAGTTGCGCCAAAACGCATTGATGCAGTCAAAAAACTATTGGCGCATTCCTCCCTTGATATTGTTATCACAGATGACGGCCTTCAACATTATGCTTTGCGGCGTGATTATGAAATCGTTGTGATTGATGGTGCTCGCCGTTTCGGTAATGGTTATTGGTTACCGGCAGGGCCGATGCGGGAGCTTTCAGGGCGATTAAATACTGTAAATACCATTATCGTTAACGGTGGAACAGCAGAAACTGGTGAATTACCGATGACGTTAAAAGGAGAAATGGCCGTTAATCTCCTGACCGGAGAAAAGCGAAAAATCAGCGGTATTCCCAATGCAGTTGCAATGGCGGGGATTGGTCATCCACCTCGTTTTTTTGCTGCATTGCAGCAATTAGGCGTAGATTTGCAGGCGACACATGCATTTGCTGATCATCAGGCTTATGAAAAGGTACAGCTATTAGCTTTAACCAATACTGGGCAGAATTTACTGATGACGGAAAAAGATGCTGTCAAATGTGGCCGGTTTGCGCAGGATAATTGGTGGTATTTACCGGTATCAGCTTACTTTCCGGAAGCTCAGGAGGAAAAGTTTCTGGATGAAATTTGTGGCTTAATCCCTCAGCCGATAAAGGGAAAAACATAACGGCAGTTATTCTCGGATTTGTGTCTTTTATTTCATGAAGCTCAGAATATTGCCGGTAACGCCGTAACGTCAGGCAAATATTAAATAAAACAACAGAGTTAACGGTGATACATCGCTTGTGGTATTCTGAGCCACATTAAACTTCAAAAACCCGTCATTTGGGGGATGTATGGATCACCGTTTACTCGAAATCATCGCTTGTCCGGTATGTCATGGCAAACTCAGCTACGATAAAGAAAATTTTGAGCTGATTTGTAAAATTGACCGTCTCGCTTTTCCTTTCCGTGATGGTATTCCTGTGCTGCTGGAGCATGAAGCACGTGCTTTACCAACAGAGGAAAAGAAATAATTTATGTTTACAGTCATTATCCCCGCACGTTTTGCTTCATCCCGCCTGCCCGGAAAGCCGTTGGCTGATATTCATGGTAAGCCGATGATTGTGCGGGTTATGGAGCGTGCTATCCGTTCCGGTGCCAGTCGCGTGATTGTAGCCACAGATAATCAGGCTGTTTTTGATGCAGTCACTGCTGCGGGTGGTGAAGCCTGTATGACCAGTGAAAATCATCATTCAGGCACAGAGCGTCTGGCAGAGGTTATTGATAAATACCAATTCGCTGATGATGAGATTATTGTCAATGTTCAGGGTGATGAGCCTCTTATTCCTGAGCAAATCATCAAACAGGTTGCTGATAATCTGGCGGGGAGTGATGCCGGTATGGCAACACTTGCTGTTCAAATCCAGAATGCAGAAGAAGCCTTTAATCCGAATGCCGTAAAAGTGGTTATGGATGCACAGGGTTATGCGCTCTATTTTTCTCGTGCAACTATTCCGTGGGAGCGGGATCGTTTTATGCACTCCAAAGAGACTATCGGGGATAATTTCCTGCGTCATATTGGGATTTATGCATACAGAGCCGGGTTTATACGCCGCTATGTGCAGTGGGAACCCAGCCCACTGGAAAATATCGAAATGCTCGAACAATTACGAGTACTTTGGTATGGGGAAAAAATTCATGTAGCGAAGGCATTACAGGCTCCGGGAGCTGGGGTCGACACACCGGAAGATTTGGAAGCAGTCAGAAAAACTTTTGCGGCCTGATACAAAAAATAACAAAACAGAGTAATAGCAATTAGGCGATTAAGTTCGCCTAATTTTTTCCGACTACTCAGCAACAACCCGTATAATTAATTCCTACTCTCACTCTTTTCATTTTTATCTGTACCGGAAGGTTTAATTGCCTGCCAGATACTACCCAGAGTTTCATACCATGCCCGCTCCGTGTGAGAAAAATAATGGGGTGACGGAATATATTTTTCCCAGTTATACAGTGGCGTTGTGACTGCTAGCTGATTTGCCGGGCCGGGAATAGGGTGCATACTACGTTGTTCAAAGAATTTCAGTGAACGGGCCATATGGTTTGCGGATGTAACCAGAATAAAAGGTTGCTGGCCAATAACCTTTTCGACTTCGGCTGCTTCTTCCTCTGTATCCAGCGGATTTTTTAATGCTATCGTGTCAGCTACAGGAACCCCCAGTGATTGTGCTACCATAGCCGCGATTTCAGCACTGCTGATTGAATTAACCCCCTTACCACCGGTAAAAATCATTTTAGCGCCGGGGTTAAGGCGGTATAAGCGAATACCTTCGGTTACTCTGGGCAGGCTATTGCTGATAAGGTTGGCACTGGGTGCCCATTTGGGGTTATAAGTGAAGCCGCCGCCAAGAACAACAATGTATTTTACCGCAGGTGCGTGTATCGCATCTGGCTCGTAACGTTGAGTATATTTTCCTTCGACAGGGAGTAGTAAGTTATCTGCAACAGGCTGTAAACTCAATAAAAGCAGGGTAAGCCAGCTTAGTGAAAGAATTGTTTTCCCTGTTTTTTGCCATCGGGTAAACCACAGCAGGAATAAAGCGACGAAAGCGATTAAAATGATTAAAGGGAGCGGCATTAATAGCGCACCAACGTATTTTTTTAGCAGAAATAGCATCAACTGGCCTTAATCTGATTGAATTATCACCGCACAGGGGTAAATTCAAGGGTAAAAGTAGTGAATTTACCGATTACTGTGCCAGAATAACGGTAGTAAAAATAGCACTAGGCACTATCTATACACAATGGATTTCAAGATGCATCGCGGCGGCAAGGGAGCTCATCTCCAGGAGCATAGATAACTATGTGACCGGGGTGAGTGAGCGCAGCTAACAAAGAGGCAACTTGAAAGACGAAGTGTATATACTGAATAGACCCTATAAATACATCAATAGATACATAAAGCTTAGTTTATTAATGAGGCGTTTTTTCATGCGGGATCGCAATTTCGATGATATTGCAGACAAATTTTCGCGTAATATTTACGGCACCACCAAAGGTAAAATCAGACAAGCCGTTGTCTGGCAGGATATCGAAGAATTGCTGAATCATTTGCCTCAACGATCTTTGCGTATTTTGGATGCAGGGGGCGGTGAAGGGAATATGGCCTGTCAGCTCGCTGAATTAGGCCATCAGGTTATATTATGTGACCTTTCCGAAGAAATGATCCAACGGGCAAAAAGTAACGCTGAAGAGCGGGGAGTTCTTCAGAAGATGCAGTTTATTCAGAGCCCGGTACAGGATATTCATCAACATATTACTCAGCCTGTTGATCTAATCCTATTCCATGCGGTATTGGAATGGATCACCGATCAAAAAGATGTGATAGAAATATTGGGTGATATTATTACGCCCGGTGGTGCGCTCTCATTAATGTTTTATAATGCTAATGGGTTGGTTATGCGCAATGCCATTCTGGGTAATTTTCATTTAGCAACGCCAAATATTCAGCGTCGCCGGAAACGTTCCCTGTCGCCACAGAATCCATTAATACCTGAACAGGTATATCAATGGCTCACTGAACTTAATATGGAAATAGTGGGTAAAACCGGAGTCAGGGTCTTTCACGACTACCTGCAAAGCCGCCAATTGCAAAATACAGATTTTCCGGCGCTGCTTGAGCTTGAACAGCGTTATTGTAGACAAGAGCCTTATATTAGCCTTGGGCGCTATATTCATGTGACAGCACGCAAGCCTACCTTAAAGAGCGAATTATGAGTGAATATTCCCAGACTGTTCCTGAACTTGTGTCCTGGGCCAGAAAGAATGATTTTTCCATTTCGTTGCCACCGGAGCGGTTGGCTTTTTTAATGGCAATTGCCGTACTGAACAATGAACGTCTTGATGGCGAAATGAGCGAAGGAGAGCTGATTGATGCTTTCCGGGAAGTTTGTAAAGGTTTTGAGCAGACTTCAGAAGCCGTGGCGGTCAGGGCAAATAATGCAATTAACGATATGGTAAGGCAAAAGCTACTTAACCGTTTTACCAGTGAACTGGCGGATGGTAGCGCTATCTATCGTTTAACCCCATTAGGCATTGGTATTAGCGACTATTATATCCGTCAGCGTGAATTTTCCACGTTGCGTCTTTCTATGCAGCTTTCCATTGTTGCCAATGAACTACATCGTGCGGCCGAAGCGGCTGAAGAAGGTGGTGATGAATTTCACTGGCATCGCAATGTATTTGCTCCTCTTAAATATTCGGTGGCTGAAATTTTTGACAGTATTGATCTGTCACAGCGCATCATGGATGAGCAGCAAGACAGTGTAAAATCAGATATTGCAGCCTTGCTCAATCAGGACTGGCAGGCTGCTATAGCAAATTGTGAGCAATTATTGTCCGAAACCTCCGGAACTCTGCGGGAGCTTCAGGATACTCTGGAGGCAGCGGGCGATAAATTACAGGCTAATCTGCTGCGGATCCAAGATGCCAACATGATGAGTGGCGGTTCTGAACTGGTGGATAAGCTGGTTTTTGATCTACAAAATAAACTTGACCGCATTATTAGCTGGGGACAGCAATCCATCGATCTCTGGATCGGTTACGACCGACATGTCCACAAGTTCATCCGGACAGCGATTGATATGGATAAGAACCGCATTTTTGCCCAGCGTCTCCGCCAATCTATCCAGAATTACTTTGATAACCCGTGGGTGCTGAATGTTGCCAGTGCAGAGCGTCTGCTGGATATGCGTGATGAAGAACTGACATTACGCAGTGAAGAAGTCATGGGTGAATTGCCACCAGAAATGGAATACGAAGAATTTAATGAAATTCACGAGCAACTGGCGGAAATGGTAGAACAGGCACTGGCAATTTACCAACAGGCTAAACTCCCTCTGGATTTGGGCGCTGTATTGCGTGATTACCTTGCCAAATATCCACAAAAACGTCATTTTGATGTTGCACGTATTCTGGTGGATCAGGCAGTACGACTGGGCGTTGCAGAAGCAGATTTCTCTGGGTTGCCAGCGGAATGGTTAGCGATTAATGATTACGGAGCCAAGGTGCAGGCACATGTCATCGACACATATTGAACAATTTATGCCAGTTAAACTGGCTCAGGCATTATCCAACACACTTTTCCCAGAATTAGACAGCCAGCTTCGTTCAGGGCGTCATATTGGAATGGATGATCTTGATAATCACGCTTTTCTGATGGATTTTCAGGAAGAGCTGGAAACATTTTACTCGCGTTATAACGTCGAATTGATCCGTGCACCAGAAGGTTTTTTCTACCTGCGGCCGCGTTCAAATACGCTGATCTCCCGCTCTGTTTTATCTGAGCTGGACATGATGGTGGGTAAAATTCTGTGTTACCTCTATCTCAGCCCGGAGCGCTTATCTAATCAGGGAATATTCACTTTTCAGGAACTGCATGAAGAGCTGTTGTCACTGGCTGATGAAAACAGACTGATGAAATTGGTGAATCAGCGTTCAACCGGTTCAGATTTGGATAAACAAAAACTACAGGAAAAAGTACGCACTTCCTTGAACCGCCTGCGTCGTTTGGGGATGGCCTATTTCCTACAAAATGACAGCAATAAATTTATGATTACCGAAGCGGTATTTCGTTTCGGTGCAGATGTACGTAGCGGTGATGATCCACGTGAAGCTCAGTTACGGATGATCCGTGATGGAGAAGCAATGCCAGTGGAGAGCAGTTTATCGCAGGAAGGTAATGAACACGAAGAAGCACCAACGGATTCAGCTGCAGGTGCGGAGGATGAACAGTCATGATTGAACGCGGTAAATTTCGCTCACTGACACTCGTTAACTGGAACGGTTTTTTTGCCAGAACATTTGATCTTGATGAACTGGTAACGACTTTATCCGGCGGTAACGGCGCAGGTAAATCCACAACGATGGCGGCATTTGTCACCGCATTAATTCCGGATTTAACACTACTGCATTTCCGTAATACGACGGAAGCAGGTGCAACCAGTGGCTCCCGTGATAAAGGCCTGCACGGTAAACTGCGGGCAGGTGTCTGCTATTCTATGCTGGACGTGGTCAATTCCCGCCACCAGAGAATTATTGCTGGTGTACGTTTACAACAAATCGCAGGGCGAGATCGAAAAGTTGATATCAAGCCCTTTATGATTCAGGGTGTCCCTGCTTCAATACAGCCAACACAACTATTGACTGAAAACATCAACGAGCGTCAGGCGCGGGTTCTGCCACTGAATGAACTGAAAGAGCGCGTCGAAGAAATGGATGGTGTTCAGTTCAAACAATTTAATTCCATCACTGATTACCATGCCCTGATGTTTGATTTGGGGGTGATCCCGAAACGCTTACGTTCTGCCAGTGATCGCAGCAAGTTTTATCGCCTGATAGAAGCATCGTTGTATGGTGGTATTTCCAGCGCGATTACACGTTCATTGCGTGACTACCTATTACCAGAAAATAGCGGAGTCAGAAAAGCATTCCAGGATATGGAAGCCGCTCTGCGTGAAAACCGTATCACACTGGAAGCTATCCGCGTCACTCAATCTGACCGTGACCTGTTTAAGCACCTTATTACCGAAGCGACAGCTTATGTTTCTGCTGACTATATGCGCCATGCCAATGAACGTCGCATTCATCTGGATGAAGCGCTGGCTTTACGCAGAGAACTGTTTGGCAGCCGGCGGCAGTTAGTGGCGGAACAATACCGCCATGTAGAAATGGCGCGGGAACTGACAGAACAAAATGGCGCATCCTCTGATCTGGAAATGGATTATCAGGCAGCCAGCGATCATTTGAATCTGGTTCAGACAGCCATGCGTCAGCAGGAAAAAATTGATCGTTATCAGGCTGATATCGAAGAGCTGACTTATCGATTGGAAGAACAGACCGAAGTCGTTGAAGAAGCGAAAGAGATGCAGGTGGAATATGAAGTTGCTTCTGAGGCCGCAGAACAGGAAGTTGATGAATTAAAAAGCCAGCTTGCTGATTATCAGCAGGCACTGGATGTTCAGCAGACCCGCGCTATTCAGTATCAACAGGCACTGCAAGCGCTGGAGCGAGCTCGTGAGCTTTGTCAGCTTCCTGAGTTATCGGCAGAGAATGCTGATGAATGGCAGGAAACTTATCAGGCCAAAGAACAACAGGCAACCGAAACACTGTTAGCACTGGAACAAAAACTCAGTGTGGCTGATGCTGCTCATAGTCAGTTTGAGCAGGCTTATCAGTTGGTGAAAAATATTGTTGGTGAGGTCAGCCGTAGTGAAGCATGGCACAGTGCCCGTGAAGTTTTACGTGAATGGTCATCTCAGCGCCATCTGTCAGATCGTGTTCAACCGCTACGTATTCAGTTGGCTGAGCTGGAACAGCGTCTTAACAGCCAGCAAAATGCAGAACGCATGCTGGAAGAATTCTGTAAGCGTCATCAGCAGCAATATCAGCCAGAAGATTTGGAAATGTTGCAGGGTGAGTTAGAAGCTCAGCTGGAAGAATTAAACCTGACTGCTAATGAAAGCGGTGAATCTCGCATGCAGGTGCGTCAGGAACTCGAACAACTTAAACAGAAAATACAGGCGCTGACTACCCGTGCGCCAGTCTGGTTGGCAGCACAGGAAACACTGGACCAGCTTTGCGAGCAGAGCGGTGAGAATTTTGAAAACAGCAATGATGTCACGGAATATATGCAGCAATTGCTGGAGCAGGAACGTGAAATCACTGTTGAACGTGATAATGTCTCGACACAGAAACGTGAACTGGAAAAACAGATTGAACGGCTGAGCCAGCCAAGTGGGGCGGAAGACAGCCGTTTGCTGGCTCTGGCGGAACGTTTCGGTGGGGTTTTGTTGTCAGAAATTTATGACGACATCACCATTGATGATGCACCTTATTTCTCTGCGCTCTACGGCTCAGCACGTCATGCGATTGTTGTACCGGATCTTTCATTGGTACGCCCACATCTGGAAGCATTAGAGGACTGTCCGGAAGATCTCTACCTGATCGAAGGAGATCCACAATCGTTTGATGATAGTGTGTTTGATTTTGAAGAGCAGGAAAATGCTGTTCTGGTTAAATCCTCTGATCGTCAGTGGCGTTATTCCCGCTATCCTGAAGTCCCTTTGTTCGGGCGAGCGGCAAGAGAAAATCGTCTGGAAGCGCTCAGTCTGGAGCGTGATACGCTGGCAGAGCGTTATGCAACACTCTCATTTGATGTGCAGAAAATCCAGCGTGCACATCAGGCCTTCAGCCGTTTTGTCGGTAAACACTTATCGGTGGCATTTGATAGCGATCCGGAATTGGAAATCCGTACTCTGAACTATCGGAGAACAGAGCTGGAGCGAGAACTGTCACAATTTGAGTCCCGCACACAACAGAATCAACAAAAACTGGTTCAGGTAAAAGAGAGCCTGTCTGTACTCAATCGGTTGATCCCACAAATTACGATTTTGCTGGATGAAACCCTGACTGATCGGGTGGAAGCTGTACGTGAAGAAATGAGCGAAGCACAGGATGCGGCTCGTTTCCTGCAACAGCATGGCAATACCCTGAATAAACTTGAACCGATGGTATCGGTTTTACAAAGTGATCCTCGCCAGCATGAGCAATTGCAGCGGGATTATGAAATGGCGAAACACAGTCAAATCAAAGCCAAACAACAGGCGTTTGCCCTGACTGAAGTTGTACAGCGCCGTGTGCATTTCAGTTACAGCGATTCAGCCGGAATGCTCAGTGAAAATAGTGACCTGAACGATAAATTGCGTCAGCGTCTTGAACACGCAGAATCTGACCGCAGCCGTGCCCGTGAGCAACTTCGTCAGCAGCAATCACAAAGTGCTCAGTTTAGTCAGGTTCTGGCTTCCCTGAAGAGTTCTTATGACACCAAGCAGGATATGTTGAAAGAACTAGAACAGGAGATGAAAGATATCGGTGTTCAGGCTGACGCTAATGCGGAAAATCGTGCCCGTGAACGCCGTGATCAGCTTCATGCCGCAGTACAGGCCAATCGTTCCCGAGTCAATCAGCTTGAGAAGCAGATCGCATTCTGTGAGGTGGAAATGGAAAACCTCCAGAAGAAACTGCGCAAATCAGAACGTGATTATTATCAGAAACGTGAGCAGGTTGTATCCTCTAAAGCAGGTTGGTGTGCTGTGATGCGGATGGTGAAAGATAATGGTGTTGAACGCCGTCTTCATCGCCGTGAACTGGCTTACATGGATGCTGATGCACTACGTTCAATGTCGGATAAAGCACTGGGTGCCCTGCGTCTTGCCGTAGCAGATAATGAACATTTACGTGATGCGTTGCGTCTGTCTGAAGATCCAAAACGTCCTGAGCGTAAGATTCAGTTCTTTGTGGCTGTTTATCAGCATCTGCGTGAGCGGATCCGTCAGGATATTATCCGTACTGATGATCCGGTTGATGCGATTGAGCAGATGGAAATCGAACTTGCGCGTTTAACCGAAGAGTTAACGGCACGTGAGCAAAAACTGGCGATCAGTTCTAAGAGTGTGGCTAATATCATCCGTAAGACTATTCAGCGTGAGCAGAACCGTATCAGAATGCTGAATCAGGGATTACAAATGGTCTCCTTCGGTCAGGTAGGCGGTGTGCGCCTGAATGTGAATATACGTGAAAGCCACGCTGTTTTACTGGATGTGTTGTCTGAACAACAGGAACAACATCAGGATCTGTTTAATAGCCAGCGTTTGACCTTCTCAGAAGCAATGGCCAAACTTTATCAGCGCTTAAATCCACAAATTGATATGGGGCAGCGTTTACCTCAGACAATTGGTGAAGAATTACTGGATTATCGTAATTACCTTGAATTAGACGTTGAGGTGAACCGTGGCTCAGATGGCTGGCTAAAAGCGGAAAGTGGAGCGCTTTCCACGGGTGAGGCCATTGGTACAGGGATGTCGATTCTGGTTATGGTAGTGCAGAGCTGGGAAGAGGAATCCCGTCGTCTGCGTGGCAAAGATATTTCCCCATGTCGTTTGCTATTCCTTGATGAAGCAGCGCGTCTGGATGCGAAATCTATCGCCACACTGTTTGAATTATGTGAACGCTTACAGATGCAGCTGATTATTGCCGCACCGGAAAATATCAGTCCGGAGAAAGGAACTACGTATAAATTAGTACGTAAGATCTTTAATAATCAGGAACATGTGCATGTTGTTGGTTTACGTGGCTTTGGGCAGGAAACTCCGGCTATTGAACAGCGGCAGGAACAGGCTCAGGCGATATTCTGAAAATAATTTCTCTCTGAGTGAGTAAGTTAAAGCCGTCATTGATTATATGACGGCTTTTTAATTTATGAAGATAATAATCACGTTTTGAAATATGTGCATTAAATCTCATTTTCTTGAAATAAGAGTGCTTATCATTCCCTCCCATTGTGATCAGGATGAGAAGAAGGAAAAACAATGCGTAAAGTAGTGTTAGCATTTAGTGCAATTGCCCTTGCTGTTGGTTTAAGTAGTACTGCTCAGGCAAAAGTACAAGTACCGGAACAAGTCAGCTCAGGGGTCACTACAGTAGAGCTTTCCCAACGTCAGGCGGTACACTGGGTTTCAGTGGAGCAGATTGAAAAAAGTTTGCAAAGTAAACCCCCCATGTCTGTGGGATTCGATATAGATGATACAGTACTGTTTTCCAGTCCAGGATTTTATCGAGGTCAACTGGAATATTCGCCGAATGATAATAGCTACCTGAAAAACCCGGAATTTTGGGAGAAAATGAACAACGAATGGGATAAATTCAGTATGCCGAAACAGGTTGGCATCGATTTGGTTCAGATGCACCTGAAACGCGGTGATGACATTTATTTCATTACTGGCCGTACCAGAACTAAAACAGAAACAGTCACTAAATATTTACAAGAAGACCTTCATATCCCAGCCGATAAAATGAATGCTGTTATCTTTGCAGGAGATGATCCCGGCAAAAATAATAAAATCAGTTGGATGAGAGATCATAACCTGAAAATCTATTATGGCGATGCTGATGCTGATATTGCCGCAGCTCGTGAATTAAATATTCGTGGTATTCGTATCTTGAGAGCATCAAATTCCTCCTATCAGCCTTTACCTAAAGCAGGAAAATTTGGAGAAGAAGTCGTTATTAACTCAGAATATTAATTGAAACATTTATCATGTTTATTTATTATTAAAGGCACTTTGAGTGCCTTTTCTTTTTTATAACTAATATAAGTTAATTTATTATAACAATAATTTTCTTTTAGTTCATGTAATTGGATATAATTTGGGGGCTTTCTGTCTTAATAAGTAATTATGTATATAATTACTACTATTCTCTTCTGATAACATTGGTCTGCCGATAATTAGAATAAGTCATTGGATAGCCAAATATACCCAGTAAATTTCATGTGTGGTTTCATGGCTGATAAATACAGTCGGTAAACTCGTCACTACGAAAAAGGGGTATACATAAAAGCGAGGTGAACTCTTATGGCAAAGAATACGGTAAGGTTACTAAAAGTTTCTTTTATCTGTAGTATTTTAGTAGTATCAGAGGGAGCCTTTGCAAGTCAACAAAACGTATTGATAGCAAATGATGCCCAGCCATTATCATGGGGGCAAAAAAAAGTAGATACTGATGTCACTTCTACTCAAATGGCTCCTGTGTCTTTATCAAGTTCTCCGGAAGAAAATAAAGTTCAGTTACTAGAATTATTACCTAAACAAGTAAAACCGATATATTATCAACAATTATCACGATTATATTCAGTAAATAATATGAAACCGTTATGGCGGGATGAAACAGCCATACAAAATTTTAAAGATCAATTGTTTGATTTGTCGTTAGCCGGGTTTCAGCCTCAATTTGGTAAATGGATGATACAACTTAATTCACCCGAGTTAAGTGAAATGGGACGGGATATTATTCTATCTGATGCTATGTTAGGTTATCTTCACTATATTAATAACATTCATAATAAAGGGGATTCATGGTTATATGGTAAAACTCCATATAAAATCGATTTACCCCCGAATAGTTTAATTGAAAAGTGGCAACAGCACGTTAAGAATAATAATCTCAGCAATTACATTTCGTCATTATCACCTAACCATTCTATGTACGAACAGATGCGTAATGAGATGCTAAAACAATTGAAGGACAAACAGCCGTGGTCTGAATTTTCAATGAAAGAAACATTAAGGCCGGGGCAAAGTAGCCAGAGTGTTATTGCGCTGAGAAATATATTGGTCCGTTCAGGTACTTTAGAATCTTCAATAGTTAGCCCTGAGAATAAATTTTATAACAAAGAGTTAGTTGCAGCAGTAAAGCGTTTTCAGTCTTTACACGGCTTAGCTGCTGATGGAGTCATCGGGCAATCGACAAGAATATGGTTAAATACCACCCCGAAAACCCGCGCAAGGATCATGGCATTGAATATGCAACGGTTGCGCATCATTCCTGATAACCTTCCTACCGCAATTTTAGTGAATATACCTGATTATTCATTATTTTATTATTTGAATGGCGAAGAGGTATTAAGTTCTAAAGTCGTTGTTGGGCGTCCAAGCCGAAAAACACCAATTATGAGTAGTGAACTGAATAATGTAGTGATTAATCCTCCCTGGACGGTTCCTGTCAGCATGACCCGCAAAGATATAGCACCGAGAGCCATGCGTGACCCCAGTTATTTTCGCAGCCGTGGTTATACAGTATTTTCCAGTTGGAGCAGTGATGCAGCCGTTGTCGATCCTTCTTCAATTAACTGGGGAGTCATAACTCCCGGTAATTTCCCTTACCGGATACGGCAGGCACCTGGCCCAACAAACTCATTAGGCAGGTTCAAGTTTAATATGCCAAATTCGGAAGCAATATATTTGCATGATACACCAAATCAGGCTTCATTTAAGCGTGAAATGAGAGCGGTCAGTTCAGGTTGTGTCCGTGTTAATAAAGCACCTGAATTAGCTAATATGTTATTAGGTGATGCTGGCTGGAATAAAGGAAAAGTCAATAATTCTTTGAAAACGTGGGCAACAAAATATGTGAATATACCGAAAAGAATCCCGGTATTCCTTTATTACCAGACAGCCTGGGTTGATGAAAAAGGAAAACCACAATATCGTGCTGATATTTATGAATATGATAGCCATGCCAGACAAAAATCTGAACTGATATCTCAGGTTTTGGTAGCCAAATAATACTCTTATTTTTGTTAAATTATAAATGGAAAAAGTTAATAATATATTTTGGCAGTGAGGAATATTCTCACTGCTATTTTTTTACCTGTCATCTCTCCCACACTTTGATTTTTTCTTTTAGTTATTGCACATTTACTAAATTAATAGCTTGCATTAACTAAATATAAATATTTTAATTCAGTTTAATATACTCGATAAACTTCAAGTTACAACGGGTAATATGAAGTGAGTCCTTATATCTCCCCGCAGCGTGGGGAGATATAACACGCATCTTGAAGTTGAATAGGTATAAAAACTCTATTCTGTAAGTCAGAATAAAAACATCAACTAAAAAATTTACATTAATGTACAAAAATAGTAAAAGCTACTTTTTTGTTCGTTGCGGTTTTGTTAATTGATTGGTGTTAAATGTTAATATATTTTTGAAACTATCTAAGAATCAGAGAAAGCAGTAGAGCACAATATATGAATAATATTGATCATAACCGCCGTAAGTGGCTCGGCGTAAGTATGGTTGCATTAGGGTTAGGTTTATTGCCCCAACATGCACTAGCCACACTGACAACACCACGCCCCAGGATCCTACGGGTAGATAATCTCCATACCGGAGAAACAATTAAAGCCGAGTTTTTTGACGGGCGTCATTATAATAAATCTGAACTTATTAGACTGAATTATTTATTCCGTGATTATCGCCAAAATGAAACAAAGAAAATTGATCCAAAATTATTTGATCAAATTTACCTGTTACAAATGATGATGGGAATAAATAAACCAGTTCAGTTAGTTTCAGGATATCGTTCATTAAAGACGAATAATATGTTGCGTCATGCAAGTTCAGGTGTGGCAAAACACAGTTACCATACCCGCGGTCAGGCAATGGATTTCCATATTGATGGCATGGAGTTATCACACATCCGTAAAGCCGCATTGAAAATGAAAGCTGGTGGAGTAGGATTTTACCCAAAAAGTAATTTTATTCATATTGATACAGGCCCGGTCAGGACGTGGTAATCTTATTATATCTTTCATATTTCAAGTGGACCGTAAAAGGGCTTGAAAGATGACGAATATATTAAGAATTTGTCCTGATTGTGGAGTGTAAACAATACAATGAAATACCACATAATGCCTGTCACCGTTGCGATGCAGAATTGTACGTTGATCTGGTGCGATGAAACGCTGGAAGCTGCAATTGTTGATCCGGGAGGTGAGGCTGAAAAACTGATCGCTGAGATTGAGAGGCGGGGAGTAAAGTTAACCCAAGTTTTGCTGACACATGGTCATTTTGATCATGTTGGTGCAACCGTTGATATCGCTAAACATTTTAATGTACCGGTGCATGGGCCGCATAAAGGTGACGCTTTCTGGATAGAGGCGTTAGAGGTTCAATGCCAGATGTTTGGCGTTGAAGAATGCCCATCTTTTACCCCTGAACGTTGGCTGGATGATGGGGATACTGTAAAAGTTGGTAATATTCAGCTTTCTGTTTTACATTGCCCGGGGCATACTCCGGGGCATATTATTTTTGCCAATCATGCTGATAAATTAATCTCGATGGGAGATGTGCTGTTCAAAGGCAGTATTGGCCGAACAGATTTTCCGGGTGGGAATCATGATGAATTGATCCAATCCATCAAAGAGAAAGTTCTGGCTTTGGGGGATGATTATCAATTTATTCCGGGTCATGGCCCAATGTCAACGTTGGGGCATGAACGGAAAACGAATCCATTCTTACAAAACTGACCAATAATTTTTTACTCAGAATTTCTGAGTATTACAGATAATTGGAAAGAAAAAGCCGCTTTTCAGCGGCTTTAATATCAATATAGGATTGTGTGTACTAATGCAACTTACAGTACAGCAACAATTGCTTCACACAGGGGAACCATGTTCTCCAGTGTTAAACCAGCTACGTTAATACGGCCGGAGCTGACTGCATAAACAGCATATTCTTCACGCAGGCGTTCAACTTGTTCTTTAGTCAGACCGCTGAATGAGAACATACCATTTTGCGCACAGATGAAGCTGAAATCTTGTTTTGCACCTTTTTCTTGTAAGGTGTTGACGAACAACTGACGCATACGCTGAATGCGCTCACGCATTGTTGCTAGTTCCTGAATCCACTCTGCTTTCAGTTCTTCGTTGGACAGAATTGTCGTAACAACAGAAGCACCATGAGCCGGTGGGTTAGAATAGTTGGTACGTACAATAAATTTAGCCTGGCTGAATGCTTTCTCTGCGGTATCGCTATCTGCTGCAACGATAGTACAGGCACCAACACGCTCATTGTACAGGCCAAAGTTTTTGGAGTAAGAGCTGGCAACGATCAATTCATTATGATTTTTGGCAAAAATGCGCAGACCTTCTGCATCTTCATCCAGACCTTTAGCAAAACCCTGATAAGCGAAATCGAATACAGGCAGCCAGCCATTTGCCGCAGATAAATCTGCCAGTTTCTGCCACTGCTCAGGAGTAGGGTCGATACCAGTCGGGTTGTGGCAGCAGCCGTGCAATAGAACAACATCACCAGCTTGTGCTTCAGACAGACTTGCCAGCATGCCTTCGAAATTCAGAGCGTGTTTTTCTGCGTCGTAATAGTTATATTCGCGGATCTCTAAACCTGCGCTGGAGAAAACACCTTTATGGTTTGGCCAGGTTGGGTTGCTGATCCAAACACGTTTGGCATTAGTTTGCTTGGCAATAAAATCAGCGGCAGTACGCAGTGCGCCTGTTCCGCCTGGGCTTTGTACGGTACGGGCACGTTTTTCAGTAATGATGGCACTGGTGTTGCCAAAGAGCAGTTCCTGAGTCACACGACCAAACTCTGGTAATCCGCTGATTGCCAGATAATTTTTAGTGGTTTCGTTTTCCAGCAGGAATTTTTCTGCTTTTTTAACGGTGGTCAGGACAGGAGTTTTACCGGTTTCATCTTTATAGACACCGATACCCAGATTGATTTTATTTTCGCGGGGATCAGCTTTAAAGCTATCAGCTAAACCAAGAATAGGGTCGGCAGGCGCTGCTGTGATTTTTTCAAACATTTTTTTATTCCAAAATTTGGAGAGTTAAGCCCGAAATAAATTATACGCTGCTCAGGGTAACCCTAAGAAATCGATTTGCCAACCACTTGTAGCAAAAAGAATAAAATCTTGTGAAGTAGTTTACGGAGTGGAGAAAAGAGTCTGAAAAAACAGAGAGATGAAATGCAAAAAGCAGCGCCGGAGCGCTGCTTTTCTGAGATAAATGGTTTAGCTTTTCGCTAAACTGTTTATCAGCGGTGATTAGAACTGATAAGTCAGACCAACACCGAATACGTTGCGGCCGTTTGCATCGCCACCTTCGTTTTTGTCCAGCAGGTTGATTTTGTAATCAACGTAAGTAGACAGGTTTTTGTTAAAGTAGTAGTAAGAACCTACAGAAACATATTTAACCAGATCAGCACTAACTTTGCTTTGTGGTTCGCCTAATTCTTTACCTTTAGACTGAACGTAAGCCAGAGATGGTTTCAGACCCAAATCGCTGAACAGATATTGTGCAACAAACTCGAAGTTCTGAGTTTTATTAGCAAACTTTTCACCTACATGTTTTACTGAAGTAGGCATATCCATATTACGAGTTTCACCGTACATTGCTGCTACATATACGTTATTAGCATCGTATTTAGCACCGATGTTCCACGCTTCTGCACGATGGCCATTAGCTGAACCGCCATTCCAGTCGCTTGCACGAGTAGAGTTAGCGTAAGAAGCACCAACATTAACGCCGTAACCTACGTCATAAGTAGCAGACATACCGTAGCCGTCACCATTGGCTTTAGTTTCGTCTTTACGCTCGTTTTTAGTGCGTCCGCTATTTTGGCCCTGATATTGCAGAGCGACGTTCAGGCCATCAACTAGACCAAAGAAGTCAGTGTTACGGTAAGTTAACAGGCCAGTTGCACGGCCAGTCATATATCTATCAGAATCGGACATAGAGTCACCACCGAAGATTGGCAGTACGTCAGTCCATGCGTTAACGTCGTAGTTTACGCCGTAGTTACGGCCGTAATCCAGTGAGCCGTAGTTAGCGAATTTCAAACCAGCGAAAGCCAGACGAGTAGCAGTGTTACCGCCATCTTTTTCTGTACCATTGGCTTTCATGTTGTATTCCCAACGACCGAAACCAGTCAGTTGGTCAGAGATCTGAGTTTCGCCTTTGATACCGATACGAGCGTAAGAATTATCGCCATCATTATGATTGCTTCTTTCATCTGCGAACAGATGACGAACGTCTACTTTACCGTACAGATCCAATTTGTTGCCGTCTTTGTTAAAGATTTCAGCTGCGTTTGCTGTACCAGCAACCAGCAAAGTTGGAATTACCACTGCAAGAATATTGCGCTTCATTATTATTACCCTCATTGGTGTTATTTAGACATCTGGCACACATTGAAAACAGAACACTAAAATTTTTGGAACTATTTGTGGGTATCAGGTGTCTTATTAATCTGCGCTCAGTGTTCCATTGGTTATGGCTTTTATCCACCCTCAAAATGCTACAAAAGTACAAAATTAGTAACAAACTGAAAAAATATATTACAAAATGTAAATGTCAAGGAACTTTTTTTGCACTATTTTGGCGATAAAATGAAAAAAGCCAACTTTCGCTGGCTTTTCTCAGGATTGATTTTTGGTTATTTTTCGGACGGATTCATTAGAAACTTGCGTTTCTTGGCGTTCTTGGGAATGGGATAACGTCGCGTACGTTTGAGACACCCGTGACATAAGCCACCAGACGTTCAAAGCCCAGACCAAAACCAGAGTGAGGTACTGTGCCGTAACGGCGCAGATCACGATACCACCAGTAATCTTCTTTATTCAGTCCCATCTCTTCCAGACGCGCATCCAGCACATCCAGACGCTCTTCACGCTGAGAACCACCAATGATTTCACCAATGCCCGGTGCCAGAACATCCATTGCCGCGACAGTTTTACCATCTTCATTCATACGCATGTAGAACGCTTTGATGTCTTTTGGATAGTTCTTCATGATGACTGGCGCACCAAAGTGCTTCTCTGCCAGATAACGCTCATGCTCAGATGACAAATCAACACCCCAGTAAACCGGATTTTCGAATTTATGACCGCAGTTTTCCAGAATTTCAATAGCATCTGTGTAATCCAGCTGGACAAAGTCAGAATCGACAAATTTTTCCAGTCGGGTAATAACTTCACTGTCAACTCGCTCTGCAAAGAATGCCAGATCATCAGCACGCTCTTCCAAAGCCACTTTAAAGACATATTTCAGCATATCTTCAGCGAGCTTAGCGATATCATTCAGATCAGCGAAAGCAACTTCTGGTTCAAGCATCCAGAATTCGGCCAGATGGCGGCTGGTATTGGAATTTTCAGCACGGAAAGTCGGTCCGAAGGTGTAAACTTTACTTAATGCACAGGCATAAGCTTCACCGTTTAACTGACCGGATACAGTCAGAAAGGCTTCACGACCGAAGAAGTCTTTGCTGAAATCAACTTCACCTTTATCAGTCAATGGCAGGTTTTGCATGTCCAGAGTGGAAACGCGGAACATTTCACCTGCACCTTCTGTATCTGAGGCTGTGATCAGAGGTGAAGATACCCAGAAGAAACCTTTTTCGTGGTAAAAACGATGCAGTGCTTGCGCCAGTGTGTGACGAACACGTGCAACGGCACCAATCAGGTTAGTACGTGGGCGAAGGTGAGCGACTTCACGCAGATATTCGATACTGTGGCGTTTTGCTGCCATCGGATAAGTATCAGGCTCTTCCACCATACCAACGACCACAATGTTGGTTGCCTGTAATTCGAAACTCTGGCCTTTACCCTGTGATTCCACAACAGTACCGGTTACTTCTACAGAGCAGCCGGTTGTGAGGTTCAGAACTTCATCCTGATAATTAGGCAAATTATTATTAACGACGGCCTGTAAGGGATTAAAGCAGGAACCGTCATAAACGGCGAGGAACGAGATACCAGCTTTAGAATCTCTCCTTGTACGTACCCAGCCGCGGACGGTGACTTCGCTGCCAACCGGAACACGGCCTTGCAGTACATCGACTACAGGCGCTACGCTCATAAATTTCTCTCTTCTTTATAATAGGTAATTAATATAGATAACTAGACTTACTGTAAGTCGTGCCAAACGGCACGATGACTCCTTATCTTACTTGTCCTTTCACAGGAAACAAGTAGAAATTAAGGGGGTTAAGGAGGAAATAAAGGGAAAAGTTGTTTTTTATCGGCGTAACCAGAAAGAGAGTGATTACGCCGATAAAGTATCGCTATACACTTCGTCTTTCAAGTTGCCTCTTTGTTGGCTACGTTCGTTCACCGCAGTCACATAGTTATCTATGCTCCCGGGGATTTACTCCCTTGCCGCCGCGATGCATCTTGAAATCCATTGTGTATACAAACTATCCTGAAAATTACACGGCTTTTTTCATTTCCGGGATATCAAATGCTCTGCGTAATCTGTTGACAAATTCGACATCTTCACAGATTGTTTTTCCCGGACTGTCAGACAGTTTGGCTACAGGCTTACCGTTACATTCAACCAATTTGATCACAATATTCAGCGGTTTTATCCCTGGAATATTGCAGGTCAGACGTGTACCAATGCCGAACATTACATTGATTCGTTGGTGGAAATGACGATAAAGAGCCAGTGATTTTTGCAGGTCCAGACTATCCGAAAATACCAGTGTTTTAGTCAGTGGGTCGATACCCAGTGACAGATAATGAGCAATCGCTTTTTCGCCCCAGTCAACGGGATCACCGGAATCATGGCGCAGTCCGTTATAGGCAACAGCAAAAGGTTTATCGAAATCCCGTAAAAAAGCATCCATAGTGATACAATCTGTCAGGGCAATCCCTAACTGGTTCGGATACTCATTCAGCCAAGTCTGCAATGCAGCACGCTGGCTGTTAGCAAGTTCGGGGCTGATTTGCTGATGGGCCTGAAACCATTCGTGAGCCTGCGTACCGAGCGGTGCCAGATCAAGTTGTTGTGCCAGCTGGTAGTTACTGGTTCCAATCAGATAAGGAAAACTCTCTTTCAGTTCCTTAACAATGGCATATTGCACTTCGTGTGAAAAACGGCGGCGGGTGCCGAAATCCATCAGTTTGAAACCCGATAAATCGATATGTTCTGCTGCAGCATCCTGATAGAACAGCTCAATTAATTTTCTAAGCTGGCTGACTGCCGCTTCAGGCTTAATCTCAGGCGAGCGATCGCGGTGTACCAGTTCACTAATCAGGGCAAGCAATGGTACTTCCCACAAGATCACTTCACGCCATAAACCTGAAATTCTGATAGCAAGCTGTCCTTTATCAGTAACAGAAACTTCTACTTGTTCAGGGTTAAAACGGAAGGTTTTGAACCAATCCAGATAATCTTGTTTAAAAAATGGTAAACCAGACAGATATTCAGCTTCTTGTTCTGTCAGAGTCAGATCAGCCATCATGTTAATCTGCTGGCGTAATGCCCCGGCGTATTTACCGAGTAGTTCATCACCACGGCAGCGGAACTCTGCAACAACATGAATATCGTTGTAATGGTGGTACACTGCTTGCTGCATATGAAATTTATAAGCATCAGTATCAAGCAGTGATTTGATAATCGGGGTAGCGTCTAAAGTCATGGCGCGTCAGGCATCCTCGCGGAGCATTTGTGTCTGCTAAATCGATAAAGTCCGAAGAGTATACCGTGATTATTCTGTTATTAAAGCTACATAATCGCATATATTTTTTCGGACAATACAGATTAAGGTTGATCAATTTATAGATGATATCATGTTAAATACAATATGAGATGGCAAGTAGCACAAAAGTACTAATATTCTCAAAACAGGTTTTATACCTTTATTTAATAAATGATTAACATCTGAAAAAAGAGATTTCCGGATTGAAAGGATAGAGTCTCTGTGGCAGCGTTAGCTTCTCACATTAAGTAATGAAAAAAGGTTTCTTATGACACAACAGCGGCTTATTAAGCATCGTCTGGATTATAAAGCGCCAGACTATACTATTACAGATATTGATCTCGATTTTGAACTGGATGCAGATAAAACAACTGTAACAGCAACCAGTCAAGTAAAACGTCTGATTAATGATATCACTCCACTCATTTTAGATGGAGAAAACCTGACATTAAAGAGTATCCATATTAATGATAAGGCATGGGAGCATTATCAGGAGCAGGATGGCAAATTAATCATTGAACAACTGCCTGCTCAGTTTACCCTGAAGATAGTGAATGAAAATAATCCTGCGGCTAACAGTGCACTTGAAGGGCTGTATGTATCAGGTGATGCTTTGTGCACCCAGTGTGAAGCTGAAGGTTTCCGCAATATCACTTATTATCTGGACAGGCCGGATGTGTTGGCCCGTTTTACCACTCGTCTCACTGCGGATAAATCCAATTATCCGTATTTATTGTCCAATGGTAACCGTATTGAACAGGGTGAGCTGAGTGATGGCCGTCATTGGGTTAAATGGCAGGATCCATTCCCGAAACCATCTTATCTGTTTGCGTTAGTCGCAGGGGATTTTGATGTCCTGCATGATACTTTTATTACCCGTAGTGGCCGTAAAGTTGCGCTGGAATTGTTTGTTGACCGGGGTAATCTGGATCGTGCTGGCTGGGCCATGACGTCGCTGAAAAACTCCATGAAGTGGGATGAAAGCCGTTTCGGTCTGGAATATGATCTTGATATTTACATGATTGTTGCCGTTGATTTCTTCAATATGGGGGCAATGGAGAATAAAGGGCTGAATGTCTTTAACTCCAAATATGTCTTAGCGAAAACGGAAACAGCAACAGACAAAGATTATCTTGGTATTGAAGCTGTAATTGGGCATGAATATTTCCATAACTGGACAGGCAACAGGATCACCTGCCGTGACTGGTTCCAGTTAAGCCTGAAAGAGGGGCTGACCGTATTCCGTGATCAGGAATTCAGTTCTGATTTGGGTTCACGCTCGGTGAATCGTATTAACAATGTGCGTATTATGCGTGCAGCTCAGTTTGCTGAAGATGCCAGCCCGATGGCGCATCCTATCCGCCCTGAGCAGGTGATGGAAATGAATAACTTCTATACGCTGACTGTTTATGAAAAAGGCTCAGAAGTCATTCGAATGATCCACACTTTACTGGGTGAAGAGCAATTTCAGGCTGGTATCCAGCTTTATGTACACCGTCATGATGGCAGCGCAGCAACCTGTGATGATTTTGTACAGGCAATGGAGGATGCTTCAAACGTTGATTTGACACTATTCCGCCGCTGGTACAGTCAATCGGGTACGCCGGTACTGACAGTACGTGATGAATATAATGCGGAAAAACAGCAGTATCTGTTGCATGTCAGTCAGATGACACCACCAACTGCAGATCAGAAAGAGAAATTGCCTCTGCACATTCCGCTGGATATTGAACTATATGATGAACATGGTCGTGTTATTCCGTTGCGCCGGGATGGTCAGCCTGTGCATCATGTTCTGAATGTCATCAGTGCAGAACAGACATTTGTATTTGATGATGTGCCATCACAGCCGGTGCCTTCTTTATTACGTGAATTCTCTGCACCAGTGAAACTGGATTATTTATATAGTGATAGCCAACTAACCTTCCTGATGAAATATGCCCGCAATGAATTTTCTCGTTGGGATGCGGCACAGGCACTGTTAGCTAATTATATAAAACTGAATGTTACCCGTTATCAGCAATCCCAGCCGATAGAATTGCCAATGCATGTTATTGATGCATTCCGTGCTGTATTGCTGGATAAAGATATTGACCCAGCACTGACGGCCCTGATCCTGACACTGCCGTCTGAAAATGAAGTGGCAGAGTTGTTTACAGTGATTGATCCACAGGCCATTCATGAAGTGCTTGATGTCATCACACGTAGTCTGGCAAACGAAATGGCAGATGAATTTGCGGCTGTGTACCATAGTATTCACACAGGGGCCTATCGTGTGGAACATAAGGATATTGCTAAACGGTCATTGCGTAATATTTGCCTGCATTATTTAGCCTTTATTGAAGACCAAGCGCTGGCTGATAAATTAGTCGCCACTCAGTATTATCATGCAGATAATATGACCGATACTGTTGCAGCATTATCTGCGGCAATGGCGGCAGAATTGCCTTGCAGTTATCAATTAATGGATGAGTTTGATCAACGCTGGCATCAGGATGGGTTGGTCATGGATAAATGGTTTATGCTTCAGGCAACCAGCCCGGCATTTGATGTACTTGATAAAGTACGTAGTTTGATGAACCATCGCTCTTTCAGCCTGAGTAACCCAAACCGCACTTATTCACTGCTGAGAACCTTCTTTGCCAATAACGTAGTAGCATTCCATGCTGAGGACGGCCGTGGTTATCAGTTCCTGAAAGAAGTTCTGACTGATCTGAACACGCGTAACCCGCAAGTGGCTTCACGTCTAATTGAGCCATTAATCCGCCTGAAACGCTATGATGAAAAACGTCAGGCGCTGATGCGTACAACGCTAGAAGAACTGAAAACACTGGAAAACTTGTCGGGTGATTTATTTGAGAAAATCACTAAGGCACTGGAAAACTGAGTAATGACATTTCCTCCGGCTGAAGCCGGAGGAAATTAATAAATATCTTCTGCGTTACATTTACATTTTGACAATATCTCTTTAAGATGCTCCGCGCTTATTTCACAGTCACCACAACCTGTCATTATGCTCGCAGCGCAGGAGATTGCATGTATTATCCGCTTCTAAAGAAGGCATTGTTCCAGCTTGATCCGGAACAGGCCCATGAGCTTACTTTTCGCCAGCTCAAACTTGTTACCGGTACTCCTTTCGAATTCCTCATCCGCCAATCAGTTGCTACTAAACCTGTTACCTGTATGGGGTTGTCATTTAAGAATCCTCTTGGCTTAGCCGCCGGTCTTGATAAAAATGGTGATTGCATTGATGCCTTTGGTGCAATGGGCTTTGGTTTTGTTGAAATTGGTACAGTAACTCCACGTCCGCAGGCAGGGAATGATAAACCGAGATTATTCCGTGTTGTTGAAGCAGAAGGCATTATTAATCGGATGGGTTTTAATAATCTCGGCGTTGATAATTTGGTTGAGAATGTTAAGAAAGCAAAATACGACGGAATTATCGGAATTAATATTGGTAAAAATAAAGATACTCCGGTAGAGAATGGTAAAGATGATTATTTAATTTGCATGGATAAAGTGTATCCCCATGCTGGTTATATTACGATTAATATCTCCTCACCTAATACACCGGGCCTGAGAACATTACAGTATGGCGAAGCACTGGATGATCTTCTGTCTGCTATTAAAAATAAACAAAGTGAACTACAAAAAAAATATCAAAAGTATGTTCCTGTTGCCGTAAAAATTTCGCCAGACCTTACTGAATCTGAATTAGTAGAAATCGCAGATAGTTTAATGCGCCATCAAATTGATGGAGTCATTGCAACGAATACCACTTTGGATAGAAAGATTATTGAAGGATTAAATCACTGCCAGCAGGCTGGTGGTTTAAGCGGTCGCCCGGTACAGCTACGCAGTACAGAAATTATTCGGCGTCTTTCTCAGGAATTAAAAGGTGAAATCCCCATTATTGGCGTCGGTGGAATTGATTCATTAGTTTCAGCCAGAGAGAAAATGGAAGCAGGTGCTTCATTGATTCAGATATTCTCCGGTTTTATCTATAAAGGACCGAAATTAATCAAAGATATTGTTAATCATATCTGAATATTTTCTGTCATTTAGTGTTTAAGGATTAGTATTAAAGGCGTTGGGGGTTTATTTCTGCCCTCAACTCGTCTATATTTTGTTTGACAGATTAAAAGTTTATCAACTTTTTAAAATTCCCATTAGGGTGGTGCTTATTTTTAAACAAATAAACTATTTTGAGCAGAAAAGGGTAACCAATGAAAATTAGACCTGATGATCAATGGCGCTGGTATTTTGATACTGAGCATAACCGTGTCATGCTCGATCTTGCTAATGGTATGGTTTTTCGTTCTCGTTTTCCTGCCAGAATGTTGACTTCCTATGTCACCACAATGAAAGAAATTAATTTTTCTGTCGATGATGCAGCGCTTTATTATACTTTCGAAGAATATTCCCGCCGTATTAATATTGCACCAGAACTCAGGGCTGAATTAGCTTTAAATGGATTGGTTGCTTTTCGTTTTATGAAACCACAGATGCCTAAAAGTTGGTATTTTTCTATCTGTTCTTTGATAAGCAAACCTGAACAAGGTGAAATGATTCAGGTTCGTTTACAGGAAGATGGCACAGAAGCGTTATTTATGGTTGCTGAAGCAGGTGAAAATGCCAGTGTTTGTTTATTAGTAGAGCAAAAATTAGATCTCGGAGATCGTGTAATGAATTTCTGTGATCCGATAAAAATAATGAATGACCGTTTAATGCCTTATACTGAACCAACTCAGGCACCTATATATGATAAGGCGATTTAAAGGATTATTTATTCATCTGGCTTTATGATTGATCCCAATACACAGATCCAAAAATCAGCTAAAGGCTGACAGTTTTTTCAATCTTAATCAAATCTTAACTCACTCCTGATCATCGAAAACTGCCGGTAGTTTTCGTACATAAGTGTCTCAACACTGCGCCACAGGCTATTTTTCACCTTTATTTTTACCTGAAGCGAGCAATCT
The DNA here is from genome assembly GCF_963876495.1 of Xenorhabdus sp. KJ12.1. Taxonomy (NCBI): domain Bacteria; kingdom Pseudomonadati; phylum Pseudomonadota; class Gammaproteobacteria; order Enterobacterales; family Morganellaceae; genus Xenorhabdus; species Xenorhabdus sp. KJ12.1. The sequence goes on from NZ_CAWNQH010000060.1 coordinate 93,040, forward strand.
TATGACATGTTGCTGGTATTAGCTATAATGGCAGCAATTTTTTGGTGGTACATTTTTTAGTAAATAATAGTCTTGGTGAATAATACATGAACTCTCTCTTTGCCAGCACGGCACGTGGACTGGAAGAACTGTTAAAGAACGAACTGGAAACGCTGGGGGCACAATCTTGTAAGATTGCTCAGGGTGGGGTTCATTTTAAAGGCGACGAACGGGTGATGTATAAAAGTCTGCTCTGGAGCAGATTAGCATCCCGTATCCTGCTACCGCTTAATGAATTTAAGGTTTATAGCGATCTTGATCTGTATCTTGGTGTCCAGTCTATTGACTGGACTGAAATTTTTTCAGTAGATAGCACATTCGCAGTCCATTTCAGTGGGACAAATGAAGAAATTAGAAATACACAATATGGTGCACTGAAAGTCAAAGATGCAATTGTTGACTGTTTTATGCGGAAAACAAAGCAGCGCCCTGATGTTGCTAAACAACAGCCGGATGTGCGTATTAATGTTTTTCTTAATAAAGAAAAAGCAAGCGTATCACTCGATCTGAGTGGAGAAGGGCTACATATTCGTGGTTATCGTGATTTAGCCGGGCAGGCTCCACTGAAAGAAAATCTGGCTGCCGCAGTTGTGATGCGTTCCGGCTGGAGTATGGGAACACCGATGGTTGACCCAATGTGCGGTTCAGGAACCCTATTGATCGAAGCGGCGATGATGGCTGCCGATTGTGCGCCGGGTTTAAACCGCCAGCGTTGGGGTTTCACATCGTGGCTGAAATTCGATGAAACTATCTGGCGTGAAGTCACCACTGAGGCACAGGTGCGTTTCCGTAGAGGGTTACAGGAAACTTCATCACGTTTTTGGGGGCTGGATATTGATCGTCGTGTTATGGATATGGCGCGTTCAAATGCACGCAGAGCCGGCGTTTCGCAGCTGATTGAATTTCAGCAAGGCGATGCGAGTAAGCTGGAAAACCCGTTGCAGGAAGGGGTAACAGGTACGGTATTAAGTAACCCGCCATATGGAGAGCGTCTCGAAAGTGAACCGGCATTGATTGCTTTGCACAATGTATTCGGTCGGATCATAAAAAACCGTTTTCCGGGTTGGCGCTTATCCCTGTTCAGCGCTTCACCAGAGTTGTTAAGCTGCCTGCAATTGCGTGCTGAGCGCGAGTTTAAAGCGAAAAACGGCCCTTTAGATTGTGTTCAGAAAAATTATTCTATTCAAAAAAATGATGCGATTCAGCAAAATGAACAAGCATCAGGCAAACCTCAGCCACTGGATGGCGGTATTGCTGAGGATTACGCTAATCGTCTGCGTAAAAATGAAAAGAAACTCAGTAAATGGGCGAAACAGCAGGGGATTGATTGCTATCGTTTATATGATGCAGATTTGCCGGAATATAACGTCGCCGTTGATCGTTATGCCGACAAAGTTATCGTACAAGAATATGCTCCGCCTAAATCGGTAGATGCCAATAAAGCCCGCCAACGCTTGTTTGACGTCATCAGCGCAACTATGAATGTACTCGGATTGCAATCCAATCAGTTGATTCTGAAAACCCGCCAGCGCCAGAAAGGCAAAAATCAATATGAAAAACTTGCCGAAAAGAAAGAATTCTTTTTGGTGAATGAATATGGCGCGAAATTCTGGGTTAACCTGACTGATTATCTGGATACAGGGTTATTCCTTGATCACCGAATTGCCCGCAAAAAACTCGGGGAAATGAGTCAGGGTAAAGATTTCCTCAATCTATTTTCTTATACCGGATCAGCAACAGTTCATGCCGGACTGGGGGGAGCACGTTCAACGACCACAGTGGATATGTCCCGAACTTACCTTGAGTGGGCGGAGAAAAACCTACAGGTAAATGGACTGGCTGGTCGTCAGCATCGTCTGATTCAGGCAGATTGTCTGGGTTGGCTGGCCCAAACACGCGAACAGTTCGATCTGATTTTTATTGATCCTCCAACATTCTCTAACTCTAAACGTATGGAAGATACATTTGATGTTCAGCGCGATCATATCGATTTAATGAAGCAATTAAAGCGCTTACTCCGTCGCGGAGGAACATTAATGTTCTCCAATAATAAACGTGGTTTTAAAATGGATTTTGCTGAACTGGAGAAATTAGGTCTGGTAGCAGAAGATATCACAGAAAAAACTCTGTCTCAGGATTTTGCCCGTAACCGCCAGATCCACAACTGCTGGCTACTGCGTCACGTTGGCGAGGGAAAATAATATTATGTCATTGATTAGTCTATCTGGTGCTTGGCTGTCATTCGGTGATTCGCCATTATTGGATGATACTGAGCTACATATTGAAGAAAATGAAAGAGTATGTCTGGTTGGCCGCAATGGTGCAGGAAAATCCACCCTGCTGCGTGTGTTGGCGAAAGAGCAGCCACTGGACGACGGACAGGTTATTTATGAACAGGATTTGATTGTTGCCCGGTTACAACAGGATCCGCCTCGTGATATAGAAGGTACGGTTTTTGATTTTGTAGCGGAAGGTGTCAAAGAGCAGGCGGAGTATATTAAGGCATTCCATCATACTTCACGACTGGTGGAAACAGATCCTAGTGAGAAAAATCTCAACCGACTGGCAGAGTTACAGGAAGTGTTAGATACCCGTAACCTCTGGTTACTGGACAGCCGCATTAGTGATGTATTAAAGCAGCTGGCTTTACCTGCGGAGGCGAAATTATCTTCTTTATCCGGAGGCTGGTTACGCAAAGCGGCTTTGGGGAGAGCTTTAGTCAGTTCCCCCAAAGTTCTTTTCCTTGATGAGCCAACAAACCATCTGGATATTGAGACGATTGAGTGGTTGGAAAATTTCCTGAAAGACTTTAATGGCAGTCTGGTTTTTATTTCCCATGACCGTTCATTCATTCGCAGTATGGCGACCCGTATTATTGATTTGGATCGCGGAAAACTGACGTCTTGGCCGGGAAATTATGATAAATACCTTGAAGGCAAAGAAGAAGCATTACGGGTTGAAGATCTACAGAATGCGGAATTTGATAAAAAACTGGCTCAGGAAGAGGTCTGGATCAGGCAGGGGATTAAAGCTCGTCGTACCCGTAATGAAGGCCGTGTGAGAGCGCTAAAAGCATTACGAGTGGAACGCTCAGAACGCCGTAACGTTATGGGTAGCGCCAGAATGCAGGTTGAAGAAGCAACTCGTTCCGGCAAGATTGTATTTGAACTGGAAAACGTTAATTACCAGATTGGTGACAAAACGTTAGTTAAAAACTTTTCGGCTCAGATTCAGCGTGGTGACAAAATTGCCTTAGTGGGGCCGAATGGTTGCGGTAAAACAACATTACTGAAACTGATGCTGGGGGATTTGAAGGCAGATAGTGGGCGGCTTCATTGTGGTACAAAACTGGAGGTTGCTTACTTTGATCAGCACCGTGCTGCGCTTGATCCAGACAAAACAGTGATGGATAACCTTGCTGAAGGCAAACAGGAAGTCATGGTGAACGGTCGCCCGCGCCATGTTTTAGGCTATCTGCAAGACTTCCTTTTCCACCCTACGCGCGCAATGACACCTGTACGGGCTCTTTCAGGCGGAGAACGTAACCGTTTGTTGTTAGCACGCTTATTCCTGAAGCCCAGCAACCTGCTTATTCTTGATGAACCGACGAATGACCTTGACGTTGAAACGCTGGAGTTACTGGAAGAATTAGTGGATGGCTACACGGGTACTGTTATTCTGGTAAGCCATGACCGTCAGTTTGTTGATAACTCAGTGGCGGAATGCTGGATTTTTGAAGGCAACGGTGAAATCAACAACTATGTTGGTGGGTATTTCGATGCTCAGCAACAGAGGGAACAAACTGTTTCTTTACGTCAATCCTATGCAAAAAAAGAGAAGCCAGAGAATAAACCGGCTAAAGCTAAAGAAACCATAAAACGTTCAAATAATAAGATAAGTTACCATTTACTCAGAGAGTTAGAACAACTACCATCATTATTGGAAACGTTAGAGCAGGAAATAGAACAGTTACAAGCTAAGGTCAGTGATCCTGATTTTTTCAATCAGTCACACGAAGTCACACAAAATGTTCTACAGGATCTGGCAAATAAAGAGCAGTCGTTAGAGAAAGCTTTTGATCGCTGGCAGGAACTGGAAATGATGAAAAATGGATAATGTTTGCCGGTGATATCCGACAGTATACAGATTACCGCTACCTGCGGTAATCTGACAAACTGATGATATAAAGGGCTGCATTGATTTTGTTTATGGGAGAGGCACTTTGTGTTCTGACAATCATCAGAATGACAGGCTGGTTCTATGCCACCAATGCGATATGCTGGTGGCATTGCCTGATTTGGAGGAAGGGAAAAAGGCTGTTTGTCCACGATGTGATACTTTGCTGACTGCAAAGTGGAAAGAACCACGTAATCAACCGACAGGTTATGCAGTCAGTGCATTATTTATGTTGTTCCTCGCCTGCTTGTTCCCTTTTGTCAGTATGAGTGTTGCGGGGATTGTCAGTGAAATTACACTGACAGAAATCCCCAAGACCATGTTCAGTGAAGATTATTCGAGTATAGCGGTATTCTTCCTGATCTTTGTGCAGCTTGTACCTGCATTCTGCATGCTTTCTATCATCCTTTTATGCCAGAACATTAAAATGGCACGTCGGCTGAAAATTGAGTTGGCGCGCATTTTATTTCAGATGAAAACCTGGTGCATGGCCGAAATATTTTTAGCTGGCGTGTTAGTCAGCTTTGTTAAGCTCATGGCTTATGGCGATATTGCGGTTGGCCTCAGTTTTTTGCCTTACTGTCTTTTTTGTCTGTTTCAGATCAGAGCCTTTCAATGTCTGGATCGGTATTGGATCTGGAATGATATAGAATCTGCACCAAAAATACGTGTTCCTCTACAAACGGGTAAACCCGGCTTAATTCAGGGGATCAGGCTATGCCAGTGCTGTACGGCTATTCTACCAGCGCAGAAATATCAATGCCCCCGTTGCCACTCAAAGGGCCATGCCCGTCGTCATTACAGTCTTCAGTGGACAATGGCACTATTGATTACATCAGCCATACTTTATGTTCCAGCAAATATGTTGCCGATTATGGTGACACAATCATTAGGAAGTGACATTAATTCAACCATTCTGGAAGGTATTATTTTGCTTTGGAGCACGGGGTCTTATCCTGTTGCACTGGTTATTTTTATCGCCAGTATTATGGTGCCTTTACTAAAAATGCTCGCTATTTGCTGGTTATGCTGGGATGCAAAAAGGCATGGCAGATACAACTCTGAAACTATGCATTTTATTTATGAAATAGTGGAATTTGTTGGCCGCTGGTCAATGATTGATGTTTTTGTTATCGCAGTATTATCGGCATTAGTACGCATGGGGCAGTTTATGAGTATTTATCCCGCAACGGGAGCAATACTGTTTGCTTCAGTGGTGATTTTAACAATGTTTGCATCAATGACCTTTGATCCGCGCCTGACATGGGACAAAGCAAATAAAAAATTTGAGTTACGGAATAGTGGGGAATCATAAGGTGACGGATAAAGAAGAAACTTTGGCTCAAGCCAAGATCAGCAAACTTAAGAGTTGGTCACCTATATGGATCGTACCAATTATTACTGTGCTCATCGGTGCCTGGATACTATTTTATCACTTTAGCCATCAGGGGCCTGAAGTAATACTGATAACCTCTAATGCTGAAGGTATTGAAGCCGGGAAAACGAAAATAAAGAGTCGCAGTGTTAATGTAGGTGTGGTTGAAAGAGTGTCATTAAGCGATAGCCTAGGTGAAGTGATCATCAAAGCTCGTCTGAATGATGGGATGGAGAGGCTGTTACATAAAGATACCGCATTTTGGGTCGTTAAGCCTCAAATTGGTCGTGAAGGGGTTTCTGGCCTGAGTACATTGTTATCGGGTGTATTTATTGAATTACAGCCCGGTAGCGAAGGTAGTGAAGAAAGAAAATTTTCATTATTGGATTCACCACCATTGGCCTCACCTGATGCAAAAGGTATGCGGCTCATTTTAACCAGTGAAAAAGCAGGGCGATTATCCGCGGGTGATCCTGTCTTGTTTCGGGGTTATCGTGTTGGTTCAGTAGAAACAAGTACTTTTGATCCTAAATCCCGTCTCGCCAGATATCAGATTTTCATTAATTCCCCTTATGACGGATTATTAACAACCAATATTCGATTCTGGAAAGACAGTGGTGTGGCTTTTGATGTGTCATCACAGGGAGTCAGGGTTGAAGTTGCGGCATTATCCACTTTATTTGCCGGAGGAGTCAGTTTTGATGTGCCCAAAGGCTGGGATTTAGGCAAACCGGTACAAGAAAAAGAAATATTTAGGCTTTACGATAACGAAAGAAATATAGAGAACTCACTTTATACCGAACACAGGGATTTTTTGCTGTTCTTCTCTGATTCAATCAGAGGCCTACAGCCGGGAGCGCCTGTCGAGTTTCGTGGTATACGGGTGGGTACAGTTGCCAAAGTTCCTTTTTACGCTGACGGGATCAAGCAACGTCTTGATAATGATTTCCGCATTCCTGTCTTAATTCATATGGAGCCTGAACGGTTTGAGAGAGAAATTGGTGATGGCTTTTACACAGATAAAGAATTGGAAAAAATTATTTCCCGGGGCTTAAGAGCTTCTCTGAAATCCGGCAATTTACTGACAGGAGCACTGTTCATCGATCTGGACTTTTACTCTGATGAAAAGACATGGAAAGGCCCGAGAGAAATAGCGGGTTATGAGATTTTACCTACTACAAGTAGCGGATTGGCTCAGATCCAGCAAAAAGTCACCATGGCTCTAGATAAAATTAATCAAATGCCGATTGAACCTCTCTTTATTCAGGCAACACAAACATTAGAAGAAAGTCAGAAAACCGTTAAGGCTGCGCGGAAGACTATGGATGAGTTAAATCGAATCCTTGCGAGCAAAGAAGCGCAGGGGCTGCCTAAAGATCTGCATAATACCTTGAATGAATTAAACCGTAGTATGCAGGGGATTCAGCCGGGTTCACAGGCTTACAATAAACTGGTTGATAATATGCAACGGTTGGATCAGGTCTTGCGTGAATTGCAGCCGATATTGAAGACCCTGAACAATAAGAGCAATGCACTGGTATTTGAAGCAGAAGCCACACAAGATCCTGAACCGAAAAAGGCGCGTAATTAATGAAAAAACTGATGTTAAGATTGGCATTTTTTATACCTGCGGGTTTCTTACTGATGGGGGGAATGTTACTTTCAGGATGTAGCAGCCAACCGCAGAAAACTTATTATCAACTACCTATTGTCACAAAATCCTCAGAGGTAAAACGGGTAAATATCGAACATGAACCTCAACTATGGATAAAAAAAGTCAGTCTTGCCGATTACCTCGCATCACCGGGTATTGTTTATCAAACAGGGGATGTTAGTTACGTCAATGCTTCGAATCATTTATGGGCTAGCCCGCTGGAACAGCAGTTACAACAAATTCTGACTACTCAGTTGAGCGCGGTCTTTCCGCAAAGGCTGGTTTCTGACCAGCTTCTGGAAAAAAATGCTGACATATTGAATATCACAATCACAGCTTTTCATGGGCGCTATGATGGTCGGGTTGTCATTCAGGGATACTGGGTTTTATCTAATCAAAAAGAGACGATTAAGTGGACATTTAACTTAGAGTTGAAACAGACAGAAAATGGCTATGCGCAATTAGTACGTACTTTATCCATGGGTTATAACCAGTTAATTCAGTCTATTGCCAGCCAGATATCTTATACAAAAGGATAATGTATGAAAAAAGCTATTCATGGTTGGTTATTACAACTATTGTAATAAATATGGCGATCCGTTTTTTTAAATAAAAGAGGAATAAATTTTATATTCCTCAGGTCAGGCATTAGCTCGAATAAAAGTTGATACCCGATGTCGGCACTGTATATGTCACGGAATTGATTGATTAACGTGGCATACCTCCCCGCTAAACTTAATGGTCTGTAAAAATACTGATTACCTTCCAGTAGCATGATTGCCTTTGCTGAATATGTGGTGTAGTTGTGAGCGCATTTTTTAATCTGTCGCACCACGGCATGAGTAATGAAAATAACTATTTGATTAAAATAACCTGAATTCTGGATAAGAAATTGACGAGAGGCCTGTTCCAGGAGCAAAGTTTTGGTGAAAGCCTAAAACGACTCCGGGGAGGAACGGACCATGGACAAGTTAGTTGAAATTTTCTGCGATGTCAGACCTTGTTTAAGATTTTGTGTAATCGCCATTTCCAATTAAACGTGACCGTCTAAACGGTCACCAAATTCAATCATAAAACGACTCATCGCAAGACGCC
>NZ_CAWNQH010000061.1:0-233951 GCF_963876495.1 Xenorhabdus sp. KJ12.1
CGGCAATCACGTCCGCCCTGATATCGTGCGGGCCTTGCCACCAAAGCCATTCATTCTTGGGGATCGCTAATACAAACGGTTGATGCCGGGACTCCAGCCAGCATCGCAGGCGGCGGTCATGCCCATACACGGCATCGGCAGTCACCCAGCGACAGGGCACGCCAGCATCCAATGCCCGCGCCAGCATGTGTCGGGCAAGTTGGGGTTTCGTGGCAAAGCTCACGGCGTCAGGGATGCCCGCAGCCGTACAGCGGGGCCGGTCCTCAGTCCACTGTTCGGGCAGGTATAAGGCCCTATCAAGAAAGGCATGGTCGCCCTTACCGGCGTAACACAGGAAAACACCTATCTGACTGTTTTCAATGCGTCCAGCGGTGCCGCTGTATTGACGCTGTACCCCGGCAGAGTGGGTTCCTTTTTTAATAAAACCGGTTTCATCAATAATGAGGATACCTTGCTCATCGCCGAGATGGTCAGTCACATAGTCGCGTAAGATATCGCGGGCCGCCTCCGCATCCCAATGGGCGCGTTCCAGAAAATATTGAATGCCATCGGGCGAGTGTTCGCCCAGCCATTCGGCCAATTGCCAGCCATTTTTGCGCTCTACATCACTGAGCAGTCCGCGAAGATAATCCAGACAACGGTGTTGAGAGCCGACAGAGTGAAACAGCGGAGCCAGACGGGAATGCACGCCCCGTAGCTCCTGTTCCCAGAGGTTGACAGGTGAGGTCATAGGACACCTCCCTTGGTGTTAGGAAGATAGAGAGTCATCATGACACAATATGGATCACGGCTGTAGTATTAGAACCGGTTGTCTTTACCAACAGGTATAAACCGCCGCCATCCGATAGCTTAAAATCTCTATCTTGGGGTTTTACTGTTTCAACTTGCCGGGCTGTTAGTTTCATATTTCTAGCATCCTTGCCCCCTCACAGTAATGGGGGTATTTTTTTAGGGGGTACAGAAAGTTACCCCTATATATACCCCCTGACTGGGGTACATTGCAATAGATGCCAGTAGACGTTGATAGAGTGTTATTTGGGGATTTTCGTTGATTTTATTGGGGAAAGTAGACTTTAAGAGATGCTGCTAGAAGTGTAAGTGGCGGAGGAGGAGAGATTCGAACTCTCGGATGGTTTCCCATCGGCGGTTTTCAAGACCGCTGCCTTCAGCCGCTCGGCCACCCCTCCGCGATGTCGTGCACTATAAACATCACTGTTCCCAATGTAAAGTACTTATATGCTCAATTGATGCCAAATCACTCACATAACTGTTCGTTGGCACATTTATTCAGCATTTATGGCAATCTTTCTTTGGAATAAAGGTGATTTTTGCTAAATTGCAGCCATTATTGTCGAGTGGTTAAAAAAGCTATGTTGGTATTTGAAGGTCGAGAAATCGAAACTGATGCACAGGGTTATCTTAAAAACAGTAACGACTGGGAAGAAGCGATGGCCCCGCTACTTGCCGAGCAGGAAGATATCATCTTAACCGAACAGCATTGGGAGGTGGTTCGATTTGTCCGCGAGTTTTATGAGGAATTTAACACTTCCCCCGCTATCAGAATGTTAGTCAAGGCGATATCACAAAAGCATGGCGAAGAAAAAGGTAATAGCCGCTATCTTTATCGCTTGTTTCCTAAAGGGCCGGCGAAGCAAGCAACTAAAATTGCAGGGTTACCAAAACCAGTGAAATGTATCTGAATCTGTCATCCGTCTTCAATGGCGGATGCTGAAATCAGTCATTTCTTCTATCTCACAAAACTGAGGCTGAAAATGTTCAATTTTCGCGCCCGGAGGCCCGCCTTTCTCCAGCCAATGTATCAGTGCTGCTATTTGTTCCTCATTACCACAGGCAACGATTTTGACACTACCATCATTCATATTCCGAACATATCCTAATAGCTTATTTTTCTTTGCCCAGTAGTATGTCTGATAACGAAAACCAACTCCCTGCACTCGGCCATAAACATAAATAGTGATACTTTGAACTATCATTTCTTTTTCTCCCTCAAACAAAATCGAAAAGTGACTCTTCAGTATCCTGATGGAAAAGTATTTATTTTCTGTTATGCAATAGATTGAAAACTATCAGGTATAATAACTTTGGTATGCTAAGACCACTTTTAGTATTGTATTTTATATACACAACAGCTAACCTGAAATATGAGATGGTGATCACATACCATCTCAAATGCAAGATTCCGGTTACCGGGTGTGCGCTTGAAATTTACCTTACGGCCCTTATATAAGAGTCATTGCAAGGTTTCTCTGGAGGTGACTATGATGATCGCCAGCAAATTCGGTATCGGCCAACAAGTGAGACATAGCCTGTTGGGCTATCTGGGTGTTGTTGTAGATATTGATGCCGAATATTCTTTAGAACAACCACAGGAAAATGATATCGCATCTAATGCTACTTTACGTTCAGCTCCGTGGTATCACGTTGTGATGGAAGGTGATGATGGGCAACCTGTCCACACCTATTTAGCAGAGGCTCAATTGACTTACGAGATATCAGATGATCATCCGGAACATCCTTCTCTGGATGAGTTAGCTGAATCTATCCGCAGTCAATTGCTGGCTCCAAGGTTACGAAATTAAACACATTCCTTTAAAAAATTAAACGATACTGATAAGGAAAGGCGGTGAAATAAAGATACCCCATCGCCTTCTTTATTTTTCTAATCCTAAACGTGGGATCTCAATTTTCGGGCAACGATCCATAATCACATCTAATCCCTTATTTTCTGCCAATAATTTCGCCTCATCATTAATTACCCCTTTTTGCAGCCAAAGCACTTTTGCTCCGATGGCAATCGCTTCTTCCGCAATACCATAAGCAGCTGTTGCATTACGAAAGACATCAACCATATCAACTGGCTGTTCGATATCAGCTAGCTGCTTCACAACTTGCTGTCCTAATAATGTTTTACCCGCTAGCTTAGGGCTAACTGGAATGACGTTATATCCCTGATCAATCAGGTATTCCATTACCTCATAACTAGGTCTATCTGGTTTTTCACTCGCTCCCACCAGAGCGATTGTTCTGACTTTTTTCAGAATATCTATCAGATATTGATCACTCATAGCGCCTCCTATCTCATGATTATGCTGCAATAATTATACGTTTCATTTACTGCAGAGTTTATGACAATCACCTTTATTTCTATTATTTTGTTATTAAAATAATTGGTAAATAGTACATTTTCACGAAGGTATTAATATGGAATTAACAACCCGTACACTGACTGAATCCAAAAGTATTGCTCTGATTGCGCATGATCACTGTAAACAATCTCTTCTGTCTTGGGTCAATGAACATAAACGTTTATTAGAACAAAACAGGCTCTATGCCACAGGTACAACCGGGAACCTGCTTCAACAACAAACGGGCTTACCAATTACCAGCCTATTGAGTGGGCCGATGGGAGGTGATCAACAGATTGGTGCATTGATTTCTGAAGGAAAAATTGATGTTCTAATTTTTTTTTGGGATCCTCTGAATGCCGTTCCTCACGATCCTGATGTCAAGGCACTGTTACGTTTGGCCACAGTCTGGAATATCCCTGTAGCAACAAATCGAACAACTGCTGATTTCCTTATCAAATCTTCTCTTTTTACCGAAAAAGTCGATATTTACGTACCTGATTATCAGGGATATCTTGATGAAAGGCTAAAATAAACACGGCCACCAGCAAAGAAAACCAGATTCTCTCACGGAAATCTAAGGCTTGCAGTGCTCTGGGACACCTAATTTAGATAATTGGTGAATAAATACCGATGGATTTTTCGGTTCCTGTATCAGCCAGAGCTGCTTTTTTGCTCTCGTTAATGCAACATATAACAGACGCTGCTCTTGTGTATCAGAAAATGTTTCAGGTTTCGGCAGTAAAACCTGCTCCAGCACTGTCTCTTTTTCTGATGCCGGAAAACCCTCTTTTCCTTTTCGTAACCCTAAAATAATAATGTAATCAGCCTGCTGCCCTAAAGATTCGTGAATGGTCATAAAGTTAATATTTAAATTCGGCCAACGGGTTGCCGCTTTCTTCAATACATCAGGCTTATGAAAATGGTAACGGGCCAATAAGAAAATGGTTTCCTGATTGGTGACATAACCACTCATCCTGTTTAACAAGGCTTCCAATTGTTCTTCGGGCAAAATCATGACTGATTTTTTATTTCCTTTTATTGAACTACGATTGGTGAGCCTACACAGTGAACCACTCGTTTGGCTGTGAAAAAGATGAGCAATTCCATTAATTATTTTACTAATGCGCTCATTAAAACGATAAGTGGTATCTAAAATGCACTCGTCACTTTCACCAAAATAAGTAGAAAAAGTCTTTATTGAAGGCCATTCAAGACTGTTAAACCGACAAACTCCCTGCCAGTTATCTCCTACTGCGAATATATGGCTTTGTCTATTCTGCGCTTGTAGCGTAGTTAATAACTTAATACTTAAAGGAGAAATATTCTCCAGATTATCTAATAGGATGTGCTTCCACGGGCTAATGAAACGTCCTTTTTGCAGAGTATTTACTGCCTGATGAATCAACCCATAAAAATCCAGCGTTCCTTCTGCTTTTAATGCCGATTTCCAAGCTTTCAACAAAGGTGACATCAGGCGGATACGTTTTGGGAATATATCTGAATATTCAGGCAAAGCCCGTTCCAGCATCTCTTTTTGGCTACCGCCATGCATTCTCATTAATTCCAACCAATAATCCAGATGGCTGGATAAACGGGATTGTACCTGCCTGTCATTCCAATATGCTCCATCGGGTAACTGCCAGTCTAACTCTTCATTCAACCATTCGCGCCAGCCTTTGGCCTGTGCTTTTTTTTCATTACACTGTTTTTGCCATTCTCGAATAAGAAAATCATGGCGTTTTTGAGTATTAGTCTCTAGTTCACTACTTTTTGGTGTATTGCTATTTGTCTGTCGGATGATACAAAGAGCCAATTCATGGAATGTTCTCGCTTTTATCGTTTTTGTTCCCGAACACAACTGAAGACGTTTATTTATTTCCTCAACCGATTTCTGCCCGGATGACAGTAATAAAACCTGCTCAGGAAGCGCCTGCTGGCGTAATAATAGCCACTCTGCCCGGGCAATTAAAACAGATGTCTTTCCGCTTCCCGCACTTCCCGAAACTAATATGGATTTTTCACCATTAATAACAGCCTGATATTGTAATTGATTGAATGGTACATTTTCTGCGATTTGGAACAATTCACCATACCGTTCCTGAATGCGTTCAGACCACTGCTGGTTTATGAGCTTTCGCCGTTCCTCTCCTTCATTGATCCAGTTCAGGCACGTCTGGTAATTTTCCCGACAGCTTGCAAAGTCCTTGAGTCTTTGTAATGGCAAAGGAATAGATTGAAATGTTTCATGAATTTGTTGCTGTAATAGAGATAAATCTTCTGTCTTCATCCAATAGTCTTGCTGGCGGATTTTATCAATTTTATTTACCTGAGCAGACAGAACGCCTGAGCTGATGCCGCTCATATCAGAGCTCCATGCCTGCCATTCCTTGAATAAATAATGGTAAAAACGCTGTGTTTGCTGCCATTCAGTGCCATGTAAACGAACGACTTTCCCTTCCGGTAACTCAAATTCCAGTTCCCCCCAGACAAACCCTCGCTTACACTGAATATCGATTAATTGATTAAATGGAATTAGGTACTGATGTTTGTCACCACTGACTTCAATGCCAGCACTCAGTAAACGCACTCGATTATAAGGATGCCGAGCAAGTCGTTGACCAATTTGTGTTGATTTTAGTTCCATTGTAATAGCACCGTACCTGAAAATTGTTGAGCTATCTGCTCACTTAAATGTTGTTAGGAGTTTTTTGTGCTAACTGTTTTTTCCAGCTCCCGCCATTTTTTGTATAACAATCACGTTTTCTATTATATTCGTATATTTATTGCGCTAACAGGAACTACACTGGTTCCCTGGCTATTGAAAGAAGAACCCAAGATTACAATCCCTTTGACGTTAGGTGTTGTCGCCGCCGCATTAACAGACTTAGATGATCGTTTAGTGGGTCGTTTACGCAATCTGGTCATCACCTTAGTCTCCTTCTTTGTTGCTTCTGTTTCTATTACTTTACTTTTTCCATACCCTTGGTTCTTCACTCTTGGGCTGGCGATTTCTACCTGTGGTTTCATACTGCTTGGTGCTTTAGGACAGCGTTATGCCACCATCGCTTTCGGTGCTTTATTGATTGCAATATATACTATGCTGGGTGCATCGATATTCCCTGTCTGGTATCAGCAACCTTTATTATTACTCACTGGTGCAATTTGGTATAATTTGCTGACACTAGCAGGGCATGCACTATTTCCTATCCGCCCGTTACAAGAAAACCTGGCACGCTGTTATCATCAGCTTTCTGTGTATCTGCACGCTAAAACAAATTTGTTTGACCCTGATGCTGAAGCAGAGGAATACGAGCAGGCTGTGTTTGATATTGCTATGGCCAACAGCACATTAGTATCAACACTCAATCAAACTAAAATAACTTTATTAAGTCGTTTGAAAGGAGACCGTGGGCAACAGGGAACCCGAAGGACTCTACACTATTATTTTGTTGTTCAGGATATCCATGAACGTGCCAGTTCGTCTCACATTCAGTATCAAAAGCTACGAGAAACATTGCGCCACAGCGATCTTCTATTCCGTTTCCAGCGATTGTTGTCCATGCAGGCACACGCCTGTGAGCAGGTTTCACAATCCATTATCCTGCGTAAACAATATCAGCATAGCTCACGGTTCGAGAATGCTTTCACCTATCTTGAAATCTCTTTAGAGAAATTAAAAAACCAACAACTAGTTGATACTAAGATCGTTGCATTTAGTAATTTACTGAAAAATTTGCGAGCAATTGATGCACAACTAGCCGGACTCAGTTCTGAGCAATATCTGACCTTTCAGGAAATTGCGCAATATAATAAGCAAAGCGATGACAGGCAGTGTCATGACAAACAGTACAATGATAAACAAGAAGAGACGCAATTATCCGATGAGGCCTTAACGGGGTGGCGTGATATTTCATTTCGGCTTCTCAGCAATCTGACACCCAAATCAGCACTATTCCGCCACGCTATACGTATGTCTGCTTTGCTTTGTACTGGTTATGCCATTATTCAGCTATTTGATATGCAAAGAGGTTATTGGATCCTGCTGACCAGCCTTTTTGTCTGTCAGCCTAACTACAGCGCGACTCGCCGCCGTCTGGCTCTGCGGGTTATCGGGACACTGGCGGGTATTTTGATTGGCCTGCCTATTCTCTATCTTGTACCTTCTATTGAAGGGCAATTATTGCTGATTGTCATTTCAGGCGTGTTATTTTTTGCCTTCCGTAGTAGCCAGTATGCACATGCGACTTTATTTATTACGTTATTGGTGTTATTAAGCTTTAATCTATTGGGTGAAGGCTTTGAAGTAGCGTTACCCAGAATAGTCGATACCCTGATCGGTTGTGGTATTGCCTTGTTGGCAGTCAGTTTTATCTGGCCTGATTGGAATTTTCGGCAATTGCCACAAGTCATCACCCGTACAATGAACGCCAATTGCCATTATCTCAATGCCATCTTGCTGCAATATCATCAAGGAAAAAGTAATTGTCTGGAATATCGGGTTGCTCGCCGTAACGCTCATAATTACGATGCTGAACTGGCATCAGTTGTCTCGAACATGTCATCAGAGCCTAAACATCATCGTATTTCTCAGGAAGCAGCATTTCGTTTACTTTGCCTGAATCATACCATGTTGAGTTATATTTCCGCCTTAGGCGCACATCGTGACAGACTTAATGAACCTGTCATTCTGGATCTGCTGACTGAAGCAATCCACCATGTTGAATCTGCATTGCAACAAGACAGAGTTAATGATGAGTTCCTGCATCAGATTTCAGAGCATTTGATACAAAAAAGTAATCAATTAACTTCTGATAACAGCAAAGTTCAACTTGTATTACAGCAAGTAGGGTTGCTAATTGAATTATTACCGGAAATAGTTAATTTAAGAAAGCAAATAAACAATCAGAAATCCAATTAAATAAATCCCGCCTTCTATGAAGGCGGATTTATTATTTTTATAACTTATATTTTCTGTATTTAAAATCAATTATCATCTGTCATCTTAAATTAAGAAAAAATAGAATAATATTAGTTACCATGTTCCAATTCTTGATGCCATATAAGTAAATCATGGCGTAGTTTTTCTGGCAACACAGCAACATGGCAGCCTTCTATTGCTCCGGCTAATGCCAGTAAGATATTAACACTTATCTTCTTTCCATTTTGTTGTAATTTAAGATAAGTTACTTTTGCTCCTAACACCCGCAATTCTTCTACTTTTGATATTCCTGCTTTCCATAACTGGCGCTCCAAAGCCATCCCAAGGTTAGGAAGGTCTTTTAATCTGAGAGGTGTTCTTTGTTTATTAATGATATCTGTCAGTGTATCTTGATAGGCTAAATTAACATATTCGAATAATTGTTTTTGATCCCGCCAAAGTGACTCACTGACTCGGTAATAACGCAAAGCCACAGGAATTCCCCTTTTTGAATAGATAAACGTCTCCATGCCTTTGGCTTTAAATAACGTCTCTGCATAACTATTCCCTCGTAAATAAAGCTCACCTTCATAACTCAGGGCGAACAAGACTCCATCAATTGATAATCCAATTCCACCAAACTGGGATTTCTTTTTAAGTTTCCCCAATGAAGATACGCCGTGTTTCAATTGATCAAAACGAGCCCCAGATAAAAACATTTTTATCACTCCATGAATTATATCCTGACTAAATATTTTATGCTCTGTTCTCTTGTCTGTTATTAACAAAATAAATAACAAGAACAAGTAATTAAAACCATACGCAATCTATTTCTGGCTGCCAATCATTAAATTAGAAAAAAACTGTTTTATATAAATTTTTGCGAAGCGCCTTGAAAAAAATGGTCTTGCTTTTAGCCAAACAACCAATTACTGTATATATATACAGGCATCATGGTGAGGAACATTATGCGTATTCAACCCACTCTGGAGTATCTCATTGAGAGTAAAATTGAAGCTGAGAACAGTACAACTCACAAACACGAGATCACTAATGTAACGGGCACTACATCTACAAAATTACAACCTTTTAGTCAGGCTGAGCAAAACGCCTTACAAGCAGTAAATGGCACAATCCGTGAGTTAAGCTATTGTGAACAATGGCCTGTGATTAATCACATCCTACTTCCTTTGCTACATCAATCCAGAGATGAAAACAGGTGGTTACTCTGGATAACGCCTAATAAAAGATTAAGCCGCCAGTGGTTAGTCGATTCGGGTTTGCCTTTAGACAAGAGCGTTCAATTAAACCAAATTACCCCTATTGCATCACCCTATGCCATGGAGAAAGCCTTAGCAAGTGGTAACTACTGCATCGTATTAGGATGGCTGCCAGAACTGTCTGAATATGGATTACAAAAACTGAGATTAGCAGCACAGAAAGGCACAACACTAGGCCTGATTATGCGCCCTCAAGCCTCATCCGAACAGTATAATCCCGTAGAAAACAGGATAAAGTTTCATTCTATTTACTATCATTGAATGAATTTAAGATTATTCTCAGTATTTTTTAAAATAAACATGCTATTAGTAATAAATTTTTTTTATTTATGATAAAAATCAAACAATTAAATAAACAACCCTTATAAGCTATCATTAATAATATTTAATTTCTTACAGGTATTAATTTAAAAAATATGTATCACAAATCACCATGTACTTGTAAGTTTTAAAGTTCGTTGTAGACTCTACAAAGTTAGGCTGATGCTGATTTAACTCACATTTCAGGAATTATCTATTGATATTAAGCGCATATACCTAACAGATTATTTCAACCAATGGCCAACAATAAGACTTTAAGGCCAACTACTTATTATTTGGATGATAACGAGGCGTACAATGAAGAAGACAGCTATCGCAGTGGCCGTGGCAGTAGCAACTTTTACAACTGTGGCTCAAGCAGCTCCAAAAGAGCATACTTGGTATGCAGGTACTAAGGTAGGTTGGTCCGACTACAGTAGAACAGGATTTAAAGATATCGATGCTGCTAAAGTAGCGACAGGTAATGCTGACAAGAAAGATGCTCTGGGTGCCGGAGCTTATGTTGGTTATCAGGCAACACCATACATAGGTTTCGAATTAGGTTATGATTGGCTGGGGAAAATGACCTATAAATCTAAGATTAATGACGCCAGTTTCAAAAGCCAGGGTATTCAGCTTGCAATGAAATTGAGCGCTCCACTGACAGACTCTTTAGATGCTTATACTCGTCTGGGGGGCATAGTGTGGCATTCAAACGCTTCAGCAAATTACAGCCACTCAGATAAAACAAAAAACTATGTGAAAAATAATAGTACTGGTATTTCCCCACTCATCGCTCTCGGTGCTGAATATGCATTGACGAAAAATGTTGCAACTCGTCTGGAATACCAGTGGGCACCAAAAGTTGGTCAAAGCGGAAAAGGCAGCTCAGATGCATATACGCAAGATCGCAGCTCTTATTTAGGGCCTAAACCAAATAATGGTCTGCTAAGCCTCGGTGTTTCTTACCGTTTTGGGCAGGATGAAGCTACGCCTCCTCCTGTAATCCCAGCTCCAATGCCTGTTGTTGAAAACAAAAGCTTTACCCTGCGTTCTGATGTCCTGTTTGACTTCAACAAATCAACATTGAAAGCTGAAGGTAAACAGGAACTCGATGCACTCTATAACCAATTAAGTAAAATTGACCCAAATCAGGGGCATGTTGTTGTTCTTGGTTACACTGACCGAATCGGTAGCCAAAACTATAACTTACCTCTGTCCCAGAAACGGGCTCAATCCGTTGTTGACTATCTGATTGAAAAAGGTATTCCTGCAAACAGTATTAAGGCTGAGGGGCGTGGTAAAGAAAATCCAGTTACCGGCTCAACATGTGACAATATCAAAGCGCGCTCTACATTGATCTCGTGTCTGTCACCAGACCGCCGTGTTGTTATCAATATTCAGGGTACTCAAGAGGTAACTGTCCCAGCAAAAGTTGCCCTTTGATTTATCTACATTATTCATAAAATAAAAACCTCATGTGTAAGCATGGGGTTTTTATTTATTTCGCCATTTTTCAAAGACTATTTATCTAAAATTGCAGCTAAATCCTGTTTTAAATTCAGAATTTGGTGAGCATATTTCTCTTTATGTTCTGCATCTTCCAATAATTGCACTATTGTTTCTGATAAAGTATTACCACGGCGTCGGGAGAGATTTGAAAGACGCTGCCAGACATGAAAATCCAGGTCAATAGACTTTTTACGCGAGTGCTGATGTTCTGCGTTAAAATGGCGCTTACGCCGTGCTCGGATAGTTTGCTTCATGCGGTTGGATAGAGCTTGATTCATATGCAGTGAAATCCATTGCAAAACCTTGACAGGTTCTCGCTCTAATTTTAACAATGCATTAATTGCATCCTGAGCTGCACTTTTTTCAAGATATTTAGTGATTTCTTCACCTTCCCGATGTTTTTTCACTAAATAAGTCCATTTCCAGCCACATTCCAGATTTTCCAATTGTTGATATTTCATTTCATCTCTCAGTGACAGCGTAACTTAAATTAAGCATAGCAATTATTTATCTTAATTTCTCATAACAACACCGGATTATTGTGCATTTATTAATCTATCAATGGGATAGTACAAATATCATGCCTTTCAAAGATTATGGCATGTTGGTTCACAGCCTAATCTTGTATAATAAATGTTTCTTTTTCACTACATGTAGCTATCACTTTGACGAATATAAAATTAGACTGGCAATCATTACAGCCAAATAGTGTACCTTATCAATCACTTTTCAATTCTGTTTCTGAATCACCTTCCGCTACCCTGGAAGTCATTCAACCCAGGCTGCACAATGGGCTAACACTTTTTTGTCAGGCCAATTTACGCCAATCTTTTATGCTGTTAAAAGCAGAAGAAAGTGATGCCTGCCTGGCCCTTTTATCCGATACAGTTTCTACATTATTACCAGAAAGCTATCCTGATGTTGGTGGTTATTATCAGATAGAGCACCAAACCATTACATGGCATTCCTCCGGTGAAGGCCCTTTCTCGCCAAATCAAAGAGTTGCTTATCGCGAGTGGATTGAACCTGAACAATTATTTGGCAACATCTACACACACCAGAATGTGCTTCAACTCCAGCCGGGGCTTATCCATCAAGTTAATGGTGGTATTTTAATCTTACCCCTACGCACGCTGCTATCCCAGCCATTAATGTGGGTTCGGCTCAAACAGATGATCATTCAACGACGTTTTGACTGGTTACCACACAATGAAAACCACCCTCTGCCTCTGCCAGTTCCCTCAATACCGTTAGATTTGCGTCTGATCCTTGTAGGGGATCGGTTCAGTCTTGACGAATTGCATACTATCGAACCGGAATTGGCAAGCAGTGCTTTATACAGTGAATTCGAACCTGATATGCCATTTCATGAAGAAGATGATCTGGCGATGTGGTGTCGCTATGTAAGTGGATTCATTCAACAGCAAAAACTCCCGTCTTTGAGCCAAGATGCCTGGAGCGAATTATTCAGGCAAGCTATTCGTTACACCGAAGATCAATTCAGTTTGCCTTTAGATATCCAGTGGCTGAAACAGACTCTGGAAACAGCGGCTAATTATCAGCAGGAAAATCAGATTACTCTGCATTCTCTGCAACAGGCAGAAGATAACCGGCGCTGGCGTCATAGCTACTTAGCTGAACGCAGTATGGACGAAATTCTGAAAGGTCAAATACTGATCCGTACACAGGGTACTGTTATTGGTCAAATAAACGGATTGTCTGTACTTGAATATTCGGGCCATCCAGATCCGATTGGTGAACCCTCTCGAATCAGTTGTGTTGCCCATTTAGGCGATGGCGAATTTATTGATGTGGAACGTAAAGTCGAGCTTGGGGGAAATATTCACGCCAAAGGCATGATGATTATGCAGGCCTACTTGATTTCTGAGTTAAAACTCGATCAGCCTCAACCCTTTTCTGCTTCTATTGTATTCGAGCAATCTTATGGCGAAGTCGATGGTGACAGTGCTTCGTTAGCTGAATTATGTGCATTAATCAGTGCCCTGTCTCAACAGCCGATAAACCAGCAAATCGCGGTGACAGGAGCCGTCGATCAATTTGGTAATGTTCAGCCGATTGGTGGTGTTAATGAAAAAATTGAAGGTTTTTTCCGTGTATGTCACTGCCGTGGGCTAACCGGCTCACAGGGTGTGATTATTCCAACAGCCAATGTGCAACATTTATGTTTGCATCAGGATGTTATTAATGCAGTGAAAAATGGAGAATTCCATATTTGGGCTGTAGAGCACGTATCCGAAGCCGCTTCATTATTGACAGACATCCCTTATTATGACGAACAGAAAGAACATCTGTTAGCTATGATATACGAACGTATTACACAAATTAATAGTCAAGAACGCCCAAAATTACCTTGGTTCTTGCGCTGGCTGGGTTAGTGTCAAGATATCTGATCGGAGTTGTTCAGCGTACAAGTGTACGCTATTCTCTAGCCTTACCCAATAATAAGGCTATCTGAGAATATGTTTAAAAAACAAGAGTCCTACACTAAAGAAGAACTTCAAGCCTCTGGACAAGGTAAGTTATTTGGTGAAAATGGGCCACCACTCCCTTCCGGCAATATGTTAATGATGGATCGCATCATTAAAATGACAGAAGACGGTGGCACTTATAACAAAGGGTATATCGAAGCTGAGCTGGATATTAACCCTGACTTGTGGTTTTTCGGTTGTCACTTTTTCAAAGATCCCGTTATGCCTGGTTGCCTCGGTCTTGATGCGATGTGGCAGCTTGTTGGTTTCTTCATGGGCTGGCTTGGCGGTGAAGGTAAAGGTCGGGCGCTTGGTGTTGGGGAAGTAAAGTTCACCGGGCAAGTGTTACCAACAGCAAAAATGGTCACATATCGCATTAATTTTAAACGCGTCATAAACCGGAAACTGATTATGGGTCTGGCTGATGGCGAAGTGTTGGTTGACGGTAAACTTATCTATACAGCAACGGATTTGAAAGTAGGGATCTTCAAAGATACCAGTAATTTTTGATTTTCTTGCCCTGATGCTTACTTCCCTTCTCTTATACTAATCACCTCTGCATTATGGCAGAGGTGATTTGTTATTAAAGTAACGGGTTATTGACTAAAGTCACAGCAATCAAACACGGTCTTCCATTGCCTGACGCCAACCCCCCAGCCAGTGTGAGCGGGCATCTAACGAATGGTAAGGGCAATTTTCCCGCGGTCGCCCTAAAATACCAGCGTGATAGCCCCTAGAAAGTGCACGTGCCAAACGATCTCTTTTTTGTCGTTTCATGTCTTACTTCCTCACTTTACTATGAAAATAAAACAATGAATGTTTCTTATTCAGAAGGCTTCTTAGTGATACTCCTATCTGAAATGAATATCAAGCAAAGAAAGCCGTAAAAAAGTTATAATTTGACACTATGCCGGTGTAAGTGAATACAGGTCATAAAGCCAGCTGTAACTTGAAAGATGGCAGGCAGGTACTCCTGCGGTCTTGCTCTAATCATGCTGCCTTCTGTATTCCCTATCCTGCTTCCGTTTAACGAGGTTAAAACAACCATTTGAATATCATATCTGGTGACATCATAATCACCATCTGATACAGCAAGACCAAAGCTGTAAGGATAACTGCTAATTTGTTATTGCTTGATTAACCATTTAGTGCCCTGATATTTCGATATTCCACTAAAAAGTGTCACAATAGCCCCATATTACTCCTGAGGCGTTATAAGACAGGTTTTTTTATAGTTCAAGAATTATTCTTTAAGACACTGAAAACACATGATACAGACACCCTCTTTTCATCGTTCACTTTTACATCCCCGCCACTGGCTGACTTGGCTGGGTATCGGAATACTTTATTTATTGGTCTTACTTCCCTATCCAGCGATTTACTGGATCGGAACCCGTCTTGGCCGGCTCTCACAGCGCTTTTTAAAAAAGCGGGCTAAAATCGCTGAGCGTAATCTGCTTCTCTGTTTCCCCGATATGTCACAGGAAGAACGAGATAAGTGGCTGGTAAAAAATTTTGAATCCGTGGGCATGGGATTACTTGAAACTGGTATGGCATGGTTCTGGCCTGATTGGAGAGTAAAGCGCTGGTTCAAAGTGACAGGACGGGAAAATATCCAGAAAGCACAGACCACAGGCCAGGGGATCATTATTATTGGGCTCCACTTCCTGACACTGGAATTGGGTGCTCGCATTTTCGGTATACTGAATCCGGGTGTCGGTGTTTATCGACCAAATGATAATCCGGTTCTGGATTGGCTACAAACTTGGGGGCGCTTACGCTCCAACAAATATATGCTGGACAGAAAAGATCTCAAGGGAATGATCCGCTGTCTGAAAAATGGTGAAATTGTCTGGTACGCACCGGATCATGATTATGGCCCACGTAAAAGTGTATTTGCGCCATTATTCGCGGTTGAACATGCGGCAACAACAACCGGGACTTCAATTCTGGTTCGATTATCGAATCCGGTTCTACTTCCTTTTACTCCGCGTCGACTACCAGATGGAAAAGGTTATGAGCTGATTATTCAACCTGCTGTAGAAAACTTCCCTGAAAAAGATGAAACAAAGGCCGCCGCATTTATGAATAAGATCATCGAGCAGGAGATCATGCAGGCACCAGAACAATATATGTGGTTACATCGCCGTTTTAAAACACGTCCCGAAGGTATGCCATCTTTATATGGTGATAATAGCGATAATATTCACTAGATACTCAGCCCCTTTCAGGTTACGCCTTTCTTGGCTATAAAGTCTCTGAAAGCCAATAAATATCAATTATCATAACTTAAAAAATCAGGCTCTCACTCCAAAAGTGACAGCCTGATTTCCAAAAAATATTAAGTTACAAAGTTAAATGAGTGGCTCAAGGAACCCTCTAATAAGCCCCTCCACAAGCATCCACGATCTCCATATTGGAATAGCCATTTCCCCATTTTTGTTCCAACTTTTGTCTGGTTTCCCGGTAGCATTTGCGTTGGGTGGCTCGATTCCTGTCATTCATAGTTGCCCAGTCTTTGTCATTATGAGGAAATTTCAGTTTTTGATTATCCCAATCATAAGAAAACCCAAGATGTGCTTTTGAATCATCTTTTCGGACATATTTATATTTATCCGCTTCTTCTTCCCGTTTCTCAACCAGCGCGTTGTCTCGTGCCAGCTTATCAACCTGCCAGTTGTTAGTACCCAATCCTTCTCTTTTTTTCAGGTATTCTTCTGGCGTTTTGTTATCAGCAGGTATATTACTTTTATAGCTAAAATCATGCGCGAACGCCTGAGAACAGCCAATTATCATAATAAAAAGCAGGCCGATAATCCTTTTAAACTGCATAAATATCCTAGTGTGATTATAACTAAAAATCATTATTTAATAGTCATTCTCCGCTGAGATCAACTACCAGTTATAGGTAGTTAGTAGTCCAAAAACAAATACCCCTTTACAATCAAAAGCAATTTCAACATGCTAGCTGAGATTTTTTTATGTAAAGTGAGTTTCTGATGTCTTCATACCCTATTTATCATGTCGATGCTTTCACAGAAAAAAACTTTTCCGGCAATCCTGCTGCTGTTGTCTTACTGGATGAATGGCTGTCAGATGAGGTACTTATCGCTATCGCTGCTGAAATCAATCTTTCAGAAACAGCTTTTTTAGTCGGTGACCACCTGCGCTGGTTTACTCCCAGAGTGGAAGTGAATTTATGTGGGCATGCCACATTGGCAACAGCTTTTGTCCTCGTTGAAAAATGTTCATACCAAAATAAATTAATTACATTTAAGACCCGTTCCGGTGATCTACATGTGACTCATCAGGATGGTGTTTTTACATTAGATTTCCCCGCCGCTGATTGCCAGGAAGAGGCGACTCTGCTCCCTGTCATTCAGGATGCTCTAGGGCAAAAAATCAAAGCAGTATTTGCCTCCCATGATCGTTATATCTGTGTATTGGATTCTGCTGAGCAAGTCCGCCATATTCAGCCTGATTTCGATAAAGTTGCTTCCCTTCCTTTTCCTGGTCTTGCCATTACTGCTCCCGGCGATTCATCTGTTGACTTTGTTTCACGCCATTTCGCTCCGGCAAAAGGCGTTAATGAAGATCCTGTCACGGGTTCAACTCATTGTGTTTTAGCACCTTTCTGGGGTAAACGGCTTAATAAGTCCATCCTCCGCGCACGCCAGTTATCTGCACGGGGTGGTGATATATTGTGTGAAGTACAAGGAAAACGTGTTTATCTGACAGGAAAAGCTAAACTATTTTCTTACGGTCAAATCGTGCTTTAAATCAATTATCACTTTGCTTCTAAGCATAAAAATTAAAAAAAGCAATAAGGAAAGGTATGACTCAGTTATATATGTTTTATCTTGGTGGGAATGCCGGAAAATCCAATATCGAAGTTCATGATGTCCAATTTGTTGCTGTAAATAAGGTTGAAGAAGCCTACCCCGTGTTACGCGATGTGTGGTTTGGTGATAAAGATAAACTTCATCTGGATGGCTATATGCCTGTTAAATGGGCAGATGGCTATGATATTTCTCTCAACAAAAATGAATACGCAGGGGATTTACGACTTTATTTTGTAAACGTAGGTGGCTATCAAAAAAATTCACTAGCAGAAGCTCATGAATATGGATTTTTTGTTGGCCGTACAATTGAAGAAGCAAAAGAAAAAGCAAAAAAATGTTTGCTTACTGGCTATGATCAATTACATAAAGATAATCTGAAAGATGTTGATGACTGCCTGCTTTTGGGACAAGTGAGTGGCTACTATATTCATCTGACTGAAAACCCTAACGGGCTGCCTGATAAACCAGAATGGCAAGGGTATCGCCCAATCGGGATCTAATAAAAAAAGAGTCAGCAGCTTCATACCTTGCTGACTCTGCTAACTTCAAACCAGCAGTATGTTAAAATAATGGGCGCAGATTATTTACTAATAAATCTGAATTTATATCCTTGACAGATTTCGCTCCCGTCAGCGTCATAGCAACCCGCATTTCTTTATCAATCAATTCTAATAAGTTGGAAACTCCCGCTTCCCCCGCTGCTGCCAGAGCATACGCAAAGGCTCTCCCCAATAAAACACTATCAGCACCCAATGCAAGCATTCTTACGACATCTAACCCTGTGCGAATACCTGAGTCAGCCAGAATTGTAATG
The DNA here is from genome assembly GCF_963876495.1 of Xenorhabdus sp. KJ12.1. NCBI lineage: Bacteria > Pseudomonadati > Pseudomonadota > Gammaproteobacteria > Enterobacterales > Morganellaceae > Xenorhabdus > Xenorhabdus sp. KJ12.1. Next base: position 18,305 of record NZ_CAWNQH010000061.1, read on the forward strand.
TCATTTTTAACAGCATCTGCAATAGCCGGTAAAGCTCTGGCACTAGAGAGAACACCATCCAATTGTCGCCCACCATGATTGGAAACGACGATACCGTCAGCACCAAAACGGACAGCGTCTTTAGCATCTTCAGGATCAAGTATGCCTTTAATAATCATCGGCCCTTGCCAAAAATCACGTATCCACTCTAAATCTTTCCATGATATAGACGGATCAAAATTGCTCCCTATCCAACCGATATAATCTTCCAGTTTGGTCGGCGTACCACGGTATAAGGATATATTGCCAAGATCATGTGGTTTTCCCATCACACCAACATCCCACGCCCAGCGCGGGTGGGTGATTGCCTGTAAAAAACGCCGTATCGCTGCATTCGGGCCACTCATTCCTGAATGAGCATCGCGATAGCGAGCACCGGGAGCAGGCATATCAGCAGTAAATACCAGATTTTTAACACCGGCTTCCTTTGCCCTTTCCAGAACATTGCGCATAAAACCACGATCTTTTAATACATAAAGCTGAAACCATATCGGGCGCTCGATTGCTGAAGCCACTTCTTCAATCGGGCATACAGATACCGTAGATAAGGTAAATGGAATACCTTTTTTAGTCGCGGCCCGGGCGGCCTGTACTTCTCCACGGCGAGCATACATACCACTTAAACCTACCGGAGCCAATGCCACGGGCATTGATATCTTCTCACCAAATAGACACGTTTCCAGATTCAGTTCAGACATGTCTTTCAGCACGCGCTGGCGTAGCTCAATATGAGATAAATCTTCGGTGTTACGTCTCAGAGTGTGTTCTGCATAGGCTCCGCCATCAATATAATGAAACAGGAAAGGGGGTAGCTTATCCTGTGCCGCAGCCCGGTAATCAGTTGAAGCGGAAATAATCATGACCTTCACCTCTGCCCAAAATAAAATTGACGGCAATAATATTGTTTTGACTGATCATATTGCCCATGACCAGCACATCAGGCAACGTAATGCGAAACATAAAAATAGATAAACTTGTTCCACAAAACATCTTTTTTATCTGATGGCTGATGATAGTTTAGGCAAAATAACAGAAGTAAAGTGAGCTGATACTGTTCAACCGGATACCATTGTTTTCAGGGCATCATAAACAGGCAACAAACGGATAAAACCTTCCCTGTCGAGAAAGTGCCCTGCATTCTCAATATTAATAATTTCAGTTTGTAATGAATTAGCAAGAGCATGAGATGATTCGGGAGAGACAATCTCATCATTAGACGAAATGATAGAAACACGGTGTGCTGTTACTTCACGTAAAAATACATAATTCAATGGCTGAACAGTGAAACTATCTAATTCCGGCATGGTGCTCTGCGCAGAGTCGCACCCTGCAACCAAAATATATCCACCGACTTTATCGGTCGTGTCTTTGATTGCCTCTAAGTGACGAAGTAAAGTCACACACCCAAGACTATGGCCAATAAAGATTGTATTATCATCCACATTGGGTGCAATCTCCATTAGCTTTCTGGCCCACCCTTCCGGTGTAGGTGATAACGATTCAGGCATTTCCGGTACAATTACTTCTGCACCTTGTTCAGTCAGCACTTCTTTTAACCAGGGAAACCAATTTGATGAAGGTGAAGCAGTATAACCGTGGATAATGATAACTTTTTTACCAGAAAACATAGCCAGCTCCTTTATTATTGATGGTGTCATTGATTCTATACACAATGAATTTCAAGATGCATCGCGGCGGCAAGGGAAAGAATCCCCAGAAGCATAGATAACTATGTGACTGGGGTGAACGAGCGCAGCCAACAAAGAGGCAACTTGAAAGACGAAGTGTATATCCTAATGAACAAGAGTGTCGGTCATATTCTGTATTCACTCACCCTCGATTTTTAATTTTTCGCGCACAGCCATTAAAGCAAAACCTAGTAAGTTCAGACCATTCCATGCTAAGGGATTATAAATATCAGGATTATCTTCTGCCATTCCTACGCCCCAAATCCTATCTACAGGGCTGGCTTCTACTAATACCTTATCTCCCGTCCGCAATAAAAATGCCTCCATTGCCGGATTTTGAGAAAATTTAGCTATATTTCCATCAATAACAATCTTTGACCGATGCTCGTTCCAAATTGATTGGTTAAAGCCTCTCACTTCCCGACCATAAGATTTCGCGGCTCCCGGATTTTTTGCATTAATAATCTTTTCCATTGTAGCAAAATCATTAAATAACCGGGCTTTCCCAGCCATCATATAATGTTCTGCACTAATATAACTGACGCCATCTACGACAAATTTCGCAGGATACCACTGGCTTAAACATGATTTAGTGATGAGTTCAGTATGATGGGTTTTATGACCCCAGAAAAAGAGATATTTAATATCCTCTTTTGACTGATAAAGCTTACATAGCGTTTTAATATCCATATTATTTCTCTGTAGTAAATATTCGCCATGTCACTTCAGCACAACCCACTGAAGTGACAAAATCATTTTATGATCAGGTCACACAAAATCTAAATGCGTTAAAAGTAAATTTCACATTCCGATACGCCAGATTTATAAACACTTCAATACTATTGGTTAAAATCGGCAATTAGGGATCCTACAATTAGTGCAGTTAGAATCGATCTTGATGATTGTCCCATATTTTTCGGCAAACCAATATCAAACGAATCTCTGGTGAAAGTAACCTGCAAACTGTTAAAAAAATTCGGTGGAGAAATACTGCCCTTGGCCTGACAGGATGTAATGTATGAAAAAGAAAATTTTCTTGTTAGATACGCTTCCAGGAACGCTATTCGAAAAGGAAATAAATGGCTATCTCTCTCCTGATATTGAATTAGTTATTAACATTCCTGACGATATTCAGATAAATAGTCAGAATCACAACTATCGCTTTGAACGAGTTAATATTAATACGCAAAACGCACAACAAATACTTTCGGTAGCTAAACATTTTGGTGGATTTCATGCTATAAAATTGAGAAAAAATATTCCTCTCAGAAGGAATTTATTGTGCAGCTTAGTTGAAAAAGAACTTATTACCCCATTACAGGTGATTGGCCAAGCGGGAGTTGGGCTAAATCACATCGATATTCAGACTGCAGAATCACTTAAAATAGAGGTGATTAACACTCCTGCTTCAAATGCAACTGCTGTTGCTGAATTCACCTTATTACAAATGTTAGCTCTATTACATCAAACAGACTGGCATCAACGACAAATGCGCGAAGGTATTTGGACGAAAACTATGCGACCATCTTCAAACTCATTGAGTGATGTCAAAATAGGGTTGGTTGGCAGTGGCGCAATTTCTCAAGCCTTATTACATCTGTTAAAACCTTTTGCTCCTCAAGTGACAATCCTAGGCAGCCATCGATTCACTGATAAAAAAGCAGAAGCTCTGGGTGTTCGTCGAGCCTACAATATTAAATCTTTACTTATTGATAACGATATAATTTCTTTACATCTTCCGCTAAATACTGAAACGCATCATCTGATTAATAGAGCCATCCTTCCTCATTTTCGAAAAGGAGCCTACTTGCTTAATATGGCGCGTGGTGGTTTGATCGATGAAAAGGCTCTCGCGTCATTCATGCAACAAAATCCAGGTTGGATCTCCGGTGTTGCTCTGGATACTTTCGAAAATGAAGGAGAGAGCTTTTCTACGCCAATGAAAGATTTTGATGAGGCCCTGCTGACACCTCATATCGCAGGTTCAACTTCCTCAGCCATATTAAACTCAGCACTAAAGGTTCAACAGGCCATTCTGTCCTATCTGGGATTGAAGTAGTATAAGGATCTCAGATACCTCATAAGCCTGCTATTCTGATTAACGTGTATTGTTATTTCATCTTTTAAGGGGCTTTATGCTATTACAAATCATAATGGCTGCACTCGGGCCTATTGTTTTAGGTTTAGCAGTAGGTTGGCTGTCCGGTAAATATGGATTGATAAAACGTGAATATTCACAAGCATTTGCCGACTTTGTTGTTAAAATTGCCTTACCTTTTGCTTTATTTCTCGCAGCCGCAAAAGCACCACCATCAGTACTACTGAATATTAACTACTTATTAACGTTAGCTGTCGGGTTGATTGCATCTTATATTATCGGTTTCTTTGCAGGTAAGATTCTCTTCCGTCATGATAAAAAAGATGCAGCCATGCAGGCATTATCCGTTTCTTTCCCGGACATGGCTTACTGTGGGCCACCGGTATTATTGGCAACCGTCGGTTCATCCGGCCTGATTGCCATGATACTTGGGAATTTAATCTATACCATTATTATTATTCCTTTCACTTTACTGATGATAAGTGACAGGCAACAAAATAGTAGTGTTTTTAAATCGGTTGGAAAAGCCATTGCTCAACCATTAGTGTTTTTGCCCATTCTGGGAGCACTACTGGCAATTTTTGGCGTCAAGCTACCGGAAATTTTGCAAAACTCCGTCGATGAATTAGGTAAAACAGCGGGTGGTGTTGCCCTGTTCTTCCTTGGCTTATTACTCTCAGGCATTAAATTAAAGATCAGTGTTGAAATCGTTTTTAACGTCTTCGTAAAAAACTTTGTACAGGCAGCTTTAGTCCTTGGTACAGGTATCGCATTAGGTCTTCAAAGCGATATGTTGAAATCGGCATTTATTATCGGTTTTTTGCCAACCGCAACGGCAGTCCCTGCACTGGCAATCACTAATAAAGCTTACACAGATACCTCCGCAGAAACTGTGTTACTCAGTACTCTTGCTGCCCTTATCTCTATTATCGGTGGTATTACCATCGTCGAAATGTTGTAACTCAACTTTACAGGCCACTGATATTAATAAATTATTTGATATTTTAGCGAAATGTTTTTCAAATCGTTCTACCAGCTAAAAAGCGCAGATTCGTTGATAGTGTAATATTCGAACATGTTTTCCCTCAGCATTGCTGAGGGATGACTCAGGAAATGAACAGACGGGAGTAATTAGTTATCCCACTGAGGAGCAAGACCTTCCGGGTTAACGATACGTTCGTTACATTCAAGAGCAGCAATAGCGGCCATATCATCTGCATCAAGTTTCAACGCAGTAGATTTTAAGTTGCTCGCTAAATTCTCTTTCTTGGTTGAAGAAGGGATCACGCTATACCCCAATGACATTGCCCAAGACAAAATGACCTGTGCAGGAGTAGACTGGTGTTTTTCAGCAATGTGCCCGATAACTTCATCATGAATCGCTTTGCCATAAGCTAAGGTCATGTAAGAAGTGATATGAATACCATGCTCTTGTGCCCAAGCAGTTACATCACGATTTTGCAAATAAGGGGAAAGCTCAATCTGATTCGTGGCAATATGTTCAGCACCTACCGCCTCAATTGCCTGTTGCATCAAATCAATGGTGAAATTTGAAACACCAATTTCACGTGTTAATCCCATTTCTTTGGCTTCCAGCAACGCATTCATTGTTTCTGCAACACTCACCACGTTCTTTGGTGACGGCCAATGAATGAGTGCCAAATCCACATAATTCGTACGCAGTTTCACAAGACTCTCTTTGAGGCTTGATATCACTTTTTCTTTGCTCAGATTTTCTGTCCAGATCTTTGTCGTAATATAAATGTCTTCACGGGCAATACCACTTTCTTCTATCGCTTGGCCTACCGCTGCTTCATTTTCGTAAATCTGCGCAGTATCAATCGCGCGATACCCCAGCTCAAGAGCATTTTTTACCGATGCTATGACAACATCATCTTTCAGGCGAAAAGTACCTAATCCGAATGCAGGAACAGACATAATAAAATCTCATACCGTTAATGTTTAATCCGAGGTTTATTATCATGAGATCGTTTTCTCTGAAAAAGAGCAATAAATGCAGAAGTCTTTTGCGTTTACTGCAACAATACTGGAATTACCGTCAAGTTTTGGCAGGATTATTTACTGCTTAACTTTCTTCCTATCACAAATACCGCCGCCAGCCCAATCAGATCAATGGTAACTAGCGTTCCTGCAAATACCATTTCACCTCTGAATGCAAAAAATGTCGCAATAATTAAGATAAACATCGCAATGGAAAACCCCATCCACTGCCCTCTTCTCTCTTTTTTTATCATGCCATCCAGCGCCAACCTATTATTGTCATACTGAAATTTCTGCTCTTTCTCTCTGAATAATAATATTCTTTCAGTGCTTCCAGACAATATGGATTCATAATCCCTTAATACATCGGGAGGAGGCAGAGGCCCAATGCAGCCCGAATATGCCTCATTTTCTAAATTCTTTTTATTATTCAAAATTTCCTGATAATCATTTGCGGGCATAATATCAAAAATACTCCCCATCGCTCTGAGATAACAACGAATGTGATAAGCCATATTTTCTCCGAAAGAATATACACAAAATAGATGAGAATAAAATCAACTAACTAATTAACAAGAATCAATAATTAATACTACTGAAATTCATTCTTTTCCTGATTCAGATGGTTTCTGGCTCGGAAATGGCCGACATTCTTCAGCTTTATAACTCCCATCTTCCTGACGGACTAAAAATATTTTTCGCCCGGCACGTAATGCCTTACTAATAGCGGTTTGATGTACTCCAATTAAATTCGCTGTTTTCGCCTGACCATTTTGTTTTACATATTCTGATAATGAAATCTTTTCCATATATGCCTCCTGTTTTTCTGAATAATATCCAAAGTATTAAATATTTCAATACTTTTAGTATTTACTATTTTAATAGCATTGGTATTAAAATAGGTTTTATGAAAAAGAAACTCACAGCAGAACAACTTGCAGATGCCAAACGCTTAAAAGACATATACGTGTCAAAGAAGAAACAGCTAGGTATCTCTCAGGAAAAATTCGCGGATGAACTTGGCAAGAGTCAGGGAGCAATCTCGCATTATCTTAATGGTACAAATGCGCTTAATTTGGAGATAGCCGCTTATTTTGCCAATAAATTAGAGGTCACAATCACAGATTTCAGCCCCACATTGGATAAACAAGCAAAGAAACTCTTAACTGCCGTTTATGGCAAGAATATTGTTCTGGTTGAGAAACCCGATACCTGCAAACAATACCCATTACTCGACTGGGCAGATGCCGGCAATTGGTGTGAAGAACCCGTATTGCCCTACAGTATTAAACAGAGGTACGACAGCACTGTTGAGTGTTCACGCCATGCTTTTTGGCTGGAAGTAAAAAATGATTCTATGACTTCACCAAATGGGATCAGTATCCCGCAAGGGATGCTCATTTTAGTAGATCCGAAAGTCAAACCCCTCGCTAATAAATTAGTTATTGCAAAACTTGAGGGTGAAGAAAAATTAACGTTTAAACAATTAATTACGGAAGGATATGATACATATCTTAAGCCACTGAATCCTCAATACAGTATGATACCTCTTAGTGATAATATTCATATTCTGGGTGTCGTAGTGGAAGCCAGAGTGGCGAAATTACCCTAAAGCAAAAATTTATTTATATACATGGGTTTCAGGATGTATCGCGGCGGCAAAGGAGTGACAAAAGCCGACCGCCGCGAAGTGTATCATTTAATAAAACAAGGTAAGTCCTATAATAAATATCAAGCCGGAGAAAAGAAGCGCGGTGATGCAGTAACCCATAATGTCACGCACACCCAGGCCTGCAATAGCCAGTGCCGGTAATGCCCAGAATGGTTGCGCCATGTTCATCCATTGTTCACCATATGCAATAGCCATAACCGATTTACCTAAATCAGCCCCCAAAGCTTCTGCCGCAGACATCACAAACGGTCCCTGAATAACCCAGTGACCTCCACCAGACGGCACAGCAAAGTTAATCAGTGCAGAACTTAAAAACGTCATCATCGGGAATGTATCTTTGTTGGCAACGTTGATAAAAAACTCAGTGATAAGCCTGCCCAACCCTGAACCTTCCATCATTAACTGAATACCGGCATAAAAAGGAAACTGCACCAGAATACCCGCAGTGCTTTTCGCCGCTGCACTTATCGCTCGCATATACGCCATCGGGGTTTTATGTAGTAATAAACCGGTCAGCAGGAAAATCATGTTGACTGTGTTGATGGTAATATTAAAACCATTGCTGAAGAAATATATGCCGAGGTAGGTAAATCCCAGTATTCCGATGAGCCCTGCGATAATACGGCTTTCTTCCATACGTTCAGATAACGGGGCATTTTCTGGCAATTTTTTCTGATAATCAGGCTCTTCTTCCAGCAATGCTGGATCGATTATCACAATATCCTCTTTCTTTGGCATCATCATACGGGTGACAAACGGCATCACAACGATAAGGCTGAGAGTGATAAAGATATTGTAACGGGTAAATAGGGTCTGGCTAATGGGTATCAGGCCTGCAATATGTTCAACCGGATTACCGGGAGTTGCAGCCAACAGTGGCATTGAGCCGGAAAAACCACCTCCCCATGTCAGAAAGCCGATGTAAGCACAAGCTATCAGTAACGGGTAATCTGAGCCGGGTATTCTACGTGCTACTTCACGGGCAAACATCGCGCCAACAACCAGACCAAATCCCCAATTAATCACACAGGCAACGGAGCCAAAAAAAGTCACCAACATCACTCCCTGAGCAGGATTTTTTGCCAGTGAAGCAGTCAGCCTCAGAAGGCGCTTAACCGGATCGGAACTTGCCAGTGCATGTCCCGTGACTATAATCAGCGCCATCTGCATTCCGAAGGCAAGTAAGTTCCAGAAACCATCCCCCCACATTTTTGCCAGATCCACAGAAGTGCTAGGCGTCAACGATAGCGCAATAATAAAGGTAAGTATGGTGAGTAACATGGCAAAGATGAGAGGGTCAGGCAGGTAACGGCTAACAATCCGTGTCATTATACGAGAAATGCGACCTATCATAGGCCATCTCCGATCACACCAGAAAACATCGGCTTTACATTAGGAGAGATGATAAATTCAGCCTCAGTTTTCACTTTGATAGTGTCAATGTCTATACCCGGTGCATACTCAGACAATATCATCTGATTATTTTCGAAACGGAATACTGCAAGTTCCGTGATCAATGTATCCACCGCATTTACTGCTGTCAGTGGCATAGTACACTCACGCAAAATTTTGGCTGAACCCTCTTTTGCACAATGTTCCATTGCAATAATCACCTTACGAGCTCCGGTGACCAAATCCATTGCACCACCCATACCCGTTATCCTTTTTCCCGGTATCAACCAATTAGCTAGGTTTGCATTCTGGTCAACCTGCAAGCCCCCCAGTACACTGACGTCAATATGACCACCTCGGATCAGTGCAAAAGAAAAAGCACTGTCAAACATAGAAGCTCCCGGCAATACACCACAAGGTTGCCCTCCTGCGTTCACCAAATCTTTATCGATCTGTGTAACAGGCCCCAAACCGAGAAAACCGTTCTCAGACTGTAGGGTAATATGCACTCCCTCTGGCAAATAGTTCGCCACCTGAGTCGGAAGACCAATACCAAGGTTAACAATATCTCCATCGTTCAATTCAAGGGCTACACGGCGAGCGATCAATTCTTTAACGTCCATAGTTAATTCCCTTTTTATTTAACAATGAGATAATCAATAATGGCTCCCGGCGTGACAATATGATCCGGATCGAGAGAACCGACAGGAACAATTTCATCCGGTTCAACAAATGTGGTATCTGCGGCCAGTGCAATAAGCGGGTTAAAATTACGGGCGCTGAGATGATAAGTCAGATTGCCGAAAGTATCGGCTTTATGAGCCTGAATCAGAGCCAGATCAGCATATAATGGAAGCTCCAGAAGATATTCACGGCCATTGATCATTTTCTTTTCTTTCCCTTCTTCCACCATGGTTCCCACACCTGTTGGAGTTAGAAAACCACCCAATCCCGCACCAGCACAACGGATCCGTTCAGCCAGTGTTCCTTGTGGTATCAGCTGCACTTCCATTTCACCGGAAATCATGCGGCGGCCTGTTTCCGGATTAGTTCCGATATGAGAAGCAATGACTTTTTTTACCCGCCCATTGACAATCAAAGGCCCCAGACCAATATTAACGAGCGCGGTATCATTGGTAATAAGGGTCAAATCTTTTACCCCTGAATCAAATAACGCTGTAACTAAATGTGGTGGAGTGCCAACTGCCATAAATCCGCCAACCATAACGGTCATTCCATCACAAAAGAATTCCTTTGCCTGCTCAATCGTTATTTGTTTATTTTTCATGTTACTTTCCTTATTAATAAAATCCTCTTCAACAATGAAATAATAAAGTGGATAAAAAAATATTAAATTTTAATTTTTCCACCCATAATAGAATAATTAAGACAACAAATTTTATTGAATCTATATAAATTGATAGAAATTAGCTTATTATGTGGTAATAAAATTTAAACACTGAGAAATTTATGACATGAAAATCCCAAACGAAAAAATAATTCTAAAAACAAATAATTGGATTGTTAATAATAGGATTGATTCATCCCTTCCTGGCTATGTGATACTACAATCCAGACATAACCATATGAATCTTTGTGATTTATCAAACAAAGCCATACAGGAAATGGGAATTCTTATGGGATATATTGAAAAAACCTTAAAAAAATTTATTTTTCTAACACACTTCTATATATACATAATGGATTTCAAGATGCATCGCGGCGGCAAGAGAGTGAACCCCCGGGAGCATAGATAACTATGTGACCGGGGTGAGCGAGCGCAGCCAACAAAGAAGCAACTTGAAAGACGAAGTGTATAGGAAGATTATGGTCATACACCCAATACACCATTTCACTTTCATTTTATACCTGTATCAAAATGGATATTGAATTTATTCTGGAGTGATGAACGTTATCGGATATTAGGTAATTTTGGGAAATCATCAGAGTCACACCTTACTGATGGAGCTGAACTCACTTTTTTTATTTGGCGTGAATTTTGCGAGAAAGAAATTTCACCACCAGTGCAAGGAGTGTCTGTTGATGGAATTATTTCAGCACTAAAAATAGAACTGAAAAACGCAATAACCGTTTCATGAGAAAAAATCACCCAGAAAATTCAATTGATAATCAAAGCATTAACCACCCAAAGATCAATGTTATCATGATAGGATATGACACGTATTGTATTCAAATATATAAAAAAAGAGAGCTATTTATTATCTGTTTATTGTATGCTAGCTTCATGTAACATATATTACTATCAAAGTATGTTTTCACACACCCTCATTTGCTTCTTATTATTCCTTCACCCTCCTTGTTTTCTGGGAGGGTTCTTTGTTATATATACCCAAATTCTTTTAGAAATTCTCTCCTTCTATTACACCTGTAATATAAATTAAGTATTTATAACTTAATGATTTTGTTATAAACACTCATATGTATTACTGTATAAATCACATATATTTTATAATAGTGATTTAATATAACACATTAATAAATTTACTATTTTTACAGTCAAGCACGGAAAATAGGACTTTTATCATGAATATTAAAAAGCCATTATTGTTAGTAGGACTGACAGCTTTATTCTCTAATCCTCTATTCGCTAATGCTGAGTCTCAGAATCGCCATGGCTATATAGAAAACCCTCCAAGCAGAGCACTTCTATGTAAAAAAGGAATCAATAAAAATTGTGGCCCTGTCATGTATGAACCCCAATCTGTTGAAGGCCCGAAAGGATTTCCTGAAGCAGGGCCACCTGATGGCCAGATAGCCAGTGCGGGTGTTGGACAATTCAAACAGCTCAATGAACAAAGCGCAGATCGTTGGCATCACGTTCCGGTTAATAAAGGACAAAATACATTTAAATGGCATTTAACTGCCCGACACAGCACGACATCATGGCAGTTTTTTATAACTAAACCTGACTGGGATCCGAATAAACCTCTTGCTCGCGCGCAATTCGATCTTACGCCTTTCTGCTCACAGGAAGATCATGGAAAACGGCCACCACAGGAAGTGAATATTGACTGTGAGGTTCCTGAACGCTCAGGCTACCACGTGATCCTTGGTGTCTGGACAATCGCTGATACGTCCAATGCTTTCTATCAGGTCATTGATGCTGATATAAAATAGTTATCTGGGGCATTAATTATGTGCTGGTGAAAGAGCCAGCACATGATAAAAACATTTTTTGTTCGGATTTTCGACGGGCCAGTAACGCGGGTAATTCGTGCCCGTTGGCCTGATCCCATTTCAGAAATTCCTGCGCAGCACCTTGATAATTACCCTCATTCAATTTCTTCAGTAACGTTGAACGAAGAAAATTACCAATGCCCACATTAAAAATGAACGAACATAACGCATCGAATTGTCCCTGTGTTAAAGCAACCTTAACGAATCGTTGTAATACGGCATAAATAGGGGTTAAATCTTCAAGCAAAAATGCTTCTGCTTGTTGGCTGGTAATCACCTGACCGGGAACAACTCCTTTCGTATGTCCATAACCTATTGTCCAAGGCTCAGCGCCTGTCGCAGGGTCTGGATAAGCTTTTAGTCTCAGACCCTCATAACTTTTTATTGCATTGATGCCATTTTCACTGATTTCCATAAGCGCCCTCCAATAGTTGAATTCACTATCAGGTTAAAACTTATTCTTCTGGATAAAGTATAGACAGATTAAAAAGTTATACGCATATGTCACAGTACAAATGGTGATAAATCAACAGGTTATATTTACACAATCAACCAATTAAAACTTTAATTTCAATTGGTTATATGAAGTTACAAAAATATTTTAAATTTTAAAAAAATAATTTAATAAATACCTTGACTCTTTTCTGTTTGTGCATAAAATGCCACTCAGAATTTAAATTTTCGTGAAGTAAATCACAATTTATAAACTCTGAAAGGAAACCATCATGAAATCTGTAAAATCTTTCTTCTCCAATGTACATTGTGTTGTTATTCGTCTGTCAACAAAACGTTTCATGTAAAAAACTATGCCAATGCTGAAAAAATAAGCCAGTTAAAATAAAAAACTGGCTTTTTATTATTCAATTTTCAAAATAGTCTGACTGATTCTCTAAAATGTATTAATCGCAATGTGATCTATCACATTAGATTGAAAGGCATGATTCAGATGAATGGCTATGAGGAGTGGCAGCATGAAGAATTACTCAGTAGTTCGTAACGTTTTATAATAAAAATCCATTAACAACATAGGCTAATTTAACTCAATAACCTGATTGATTTAGGTGAAATTTTATTTCGTATTACTCATCGTTTTTTGACACAGTACTCTAAAGAGAGAATATAAGCCCCCTTTAGGTTAGGAATATTTATTTTAGAAATAAAAAACTCATTTTTACCCGGTCTAAAATACCCCAATCCATAACCTTGTCCACCATATATTAAAGTGTTTTCACCTATCTCTAAGAGATCTTTTTTATTTAAGATGCCAAATTTAGTGATCAGAGTTAATTTAGGGCTGACAAATTCTTGAGGTTTTATTTCATGAATAATAAAACTCGCATTTTTATAAGAAACTGTAGCTGTATCCTGATTTGCAGAAAAAAAATACATCCCGCCACTCCTGAGAGTAGCATCATTCAATTCCTTATTTATTTTGCACAAATATTCACCATCATAAGGTGATTTTGCCTCAGCGGTATTATATATGGCTGTGACTACCCCTACCGTCATGACAATCACAACTAACCGTACTCCCATCATAGGCTCCTGACAATCTTCGTAACGGTATATACTCGTCGTCTTTTAAGTTGCCTCGTTTTCTGGCCGCACCCTACCTCTGATGACTATCGTTAATTATAAACACATAGTTATTTGTCTATGCTCCAGAAAATTTATTCTATTGCTACCACAACACAGTTTAAGATATTTTCAGTATAAAACACTTTATATAATCCATGGATTAAAAAAATCCATAAAGAAAACATTAAGATTAGATTAGCATTTACCAAAGAGCAAGGATGAAACAAAAAAGCATAACAATATATGCGATTAAAACAATAAATTTCACCTAAAATAGATATTACCTATAATTTATATTAATAATGGCATAGAGTTTCAAAAAGGCACGATATTAATAATTTTCCATTATTATCAATAGGTTAATTTATATAGCAAAGATATAAATGGAGTTATATTCAGTGAAACTTAGAATTGTATCCTAACAGTAAAGAAAAAATCTTCTCAGCCAATGGCTAATTTTCAGTGAGATTTTGATACATCTTTGGTCACCATATTTTTATAAATAAGATGACCGATGAGTGGATGCAGCCAAAAAGAAACAGCTTAAAAGATAAAGAGTGTAATTCGTTCTTATCATTTGCCGGGACTGTATTTAATACAAACAAACTCTAAGATAAGACATTAATGAAAATTTCATAAAATCATATTACGAATAATTGTTCTATTATTTTCTAGGCTTTGTGAAAATATTTTTCAACTAATGCATATATAATTGCGACAGTTTCTATATCAGAAATTCCATCATAATTTGACTGGCGAAAGTGCATTTGAAATGCTTTAATTAAATTTTTAAAACCGTCATTATCATTCAAGTTAGGGACATCATAACCATACTGACTAAATTTTTTCAAAATATCGGCTCGATCAGGAAGAGATTGATTAAACTCTTTAATATATTTTTGTTTTACCTCTTCGTCATACCACGCTCCTATTCCTGCATCATATAATTCTTTCCAAGGAAACGCAGGGCCTGGATCACTTTTCCTACCCACAGCAATATCAGAATGCCCGATAACATGAGTCGGGGTAATATCCGGGTATCGCTGTAGTATATTAACGACTAACTCCTTAATCGCATTAATCTGATCTGGATGATAAGGTGGAAAAGTTATAACACCACAATTATCGCTGGCTTCATTAATAATCTCTATGCCAATAGATGTATCATTCAGGTTATTTCTACCTGACCAACTACTCATACCTGCGTGCCAGGCTCTTTCAGGCTCATCAACCAGATTAAATATACGAAGACAGTCAAATCCAGCTGCTTTATATGTTGGATCATCAGGGTTAGGCACTAAATAATGCGCACTGACTCCTTCCCCCGTCAATGCCTCGACTGATTTTTCGAAATTTAATGCAGTGTAATGCATCACTAAAAAACGGGGACGTCGATTAAAACTTTTGATTGAACGGTATGAGTTATAATCAATTTTATACATAGATATGCTCCTTACCTTTTACTTATCTTATCGATTAAATTGTTTTAAATGAATCACTCCGCCAAAAACAGCAGAGAATTAAATCCTAATAGATTAAAATTACATAAAATATCTATAATCACTGAATTAACTAAATTTATTTTTCTGGCACTGCCAATATTCAGTAAGGATTGGATAGTATTTATAAAGATAAGGGAATTAATAACAAGAAGCAATGGAGAAGAAAGGTCAACAACGAGAAAAAGTAAGCATATCAATTCATATCTCTAATATACTTACTATTAATAATGGCTTTAATATTGGACAGCAGTGAAAATTTACAATTTCTCTGCCTTATTTACTATCTACCGGATAGAAAATTTCCGTCAATATCAATCAAGGCTCAATTTCAATATCAGAAAGAGGATAACAGCTACAAGGTAAAATCTCGCCCTCATTAACGAATGCTAATGGCTTACAAGGATACCCTACCTTCCCTTTTAGCAATCGAACACGACAAGAACCACAATATCCTTCACGACATTGATATTCAATCTGTACTTTGCCTTGTTCTAAAGCTTCCAACAGATTACTGTGAAGACGGGAAGAGTAATAGACAGATAATCCCTGCCTCAAAGGCAGGGTAACTTTGTAATCAGCCATATCAGAGTTCGAAACCGCTGAGATCCTCAGTATTGACTTCCGAATCAATCTGACCAACCAAATAAGAGCTGACTTCGACTTCCTGTGGAGCCACCTGAACATTGTCAGAAACCAACCACGAATTGATCCAAGGAATCGGGTTTGAGCGGATTTCAAATGGCAGCTTCAGACCTACAGCCTGCATGCGAATATTAGTAATATATTCAACATACTGACTCAGAATATCTTTATTCAGGCCAATCATCGAGCCATCTTTAAACAGATACTCTGCCCATTCTTTTTCCTGTTCAGCTGCCTGTACAAACAGGTCATAACACTGCTGTTCACACTCTTGCGCAATTTCTGCCATTTCAGGATCATCCTGACCAGAGCGCAGTAGGTTCAGCATGTGTTGAGTGCCTGTTAAATGCAGGGCTTCATCACGAGCGATCAATTTGATGATTTTTGCATTGCCTTCCATCAATTCACGTTCAGCAAATGCAAATGAACAAGCAAAGCTGACATAGAAACGAATCGCTTCCAGCGCATTGACACTCATCAAGCATAAATAAAGCTGTTTTTTCAGTGCGCGTAAACTCACTGTGATTTCCTGACCCGCAACATTATACGTACCCTCACCCAACTGGTGATAGTAATTGGTCATTTCAATCAGATCGTCGTAATACTTCGAAATATCTTGCGCTCGTTTCAGGATCTGCTCATTTGTAACAATATCGTCAAATATAACAGCAGGATCATTCACGATATTACGGATAATATGTGTGTAAGAACGCGAATGAATTGTTTCTGAAAACGACCATGTTTCAACCCACGTTTCTAATTCTGGGATTGAAATCAGCGGCAGGAACGCTACGTTCGGGCTACGGCCCTGAATAGAATCCAGCAACGTCTGATATTTCAGATTACTAATAAAAATATGTTTTTCATGATCCGGCAGCGCGTTGTAATCGATGCGATCACGGGAAACATCAACTTCCTCAGGACGCCAGAAAAACGAGAGCTGTTTTTCAATCAGCTTTTCAAAAATAGGGTACTTCTGTTGATCATAACGCGCTACATTCACAGGTTGGCCGAAAAACATCGGCTCCTGTAACTGATCATTTTTTACTTGCGAAAAAGTAGTATAGGACATAGTTTCCTCAGATTAAATCTTACACGCGCCGCCTTCACAATCGGAATCAGCAGATTCGACAACTTCTTCCAAATCATCCTGAGCATCTTCCGCACCGTCTCGGGTGTTGTGGTAATACAGTGTCTTTACGCCATATTTGTAAGCGAGCAGTAAATCTTTCAGCAATTGGTTCATCGGAACTTTGCCGTTAGGGAAACGCGCTGGGTCATAGTTAGTGTTGGCAGAAATCGACTGATCGATAAATTTCTGCATGATCCCTACCAATTGCAGATAACCGTCAATGCTTGGCATTTGCCACAGCAATTCATAAGACCTTTTCAAACGATCATATTCCGGTACAACCTGGCGCAGAATGCCATCTTTTGATGCCTTAATGCTGACGTAACCTCTTGGTGGTTCAATACCATTCGTTGCATTGGAAATCTGTGAAGAAGTTTCCGATGGCATCAGCGCTGATAAGGTTGAGTTACGCAGACCATATTGCAGGATATCGCTACGCAGAGCTTCCCAATCCATATGCAATGGTTCACTGGTCAATGTATCCAGCGATTTTTTATAGGTATCAATCGGCAGAATGCCCTGTGAATAAGTTGTTTCACCAAACCACGGACATGCTCCCTGCTCTTTAGCCAGCTTATTGGAGGCCTTCAACAAATAGTACTGAATGGCTTCAAATGTTTTATGAGTCAAACCGTTCGCACTGCCATCAGAATAACGAACACCGTTTTTCGCCAGATAATAGGCAAAGTTAATGACACCAATACCCAGTGTACGACGCCCCATTGAACCCTGTTTAGCAGCAACAATCGGATAATCCTGATAATCCAATAAGGAATCCAGTGCGCGAACAGCCAAATCTGCCAGCTCTTCCAGCTCACTCAGATTCTCAATAGCTCCAAGGTTGAACGCAGACAGCGTACATAATGCGATCTCGCCATTTTCATCGTTAATGTTATCCAACGGTTTGGTCGGCAGAGCAATTTCCAGACACAGATTCGACTGACGAACAGGCGCAATAGCCGGATCAAACGGACTGTGTGTATTACAGTGGTCAACGTTCTGAATATAAATACGGCCGGTTGAAGCACGTTCCTGCATCATCAAAGAGAACAGTTCTACTGCTTTGATACGCTCTTTACGGATATTGCTGTCATTTTCATATTGCGTATACAGGCGTTCAAATTCATCCTGATCAGCAAAGAAAGCATCATATAACCCCGGTACATCGGACGGGCTGAACAGAGTAATGTCTTGCCCTTTGATCAAGCGTTCATACATCAGCTTGTTGATCTGCACACCATAGTCCATATGGCGAACACGGTTTCCTTCAACACCACGGTTGTTTTTCAGCACCAGCAGGCTTTCTACTTCCAGATGCCACATTGGGTAGAACAATGTCGCCGCACCACCACGAACACCACCCTGAGAGCAGGATTTCACTGCTGTCTGGAAGTGCTTGTAAAATGGAATACAACCAGTATGGAAAGCCTCACCACCGCGGATCGGGCTGCCCAATGCACGGATACGGCCTGCATTCACCCCAATACCTGCACGCTGGGATACATATTTCACAATCGCACTGGATGTTGCATTGATAGAATCAAGGCTGTCACCACATTCAATCAGAACACAGGAGCTGAACTGACGGGTTGGAGTACGAACTCCCGCCATAATCGGCGTTGGTAATGAAATTTTAAAAGTAGAAACCGCATCGTAAAAACGACGGATATAATCCAGACGTGTTTCCTTCGGATAGGTGGAAAACAAGCATGCAGCTACCAGTACATACAAGAACTGGGCACTTTCATAAATTTCACCGGTAACACGGTTCTGTACCAGATATTTGCCTTCGAGCTGTTTAACAGCTGCGTAGGAAAAATCCATATCACGCAGATGGCTAATAAAACTGTCCATTTGCTCGAATTCTTCTTTGGAGTAGTCTTCCAGCAAATGTTTGTCATACTTACCTAAATCGACCATACGTACAACGTGGTCATATAACGCTGGTGGCTCAAATTGACCATAAGCCTTTTTGCGCAGGTTAAAAATGGCTAAACGCGCTGCCAGATACTGGTAATCCGGAGCATCACCTGAGATCAGGTCCGCAGCAGCCTTAATCATGGTTTCATGGATATCGGATGTTTTAATACCGTCATAAAATTGAATCTGGGAACGCAACTCTACTTGTGATACTGAGACATTTTTCAGCCCTTCGGCAGCCCAGGCAACAACCCGGTGAATTTTATCAAGATCAATTTGTTCTTTATGCCCATCACGCTTGGTTACTAGCAGACTCTGGTTCATGAGGAAATACACCTTCTTTTTCGTATCTCACCTTGAATTGTTTTTCCTGTCCGTTGACAGCACGATGCCCCCAAGAAGACTGAAAGTCAGTTGGGAACTAGTAGCAATGAAACGTCCAGAAACACAATATATAGGGGGTAAATAAAACTGTAATAACAAGATAATGTTAATTTCGCATTTTATCAAGTGTACAAAATCGGGAAGTTTTGTGGATAACTTGAGGATTAATTTTGTCAAAAAGCCGATAACCTGCGTAGTTACTTGATGTTACTTTCGCAAACCTATCGGCAGAAACTCAAAAATAAAAACTTAAAAAAAGTATCTATTTGTTGTTTTATTAATCCTTTAATCGATCTTGTTAAGCGGATTGGGTATGAAGCATGTAATTCACATCCACATTGTGTCCAAGACGAAATTTATCTGTTAACGGATTGTAATGAAGGCCAATAATATGTTGATCTTTCAGGGAAGTTTTATCCAGCCAGCCAATTAGCTCCGAAGGGCGGATAAATTTTTTCGCATCATGTGTTCCTTTTGGCACCATGTTCAAAATATATTCAGCGCCGATAACAGCGATTAGCCACGCTTTTCGATTACGGTTAATAGTGGAAAAAAATACATGGCCACCAGGTTTAACCAGTTTGGCACAAGCGCGAATAGCCGACCCCGGATCGGGGACGTGTTCCAGCATTTCCATACAAGTAACGACATCATAGGCGTGCGGATGCTGTTCGGCATGACTTTCCACGGTTTCCTGCACATAAGTCACCGACATACCGGATTCCAAGGCGTGCAGCCGGGCAACCTGCAATGGTTCAAAACCCATGTCCAGACCGGTCACATCAGCCCCTTCACGAGCCATACTCTCTGACAGTATTCCGCCACCACATCCGACATCCAGTACTTTTTTACCAAAAAGTCCTTCGGCTCGTTGCAAGATATAATTCAAGCGTAATGGATTAATACGGTGCAATGGCTTAAATTCGCCGTCAAGGTCCCACCATCGGGAAGCAACTGCTTCAAATTTTTCGATTTCCTGTTGATCCACGTTGGCATGTGATTGAGTGTGTGAATCGGGGATTTTAGCGTTCATCAGCAATATCGCTCCTAGGAACTGCTTCACAGAAAACTGGTTCACAGAAAACTGATTCACAGAAAATGTAACAGTATTATGGGGATGTGTGATAAGAAACTATTATACACACCTTAATCTTGAAATACCCGCATCTGATTTTTATAAAACTGTCAATTTGTGGTATAATTCTAAGCCTTTGAATTCGGAGTATGAGGGACAGTGGCTCCATGAGCGACATTGCCAGAGAAATCACCCCGGTCAATATCGAAGAAGAGCTGAAAAGCTCATATCTGGATTATGCGATGTCCGTTATTGTTGGACGCGCACTGCCAGATGTTCGAGACGGACTGAAGCCCGTACATCGCCGTGTACTTTTTGCGATGAATGTACTGGGAAATGATTGGAATAAACCCTATAAAAAATCTGCCCGCGTTGTTGGGGATGTGATCGGTAAATACCATCCACACGGCGACACCGCTGTTTACGACACGATCGTTCGTCTGGCACAGCCATTCTCCATGCGTTATATGCTGGTTGACGGTCAGGGGAACTTTGGGTCAGTTGACGGCGACTCTGCGGCTGCGATGCGTTATACCGAAGTACGCATGTCAAAAATAGCCCATGAATTGCTGGCAGACCTGGAAAAAGAGACCGTCGATTTTGTGCCTAACTATGATGGCACTGAGCAAATTCCCGATGTAATGCCAACCCGTATCCCCAATCTACTGGTGAATGGTTCATCAGGGATTGCGGTCGGCATGGCAACTAACATACCGCCTCATAACCTGTCTGAGGTGATCGATGGCTGTCTGGCTTATATTGATGATGAAAATATCAGTATTGAAGGCCTAATGGAATATATTCCGGGGCCTGATTTCCCGACAGCAGCCATTATTAATGGTCGTCGTGGTATTCAGGAAGCCTACCGCACTGGTCGCGGTAAAGTTTATATCCGTGCCCGCGCAGAAGTTGAAACTGACGAGAAAAATGGCCGCGAAACCATTATCGTCAATGAAATCCCTTATCAGGTAAACAAAGCTCGCCTGATTGAGAAAATCGCTGAACTGGTGAAAGATAAGCGTATCGAAGGGATTAGTGCGTTACGTGACGAATCCGATAAAGATGGTATGCGCATCGTTATCGAAGTAAAACGTGATGCGGTCGGTGAAGTTGTTCTGAATAATCTGTACTCTCTCACCCAGTTGCAGGTTTCATTCGGTATCAACATGGTTGCTCTGCATCAAGGTCAACCTAAGCTGCTTAACCTGAAAGAAATTCTTTCTGCATTTGTCAGCCACCGCCGGGAAGTTGTCACCCGCAGAACGATTTTTGAACTACGCAAAGCCCGTGATCGTGCTCATATCCTTGAAGCACTGGCTATTGCGCTGGCAAATATCGATCCGGTTATCGAATTGATCCGCCGTGCTCCTACTCCTGCTGAAGCGAAAGCCAACCTCATTTCTCAGGCATGGGAATTAGGTAATGTTGCAGCAATGCTGGCTCAGGCCGGTGACGATGCCGCTCGTCCTGAGTGGCTGGAGCCAGAATTTGGTATTCGTGACGGCAAGTACTATCTGACCGAACAACAGGCTCAGGCTATTTTGGATCTGCGTTTGCAGAAACTGACCGGTCTGGAGCACGAAAAGCTGCTTGATGAATACCGCGAGCTGCTGAAAGTTATCGCTGAACTGATGTTCATTCTGGAAAGCCCTGAGCGTCTGCTGGAAGTCATCCGGGAAGAGTTACTTGCCATCAAAGAGCAGTATAACGATAAACGTCGTACTGAACTGACTGAAAATTCAGCAGATATCAACATTGAAGACCTGATCAATCAGGAAGATGTTGTGGTCACACTTTCCCATCAGGGATATGTAAAGTACCAGCCTCTGTCTGATTATGAAGCCCAGCGCCGTGGTGGTAAGGGTAAATCCGCAGCACGTATCAAAGAAGAAGATTTCATTGAGCGTCTTCTGGTAGCCAATACTCACGATACAATTCTTTGCTTCTCTAACAAAGGCAAAATGTACTGGCTCAAAGTCTATCAGTTGCCAGAAGCAAGTCGCGGAGCCCGTGGCCGCCCAATCGTCAACCTGTTGCCATTAGGTCAGGATGAACGCATTACCGCTATTCTGCCGGTACGTGAATATGAAGAAGGTCTGAATATCTTCATGGCAACTGCAAGCGGCGTTGTTAAGAAGACTAAACTCAGCGAATTCAGCCGTCCGCGTAGCGCCGGTATTATCGCCGTTAATCTGAATGAAGGCGATGAACTAATCGGTGTTGACCTGACTGATGGCAGTAATGAAGTCATGCTGTTCTCTGCACAGGGTAAAGTTGTCCGCTTCCTTGAAGAAGAGGAAGAAACGCTGGAAGATGGTACGGTTCGCGTGAAAGGCGTCCGTGCAATGGGACGTACTGCAACCGGAGTCCGGGGTATTAAACTGGCTGAAGGAGATAAAGTCGTTTCCCTGATTATTCCTCGCGGAGAAGGACAGATCCTGACGGTGACAGAAAACGGTTATGGAAAACGAACCGCAGAGAAAGAGTACCCAACCAAATCCCGTGCAACTCAGGGCGTTATCTCGATCAAGGTCAGTGAACGTAACGGTAATGTGATTGGGGCAATTCAGGTTGAACCAACCGATCAAATCATGATGATTACTGATGCCGGAACATTGGTACGCACCAGAGTGTCTGAAGTCAGCACCGTCGGCCGTAATACTCAAGGGGTTACCTTGATCCGCACGGCAGAAGATGAAAAAGTGGTTGGCTTGCAGCGTGTAGCTGAACCTGATGATGACGAAGACGAAGACGGTAATATAGTCACGCCTTCTGATGAAGAAGGTAATGGAGCAGAAAATCAGGAGTAACATCCTCTTTTTCTGAACCACTGATACATTAAAAAAAGCAGGTATAAAAAATACCTGCTTTTTTATGTGATTTTTTTTAGTACCAAATGCTACTTTGTATTCCCTGCTACACTAGTATATGCTGTTAACAGTTATTATTGACCACATTTTTATCAGGCGACCTCTTGAGATATCTATCTTCATTTCATACATCACTAAAGATATCCCGCTACCTTTTTCGGGTACTTGGTTTTATGTTATGGGCATTAGGCGCTTTATTAACCACTTTCTATCTGGCTAATATTTTTAATAAGGGTAAATCAGATATTCGTCAGGACTATAATACTGTCTACGATATAATGTTCTCCTATATTCGGAATACGACTGCTACTCTGCATGATCTCCAATATATGACGGAAAAATATTTATCCCATAAAAATGAAAAAAAACTGACTATTAACCTGCCACATAATAACTCCCATTTTTTGTATACACCGCTGAGTATCCATTCTAATTGTGACTTTCTGAGTAATGAACAAGAGCACTACTTAAAATCATTAAATGAGCTGTTCTTCTTCTGGAAAGATAATATTGTTATGCCACAGGGTATTAATCAGGTTTTTTTAGTCGATATTCAAAGTATGTGCATGATGAATTCTCCAATTCGCGGGACAATAACCGATCCTGACATACTAAAAAAAATGGTTTATGAAAACTACCGACGTCTGATATTTGACCAAGAGAAAGGAAAAAATCAAAATATCTATTGGGCAGCGCCGAATACAAGTTCCGATAGTGGTAGCTTTTATATCCTTTCCCCTATTTATAGCAATGGAAAAATGATTGCAATGATAGGCGTCGAACAATCTATCAGGCTGGATACTTTTATCCCCGATCATGACAGGAATATTACTCTTACACTACTAAATCATTATAACAAACCTGAGTTATATTATCCTGCAAAGAATAGTAATAAATCCAACACGATTGGCTACAATACGCAGGTGCCTTATTTTGGCTATAGTGAAAGCTTTTCTCATTTATTATTAAAACGGCGTTTAGCACCCTCATCATTCAGTGTGGTATATTCAGAACCCTTAATGAATATTTTTAATGCATTCAAGCATAAAATCATTAACAGTATTATTCTTAATATCACCTCTGCGATTCTGATTATCTTTTTTGTTTGGTTATTTGAGAGAAAAATGTTCTCTCCTGCTGAAAATAATGCTCTTCGCCTTGAAGAAAATGAACAGTTTAACCATAAAATTGTCGCCTCAGCTCCTGTCGGCATCAGTATCTTACGGATTAGTGATGGTGCTAATATATTAAGTAATGAACTTGCACACAACTATACTAGAATGCTGACGTTTGAGGATCAAAAACGCATTATCGATATCATTTGCGATAAAAGCAGCAGCTACATCGATGTTGTCACCAGCAATAATAATCATCTGCAAATTAGTTTTGTACATTCACGCTATCGCAATGAAGAAGTCGCAATCTGTGTTCTGATTGATATCAGTACCCGGGCAAAAATGGAGAAATCATTACAGGAAATGGCCTCAGCCGCAGAGCAGGCCAACCAGGCAAAATCAATGTTTCTGGCAACAGTAAGTCATGAATTAAGGACGCCATTATATGGCATTATCGGAAACCTTGAATTACTACAGTCCTATCCATTGTCACCGGAAGCTGCTCGGTTATTATCGACAATGAATAATTCATCATCACTGCTGTTAAAGATTATTAGTGATATTCTTGATTTCTCCAAAATAGAATCTAATCAATTGAAAATTGATGCCAAAGAATTCAGCTGTAAAGAAATCATATCTCATGTAATTTCAAATTATCTACCCCTTATTGCGAAAAAAAATCTGGGATTCTATTGCTATATTGAACCAGATGTACCTGACTATATTAATAACGATCCGGTGAGGCTTCAGCAAATCATTTCCAACTTGTTAAATAATGCGATTAAATTTACAGAAACGGGCTGCATTGTTATATCCATCGCGATAAGACACGGCTATATGTATATCAGTATCAAAGATACAGGGCTAGGAATAGAAAATAAATTTCAGGCTCAGTTATTTGAACCATTTTTTCAAACCAGTACCAATAAAGAGAATGCATCACAAGGTACCGGATTGGGTTTAGCTATTTGTGAAAAATTAATCAACCTGATGGATGGTGATATTGAATTTGTATCCCAACAATATGTTGGCAGTATTTTCTCTATCCGGCTTCCGTTATATGGAGCAAAATATGATAAGGAAAAATACCAAACTAACATCTATTCTCCAAAGCATGCTCCACAAAAAATCGTCTTAGCTATTCACAATGATTGTTTAGAAAAATATCTGTACAACTTGCTTACAAAGGCACATTTTCAAATTGCTTTATATGATGAGAATAAAGCCACTGACTCTGAATTGTTAATCAGTGATCTTCCTATTGAGCCCAATAATTCTGCCCATTATCGTATTGAAATATCAGAGCAGCATATCGGGGCACCCAAAAACACCCATAATAATTACTGGTTGCATAACACTTACCAGATTAGCGATTTTGCTACTTTTATTGATAATCTGCTATCAAACAATAATTATATGGCCATACCTTCTGCTTCAACAATAACAACGCCAGTCAAAGTTGATGACAGATTAAATACAATTAGAATTTTAGTTGTTGATGACCATCCTATCAATCGGCATTTACTTGTTGAACAATTAAGCTCATTAGGCCTCAAAACAGCCATGGCTCATGACGGACTTGATGCTATTGAATATCTGAGAAATAACGAGACTGATATTATTCTGACCGATGTTAACATGCCTAATATGGATGGTTATGAATTCACAAAATATTTAAGAAATAAAGGATATACTAAACCCATCATTGGGATTACAGCGAATGCAATGGCAGAGGAAAGGCAACGTTGTGCTGATGTCGGTATGGATTATTGTTTACTAAAACCAGTATCACTGACAAAATTAAAAGAAACATTAGTGGCACATATAAGATCGGCAACATAAATCACCGATCCTACACTGAAAGAAATAACAAATAGGCTATTTAACCATATCATTGTCAATAGTGACTGAAGATAAGTAATTAAGTAACGCAATATCGTTATCCACTCCCAGTTTTATCATTGCAGATTTTTTCTGACTACTAATAGTTTTTATACTACGATTAAGCTTCTTTGCAATATCTGTCACGAGTAGCCCCTCAGCAAATAAACGCAGCACTTCACTCTCTTTTGGAGATAAACGCTTATCTCCGTAACCATTAGCATTCACCTTTTCCAACAATTTAGAAACACTTTCAGGTGTAAATTGTTTACCTTTTTGTAGCGCAGAAAGTGCTTTAGGCAAATCAGTTGGTGCTCCCTGCTTTAAAACAATCCCCTCAATATCAAGTTCAAGTACTGCACTTAAAATAGCCGGATTATTGTTCATCGTCAGAACGACGATAGCCAGTGTCGGATAATGGCGCTTAATATATTTTATCAGGGTGATGCCATCGCCATATTTGTCACCGGGCATTGACAAATCCGTTATGAGAACATCTGCTTCTATATGTGGCAAACTATTAATCAGTGTAGTTGAATTTTCAAACTCACCGACAATATTAATCCACTCAATTTGTTCAAGTGACTTGCGGATGCCAAATAAAACAATAGGATGGTCATCTGCAATAATGACATTAAGGTTATTCATATTATTGGTTACCTTGGCTGCAACAGCTTTGTGACAAAGGAATCAATACGGCTGATGCTACTTTTGATTTCTACTTCATTATTGTCTGCTATGTGTTGTTCCAACGCCTCACATAATGTTTTTAGCAATTTAAAGTCTAACATAGCAAACGCACCTTTAAGGCGGTGTACCGTTTGCGAAAGTGATATTAAGTCATAGCGTTCCATATCAGTATACAGCTTAGTAACATCCATCGGTACCGTCTCTATAAATAATTTCCTATAATTACTGTCTACCAACTGCGTGTGATAACTTTTGAGGGTATTACAAATATTACTATCTACATTTTGAACAAAATCTGATTCTGGTTTCAGATCAGAGGCGATCTCGTCAGGCTCGATTAAGCTGAAATTTTCTTCAATCAGCAGCGATATCGCATTGATAACATCACCAACAAAATTGTAATTACACTGAATCAAACCCGCTTGCATTTGCTTAAACCCTACTAAATTACCTACTAATAATATAGTTGGCTTTTTTGTTTTGTTCTGTTTATCAGTAAGAATAATATCGTATTCTTCCGTAACACTTTCTGTGCTTTTTTCAAAATATGTTGCTCCATAATTATCAAGGTGATTATGGATTATTTTTTTAATTTCAGGATTACTGATATCTACTAGGGCAATAACCCCTTCCAATAGTTGCGGGATCTCTATATCTTCATCTTGTTGAGACAACGGCAAACTAACAACATAATGCGTTCCCAGCCCCAGTTTACTGTTAATTTGAAGATTTCCTCCCATCTTTTTACATAACTGATTGCACAAATAAAAGGCTAACCCAGAATTTGTATAATATTTATCTTCTGCTAATTTATGTAAGAAAGGATAATTTAAACTATTCAGATCTTTCTCGCTAAGACCTGAACCACTATCGATTAACTCAATCTGTATGTGACTGTTATATTTACCGGAAGTACTGACATTAAGTGATATTTTCCCATAACTAGTTGTTGTAATAGCATAATTTAATAATAATAAAACTATTTTGCTTATTGCTTGCCCATCACCATTGAATATGGATTCATGAGGAATGTTAAAATGATAATAAGCCTTCAGACTCTTAGCATTGAGTGTTGGAAGAAATATTTTTAATATATTTTCCAGTTGCGAGGATAAAGAGAATATCTCATTAGTAGGCTTCCAGTCATCTGACTCTAATCCATTGAGTAATGATATATTTTCAACCCAGTCGGTAATATACTCTGATTTTAACAGCAACCTATCCAATGAATATTGGATGTCTTCATCTTGCGACTTTACTTTCAACTGAATAACAAGATCGTTCAACTCCTGAATAGGTTTTTTTATTTCATTATTAATATTTAGCAACATGGAACGTCTGGCGTACACACTTTTCTCATATTCTCTTTGAGCAAGCTGTAACCGCTTATTGATCATTACCTCCTGATCACGCCCCTGAAATAAGAAAAGGTATGTTTCAGGCAATAAATTACTGCTATACATCTTTACTTCATAAACCGCATCCTCAATCGAGGTCTGAATAACACCATGATGCTGTTCTGCCATTATCTTAACCTTATCCAAATCAAGATAAGGCAGCAGTTTTTCGGCAATTTTATTACTACTAATCAGTTGATTAGATGAAAAATCATAAATCAGCAACCCAATGGGTATATTGGAAACAATATCATTTTCCAAAGAGTTTTTGATTTTCAGTTCCTGATCCATTGAAGCATTAGGCGTGATATATCGCCGGCGGATATAAAATAAACCACTGAATGAGAGTAATAAGAAAAGCAATATGGAAAGTAACAGCCAAATATTTCTGAGCAATAAATCCACAACAAGAGCTTTCAGTGGAACCTGATATATCAATTTATACGGGACAATATTCAGTGGCTGAGAAAACTCTAACCAAAAACCGTTTAAAGAAACATCAATTTTACTTGTTTTGTCAATATCGTATTCATTGTTTGAGTTCAGCCGAAAATTTGCCGCTGGCATATCAACCGGTAAGAGGTTATTAATTGGTAGATCAAAGGCAATAACGGTGGTTAATTGCCCAGGTGAGTTGAATGCGGCTTTATAGGTATAGAAATAAATATTCTCTCCGCGCAATGAATGAATAGATGAGATACTTTCCCTTTCATCCAGCGCTATTGACTGAGCCAGCATTTCAGAACGCTTAAAATCAGAGCTCAGGGTCAGATAACTTTCCTTAAATCTGATTTCCGGCTTTAAAATAGGATGCGTTGTCACCAGTAGTAAATTGTTATCCTTACCATTGAGATAATACATAGACTCATATTCGTTGCGCGAGCCCCAGAGAATTTCGAGATAATGGGATAGTTTCTGAGCCAATTGCACACTTGAATCATTGTAACTACCAAAAATAATCGCATCGATATTTTTGCTATTGTTTTCCAGCCAATAAATATTAGGACCTACTTCTAATGTAGGTACAATCCCCAAAGAAGATAATGACTGGGAATTAGATTGTTCAAAGATACGCCCTGCATGGTAGCGATAATCTGTAATCTGCAATCGCATTTTAGCTGTCACACTGCTGACGGCATATTTTTTCTCCATCAACCAACTATCAAAATAGTTATACCCAAATAAAAATAGAGACGTAAAAAGCAGAATAATAAACAGTGCATAAAAACGGGGGATAGCAGATGGCTTAATAGGTGCTTGTTTATACATTCTTTGAATGGCTACCTTTCATGTGAAGATATCTATGGTTAACTTTAATTCAATTTGCAATAAAATAAGTCATTGAGTTGTGTTAATACTAGCAGGTTAGTGGATAAAAAGGCCACCGGCGTTCGAAGATTGAGCAAACAGTAAAAAAATAACAATTTTTTCCTTTCGGGGACTAGACACATTCCAGAGATATAGGCATAATCTCGCGCCATGGAAGGATGGCCGAGCGGTCGAAGGCAGCGGTCTTGAAAACCGCCGATGGGAAACCATCCTAGAGTTCGAATCTCTATCCTTCCGCCAAATTTCGCCGGCTTAGCTCAGTTGGTAGAGCAACTGACTTGTAATCAGTAGGTCACCAGTTCGATTCCGGTAGCCGGCACCAAATAAGACCCGTTATCTTTCAACGAGATAGCGGGTTTTTATTTTTCCCAACTAACGGTACTGAGCACAGAGTGAGACATATTTGTGACTTCATCGTGAAATAGAGCATCGATTTGTTGTGCATGCTCTGTCAAGTGAAAAGGTACGAGACATCCCCATTTCAACTGATTCCAAGCCCTCTCCCATTTTTAACCCTTTCATAACTCAACAATTCTGCATCCTAACATATTCTTGCAAGCTAGATTCCTATTGCTCTGACTCCACTAATAACCTCTAATTGGTAATCCTTAGTAATCCGAGTATTCCCAAATTTTAGCTACGTAACTCCCGCATAACCATCACACTATCTGACCAAATGAAAAACCTCATTTTAGGGGTAAGTATTAAAAATTGAATTTTCTAACATAGATAATATCTGATTATTCATGTGGTTGACCTAATCATCTTTTTGTTGATGTTTTATTAATTTAAATATTATTGCTATGAGGATTACAATAATATTCATTATTTATCCGGCAATGAATTTATCTAAAAAATAGATTTTAAAAATATGCATAAAAATATTTTCTTATACGAAAAAGCTGATACTTTACACAGTCAAAGAAATAAAATTAATGTTAAAAAACAACAAATTAAATAATGACGGATTAACAAAATCACTAATAATCAAGTCGCCAACTATACTCTTAGAGTAAATCCAAATAAAATAACCTGACTAATTAATAAACTACCAATTATTAACTTCCCTTCCGAAAATGGATATTATTGAACGAAATCAAAATTATAACAATTAATACCGAATATTATTAATAAATAGCCTTATTTAGCAATTAAATTATGATGAAATAAAAGGAAAGATAATGACTGATAGATACACAATGAATTTCAAAATGCGTCTCAGCGATAAGGGGGCTCACCCCCGGTGAGCAGAGATAACTCTATGGTCGGGATGAGTGAGTGCAGCCAACAAACAAAGAAGCAACTCTCAGTTTGATTGAGAAACAGATGGCAACTGAATCCTTCTGTCATCTGTATTAAATGAGTAAATTTGAGGAGTACGAAAATGAAAGAAAAACCGGATCTGATCTGGTATCTGGTGTTGGTTGCGCTACTTGATTTTATCGGTTTGGGAATGGTGGTGGCGATATTTCCACACATGATGATTTCTGATGCCGCTTCACTCTTCCCGGAAGGATGGGATCATCAGAAAAAGGTAGTTATGTTGGGGATTTTCCTTGCAATCTATCCTTTGGGCCAGTTTTTTGGTGCTTCCATACTAGGCAAAATGTCGGATATTTATGGTCGCAGAAAAATGATGTTAATTACTGTAGCGGGCACTGCTATAGCTTTTGCTGCCAGTGGCTACGCAGTCGTTGAAACATCAGCAGGACTACTACTGATTAGCCGTTTGCTCGCCGGAATGATGGCGGGTAACGTGGCAATTGCACAGGCAAGCATGGCGGATATCAGCAAACCGGGAAATAAAACTAAAAATCTCTCTATGATACAGACTGCTCTGGGTCTGGCTTGGGTGATAGGGCCGCCAATCGGAGGCTGGCTAACTAATGTATCTCTGTGGCAGTTCAACGGGTATATGACACCCTTTGTGATTATGGCTGTTATCTTTGCTCTGCTATTTATCTACACTTTGGTTACATATCCCGATACTCTGGAAAAGCATACACAGGAAAAAATAAATGCATTTTCCGGTCTGGTTCAAATTGCAAAAGCCTACAGCCACACTAAGCTGAGAATAGCATTTACTATCTGGACAGTTTTTGTTGCTGGCTGGTGGCTGTTTGAATCTTTCCTGCCCGCTTATCTTCTGGATATTTACAGTTTCAGTTCGTTCCAGATTGGATCTTTTCTCGCCATAATGGGAGCGACCTATGCATTATTCCAATATCTGGTGGTAAGGCGTGTTGCCAAAGTCACTAAACCTGAAAATATGGTACGATATTCCCTTGTGGTGTCATCACTTGCCGTCATAGCCATTTCAATGGTCAATAATGTTATTTACCTGCATATATTCATTACTCTTTTCGTCACCTCGATGGGTTTTGCATTGACTGGTTTGATAAGCAGTATCTCAAATCTTGCGCCGGAGAATGAACAGGGAGAAATCATGGGTTCTATCAGTTCCATCCAGGCGCTGGCAACACTGATAGTCATGTTGGCAGGGGGATTTCTCGATACCACTAATATTCGGGTAACAGTGGTAGGTGGCGGGTTATTATTGCTAATGAGTTGGTTACTTTTTGTGATGCGTCTGGGCGTTATTAACCGAAAAATAATTCGCTAAGTAAGAATAGTAATCAGCCAGTCATCCGTTCAATTCACAGAACTGGCACTGTATAAGAAAAAACCGTTATCTCAGGATATCGGGTTTTTTCTTTTCTACTTTCAGGCATACTACCATACGTTATTCTCGGTTCAGATGGCGATACCAAAGCGCTAATAAAGCTAAATCGGCTAATCGAATAACAGCCATAATCTGTAATATAAAGGCTATTACTAGAATTCTTTTTCTTTTCGACGAGTTTCCACAGGTACAACACTTCAAAATTAGATTCATTTATTCAATTTTCTTTTTTAATCTACTTCTCAGTTTTAGCACACAGTGTAATTATTTCTTTACAATCTATGTATTGCCAATTTGACAGCTATACACCAATCCTTTACTCTGCCACTCTTATTACTATTTTATCAATATATTCAGAGACGAGGATCGCGTGAAGAATCGCACTACTGGCAGTATTTTTATCGTCGCCGGAACGACGATTGGGGCAGGAATGCTCGCCATGCCTCTGGCTGCGGCAGGTGTAGGTTTTAGTACAACACTGGTCATGTTAGTTGGCCTATGGGCTTTGATGAGTTATACCGCACTCCTGCTGGTAGAAGTTTATCAATATAATAAAGCCAATACCGGGTTGGGAACTATCGCAAAACGCTACTTGGGCGTCGGTGGGCAGGTGTTAACAGGGTTCAGCATGCTATTTCTGATGTATGCTCTGACAACCGCCTATATCAGTGGTGCTGGTGAGTTGCTGGCTGCCAGTTTATCGGCTTGGTTAGAGAAAGACATTTCTGTTTCTATCGGGATCATTATATTTACACTGGTCGCCGGAAGTGTCGTCTGCATTAGTACCCGATCTGTTGATTTAATTAATCGCCTGCTATTTACTGCTAAAGTCATTTTTCTGGTGCTCGTTCTTGGCGTGATGATGCCTCATGTTGACAAGATCAACCTGATATCTATGCCAATAGAAAAAGGGCTTGTTCTGTCAGCCATTCCGGTAATTTTTACTTCATTCGGGTTTCATGGCAGTGTGCCAAGCATCGTTGCCTATATGGGCGGGGATACAAATAAGCTGCGGAAGATATTTCTTATCGGTAGTGCTATTCCGCTGAGTGCTTATATCCTGTGGCAGTTAGTGACTCTTGGTGCTATTTCTTCCAATACCTTTGTCGGGATTCTGGCACAACAGTCAGGATTGAATGGATTATTGCAGGCTGTCCGAGAAGTTGTTGCGTCACCCAAAGTTGAACTTGCTGTTCATCTGTTTGCTGACCTCGCACTGGCGACATCGTTTCTGGGTGTTTCTCTGGGTCTGTTTGATTATCTTGCTGACCTGCTAAAACGCCGCAATCATGCCAAAGAGCGTCTGCAAACCGGCTTGATAACTTTTGTGCCCCCCATGCTTTGCGCTCTGTTCTACCCTAACTTTGTGATGGCGCTGACCTTCGCTGCCGTTGCGCTGTCAATTCTGGCTCTGTTACTCCCCTGCCTGCTGGTTTGGCGCTGTCGCAAAGAAAATCAGGGAGGATATCGTGTGAAAGGTGGTAACCCGGCACTCGTCCTTATTTTCCTGTGCGGTATTGCTGTTATTGCTATTCAGGTTGGCATTGTTACAGGCATGCTGCCCGAGGTTGGCTAATCCATTACGCCACGTGAGAAAGGCATATCCGCATCCTTATAGATGCGGATAATGTCAGTGGAGATATCAGAAATTCACGCCTGCGCCAATGTAAAAGCCATCTGACACTTTATTACTGCGATCCCCGCCTTTTCCTTTTAGATCAATTACGCGATAACCAGCTTCAACACTCAATGGTCTGAAGAGGAGATAACGGACACCGCCGTTAGCTTCTGTATAAGAGTCAATACCTGAAGTAAAACCTGATGGAGCACCATAAGCTTCACCATATAATGATAGTGATGGTGTTACCGCTACACTGAGACCAACACCAGCAGCTAATGCAGCGCCATCTTTTCCGACTTTTGGCGACAGATAGAGAGCCTTACCGCCAACACTGGCTGTCAGCGGCCCAACAGGCAGAGCAAAGGCCAGTCCCAGACTACCCAACTGACCATTATGATCACTGCGGGCCCAGTTTCCGTTCAGGGAGAACCCCGCATTTTTATCACCAATTCCCGCAGATGTACTGGTATAGTGCTTTCCTGCTTCAACATTTACAGAAATTGCATTTGCTGTACCAGTCATAAAGAGCAGACTAGCAGCACTGACAGCAATAAAACCTTTCATATCATTTCCTTCTTATCTAATTGGTAATTGCCACTACTTGTTGCAAGCCATTTTACTGGAATTTAGTAAATACCATAAACTATAAAATTAATAAACTATCTAGATTAATCAAGATATGCAGGTAACGTATTTTTGCAGTACCCACTGTTTAACCTGCTGTCGTGGAATTTTTATTCCATCATTCTTTAACTGCTCAGGCAGTAAATAACAGGCTACAGGCTGCTGAAATGAAGCAAGTTTATCCGAAAGCCAGCTAGAAAGTGTTGTTGTAAGTTTAGGTGAGTTTGTTTCGATTACCATGACAGGCCGATGCCCAAATTCAGGGTCGGGTACAGGAACAACAAAACTTTGCTGAATTTCGGGATGCTGGTTAATGATTCGCTCGATATCTTCCGGCTGGATACCTTCTCCACCGCTGAAAAACTGATTGTCGAGACGCCCGAGAATACACAGTTCATTCCGCTCAAAGACGCCCCGATCACGGGTGGAAAACCAGCCATTTTCGTTAAGCAGAGGCTGTAATTTCCCATCAGACCAATATCCCATCGCAATGCTGTCTGCCCTGATCTGTATCTCATCATCCTGCAAACGGATCTCTTTTCCCGGCAATGGTGTTCCCACCCCCGGTGAACCATCTGCACGCTTTGCGCAGACTGTTGAAGCCATTTCAGTCAGGCCATAACCACACCAGCAGCGAATGCCCAGTTTTCCGGCCTGTTGAACAAGCTCCTGCGGTATCATTGCCCCGCCCAGTAACACATCTTTCAAAGTCTGTTTATATTCATGCGGCTGAGACAGCCAGCGCCACAATTGCGTAGGCACTAAGGAGGCATGAGTACAACCGGATAAAGCCCTGTCCAGAGAGCGCATGTCTTCTAATACCAGCACTGCACCTTTCAGCAACCAGCGCCAGAGTATTCCCTGACCTGAAACATGGTATAAGGGCAGTGATAATAACCAGCGATCATGTGAACCGAAATCTATACAGGAAAGAACGCTCTTTGCACTGGCAAAGTGAGCCTTCATAGAATGCACAACGGCTTTAGGCAGCCCGGAAGATCCTGAAGTCAGGATCATACTGGCCGGGCGATGTTCATCCCATGAAATTAAATCCCTTGTAACATATTTTCCTGACGTAACTGTAAACTTAGTTTGCCAGTTAAGTTCCGTTGCCTGAATAACCGATGAAGGGGAATCGGTAAAATCAGCCACAAATGCCATATTCAGCCGGGGAAGTAATTCCACCAGCAATGATTCGGGGAGTTGAGGATTCAGTGGCAGTACTCTTGCCCCACATTGTAGGGCCGCAAAGTAACAGAGCAAAAAATCGGTACTATTTTTCCCCCTCAGGATCACTCCACTGCCTTCTGATACCCCCTGTTGCCGGAAACAATCTGCAATAGTATTAATTTTTGTCGCTAGCTGCTGCCATGTCAGGGGTTTTCCATACAACAAGGCAGCTTGTTTTTCCGGAGCACAAACTGCCCAATGATGCCAAGGCCATTGGTTAAACGACGCTAATGACATTCATGGCTCCATGCGATTTCCAGTT
The DNA here is from genome assembly GCF_963876495.1 of Xenorhabdus sp. KJ12.1. NCBI lineage: Bacteria > Pseudomonadati > Pseudomonadota > Gammaproteobacteria > Enterobacterales > Morganellaceae > Xenorhabdus > Xenorhabdus sp. KJ12.1. Next base: position 54,328 of record NZ_CAWNQH010000061.1, read on the forward strand.
TATCTGATTCGAGGCAAGGAATATCACTGTCTGGCCAGCAACGAATAAGTTGTGACCGGATCAAATTCAGAGTATCTAATCCCGGGAGTGTATCCGGCGTTAACCAGTGTGCTAAACGGGCCAGTTGCGTCAGACCAAAACTGGTTTCAATACTTGAGCTTATAACAGCTTCCAATCCTGCCTGATGAGCTTCAGTAATTAATTGACGGCAACGGTCAATACTGCCAACCAAAGTTGGCTTGATGATAATAGCAGCAACACCGGCTTCAGCTTTTACCGTGAAACTGTCCTCCCGGACACTTTCATCCCATGCGATAGCAATACCTGTTTCGCGAGCAAAATCCAGTGACTCTTCACGGGTTTTGCAAGGTTCTTCGATGAAAGCAATACGCTGGCGATAATCCGGATTGACATACTTGGCAAATCCATCCGCTTTAGTGCGTGTCCAACTGCGGTTAGCATCCAGTCTTAGCCGGAGTTCAGGCACAGCTTCCAACAAAACATTAGCAACCATGCCATCCCGTACAGCCTCGTATAAACCTACTTTCACCTTCGCAATTTTCTGTCCGGTCATTTCTCCCAGACGCAGGATCACATCATCAGGATCGCCGGTACATAATGGTGCTTTGCGATAGTCAGCTTCTTCCGGCAATTCCCCCCGCAATTCAGCAAGCGCACAACTGATACCAAACGCAACAGAAGGTAATTCACTCTGTTCCGGTTCTTTATCTGCACCTTTTTCTGCCTGACACCAGTGCGTTAACCACGCTACTGCGGCTTGTTCTGCCTGCTCAAGTGTTTCACGGCTGAATTCCGGTAACGGGGCAATTTCTCCCCAGCCGTGTTCCTCATTTTCCTGTATATGAACCAGAAAACCATCTCGGGTTTTCAGGCGCTGATAACGCAGGATAACACCTGCCTCCATCGGCAGGCTGTAATGATAAAGAGTTGCTTTACGCATCATGGGTTACGTTTGAATTTACTGAAATCAGGGTGACGTTTTTCATTGAATGCGTTACGCCCTTCCTGTCCTTCTTCAGTCATATAAAACAGCATGGTGGCGTTCCCGGCCAACTCCTGCAAACCCGCCTGTCCATCACAATCTGCATTCAGGGCAGCTTTCAGGCAACGCAGCGCCATCGGGCTGTTTTCCAGCATTTCACGGCACCAGCGTACAGTTTCTTTCTCCAGCTCAGCATAAGGAACGACAGTATTAACTAATCCCATATCAAGCGCTTCCTGAGCATTGTACTGGCGGCACAGGAACCAGATTTCGCGGGCTTTCTTCTGTCCGACTATCCGGGCCATATAAGATGCACCCCATCCACCATCAAAAGAGCCGACTTTAGGGCCGGTTTGTCCAAAAATCGCATTATCTGCGGCAATGGTCAGATCGCACATCAGATGCAGAACATGCCCGCCACCAATGGAATATCCGGCAACCATAGCAACAACTGGTTTTGGACAGGTACGAATCTGACGCTGGAAATCCAGTACATTCAGATGATGTGTTCCCATATCATCCTGATAACCACCATAATCGCCCCGGATCTTCTGATCGCCGCCAGCACAGAAGGCTTTTTCTCCCATTCCGGTCAGAATAATTGTGCCGATGCTATCGTCATAACGTGCATCTGCCAGAGCCTGAATCATCTCTTTAACTGTCAGAGGACGAAAGGCATTGCGCACTTGTGGGCGATTGATTGTGATTTTAGCGATACCATCAGTAGATTTATGATAAAGAATATCTTCAAATCCATTAGAACAATCTTGCCAGTCAATCGGCGCATATAATTTTTCTTCGCATGGGTAGAGCATTATTAAACGTCCTTAGCCAAAAAGTGATAAAAAGTGGTTCACTGCGGCTGAAAAACCCGCAGGATTACTACTGTGGACATTATGTCCAGACTGAGAAATTATTTTTAATGGCAATGCAAACTGTTGCGCTATGCCCTTAAATTTCTGATCATGTTCACCGCATAAATAAATAAAAGGTACTGCCAGTTTTTGTAATTCCGGGAGCAGATACGGCTGGTGCCCAAGTGAGGTATTTTCCAGCATATCTGCAATACTACTGCCCCTGTTCTGGCTACGAATCTGAATAAGCCTGAGACGTTGCGCCTCAGGTAAATCCGCAAATACAGGCTGTTGATACCAATCCGCTAAAACTGCCGCTATAGGTTCTGAACGGAAGCGCTGTGCCCAGTTTTTATCATGTAATAATCTGGCTTCACGTTCCTCTTGGGATAATAGCCCCGGGTTTCCACCTTCCACCAGAATCCCCCTTAACCCCTGCACAGCCTGAGCTTGAGTTGCGTGATACATAGCAATCCGGCCACCGAGTGAGTAACCAATTAACCAATAATCATGGATCTGATACGCAAGTAATGTTTTGCTCAGCAGAGCATTCATCTCTGCAAGACCATCTTTAGCAAAAACATTCACAAGCGGCATATCGGCAGAATGACCATGACCGGGCAAATCAATGACCAAAGAAGGATACTGGTTGCAGGCACTGATAATGGGCTGCCATTCATGGCCACATCCCAGCAGACCATGCAACCAAACCAGCCATGGGCCTTGTTTGTCCGTATTGAATGTCTGACAGGCCAGCTTCATAGTTCCGCCACTTGTTTCAGTAACGTTTGCAGGCACACCGCACCTTCATTACCTGTCACATTTAATTCCACAACCGTGGTAGCATTTTGCAGCCATGACTGTTCAACAGCCTGTTTTAACTCAGGCCAACTTTGTGGAGCGCTATAATGCAGGCCAAACATAGCCGCAGCAGGATTAAAACTGATATTTTGCGGCATACAGTAAAACTGCTGGCGTGCTTCCTGTGGTGTAGGTAGTAATGAAAAAATCTGACCGCCGTTATTATTGACGATAATCAGTACCATCGGTGATGAAACTTCCCGCAATAAAGCCAGACCGTTCAGATCATAAAGTGCCGAAATATCACCGATAATCGCCAGCGTGGGCTTACCGGTTGCCCGTTGTACTCCGGCTGAAGTTGCAATTAACCCGTCAATGCCACTGGCTCCACGATTACTGTAAACCGGATAACCGACAGGAAGTTGCCCCAGCGCATCAATCAGGCGAACAATCAGACTATTGCCGACAAATAGTTGCCCCTCTTCCGGTAATAACTGATGCAACTGATGGGCAACCGCAGCCTCACTGAATTTACCCGACAGTTTTTCAGCCACGCATTCCGATGCCTTTTCTGACCATATTTTCAGTTCATTCGCCCAAAAAGCATTAGGGTGATCTATATGTGTAGGATGCTCTTGTAACCACGCCGCGATATCACAGGTAAATTTGCGTCCCTGATGATTGGCAGGATCAAGCCTTCCCGCAATAGAATCGATAATCCAATATTCCTCTGGCTGACATGCTGCCTGCCACTGCAATAGTCTCTTTCCGGTCAGGCTGGAACCAAACTGAATAACCAGCTCGCCTTGTGCCAGAATTTCCTGTGTACGAGGGTGATTCAACCACAAATCAGCACAAGGCAAAGGCTGGCCTGTCTGAGACAAGACATCACCAATTAATGGCCATCCCATGTCTTTTGCCCACTGTGCAACAAGCTGCCCCTCTTCAGCACGCATTCTCCCTGCCAGAACAACCCCCCGTTTTTTTCGCCAACAATTCCAGTCAGTAACTTTGGTTGTCACAGTCATCATCGATTGCCGAAGCCACGGCTGATCCCCCTGCCACCAGTCTCCCAGAGTCTGTAACCATGACTGGTATTGATCATCATCACCATACAAAGGCTCTGCAAAAGGGCAGTTAATATGCAGCCCTCCCTGCCTGAGATTAGACATCGCATTATCAATAACAGAGACCAGCCAGCCGGCTGAAATATCAGTGGTTGGGCGCGGCAAAGTGAGTGTTTGTGACGGATGTGAGGAAAAAATATCGTGCTGACGTATAGCCTGATTCGCACCACAGTCAATCAGCTCCGGAGGTCTGTCTGCGGTGAGAAATACCAGCCGTTCTCCGGTTAAACCCGCTTCAATCAGCGAAGGATAGAGATTGGCAACTGCGGTTCCTGATGTCACGATGACAGCAACGGGCTCCCCGCTCGCTTTTGCCAGCCCCAGTGCCAGATGGCCTAACCCTCTCTCATCAAAGTGAGTGTGGCATATCAGCTTACCGTTCTGGGCAGCAGCTTTCTTTACAACGGAAAGTTTTACAACGGAAAGTGTCAGTGGAGTAGAACGGGAGCCGGGTGCAATACACACATGACGCAAACCGTGGCGGGTCAATGCTTCCAGTAAAAGTTCCGCCCAACGACGGTTCAGTGCGCTGTTTGACATAAGATGTTCGAAACTTATTTAAAAAGAAAACTCATTATTTAATAAAATGAATTATATAAGATATTCGCCGTTCCCATTCCCTTAAAAACACTTTCCTTGTGATAGTTCAAAGAAATATCATTTTATTGACAATACTCCATGCATCATTTCATGCAGCTATTCCATAGATAAATTACTGAGCAATGAGCGTAACCCTGCTGCCTTATTCTCAATTTCTATCCATTCTTGTTCAGGATCTGAGCCGGAAACAATCCCTGCCCCGGCATACAATGACAATAAAGCGCCATCTATGTACGCGCACCGCAGCGAAACGGCAAATTCACTCTGCTCAAGTCCCAAATACCCGGCAGATCCGGCATACCACCCCCGGCGAAAAGGTTCATTCTCAGCCAAAAACTGCCGGGCGGCTTCTCGTGGCAAACCGGCAACAGCAGCGGTTGGTTGTAAACGACTCAGGCAATCACTGTCCGAGACCTGATTTAAAAAACCATTAATATGTCTGCGCAGATGTTGTACTTTACGTAAACGAATAACATCAGGTGGAGCAACATCGATTGCTGTCACACCTCCCTGTAAACGCTGGCAAATATCATCCACCACAATCAAATTTTCATGCTGGTTCTTTTTATCCTTTAATAACCATTGCCCCAGCTCTTTTGCTTTTTGGTCATCATCAGAATTTATTGTTGTTCCCGCCAGAGCTTCAGTAAATAACTGTAGCTGGTGGCGGTAATAGAGCCGTTCAGGCGTAGAAGCGAGGAAGGCCTGTGTATCACTGAAAGCAAGCATGAAGTGATAACAATGATGATTCACCTCACGGCTGGCCGCCATAAATTGGCCTGCTTGCAAAGGCATATCCAGCATGAGTTCTGTTTTGCGGGCCATTACCACTTTTTCCATTTTTTTGCGGGTAATGGCATCCAGCGCCTGCTCCAGCAGTGTATTCCACTGCTCACTTTCAGGCCGATGCGTGGTATTTAAAATCGTTACTCGTGATGATTGAAATGGCTGGTGGGGTGCAATTTTTCTGAGAAACACGTAAATATTATCGATGTCAGCCTGCCCATCAATATTCAGATATAAATAAGTGGCCTTATGACAGCGACGTATTTCTATTCTTGGCAAGAACAGATAACTTTCTTCATTATCTGTATTTTCTTCCCTTTCCCACGCGTTCAAGCCCCAAATACGCATTTGAGGAAATTGAGCATGTTGATTTAAGAAATTCTCTGCTTGAGTGGCATCTCTGAAGAGGCGGATTTGCCCACAGGCAACAACTTCTTCGTGTCCATCACGATGTTGCCAGTAAAATTGAGGGTAATGCGGCTGAGCAGCCAACCATTCCAGCCAGTCAGTATCATCGGTTACAGAAAGGGGAAAACTGAACGATTGAATACCCACTTCGCTAACATTTTTGGTTCTGAGAGTTTCGCATACATTAGCGATGATACTGGCAATCTGATCCACAACTTCCCTCACTAACAACATAATAAAAGGCAGGATTATACGAACCAGCCGGAATTATTAAAGCACTTATTGTTTGTATGGTTGCTACTAAGGTTAATTTCAGAAAAGGCATTCCATGTTAAATTCGCTATTCTTTACCGAGTTTCTGTGTTTTTTGATCAAAAAAATCGTACACAATATTATTCATTCAAATGGATAAAACCATCGATAATGCATCATCCCTCGAAGATAAAAGATGTTTTATTTTAAAAATAAACAACACAAAGCCTAAACACCACATTTAATTATAAAAATGGATATTTTTTATAAAATAACCGTCACAAAATAATATAGACCTCATTCGGAAAATTGATGAAGATAAAAGTGGGAAAAATACAATCACGACTTACTAAAAGCAGTAAAACGAATCATCAATAAAGAATATCAATACTGTTAATAAATATATTTTATCAGCTCTGAATTTAATGGATTTATTTAATTAAAAAATACCATAAGAAAAATCTTAAAATAATAAGACATTGATTTTAATATTAATTAAATTATTACCCATAAATGTAACAATACGATATTACTTATTCTAAGTGTAATTATATTTTATTTATTGCTTTTCATGAATTACCCATTGATATAAAGTCACGCAATACGTATTATTTCGCCTCTTCAAAAATGAAGAAACAAAAGTTTTTTCTTAATCTAAATTCAATTTTACTTCGTCTGATTCTGCTGTTTTCTAAATAAGCAGTATAAAAGGGGATGTCGTGCTATATCTTTATTTTAAGCCGATAGGCTTTCATAGATATCGGTATAAACTATTATCGTTATTCGTATCACTAAGTTGTCTAATAACGTCAGAAGCCGCAAAAGCGGATTATGACGAGTTAATCCTGCAAGCCAGAAATGGCAATACCATCCCCATGCTTGAATATATTCGTCAAGAAGAAAAGCGGCGGAAACTTTCGTCTTCTCAGGTTGCTGACTGGTTACAAATTGCAGGCTGGGCCGGGCGAGATAATGAAGTGATTGGACTTTGGCAACGCTATCATTCTATGGAATTACCAGCCAGAGGTATTGCTGCCGCAGCGCGTTCTTATCGCAATCAGCGCCAATGGACACAATCCGTCCAATTATGGCATCTGGCTTCTGTCCTTGAAGAACAAAACCACGATCTAAAAGCAGGCCTGATTATGACGCTGGCAGATGCCAAGCGAGACAGTGAGGCTCGGCAGCTGGCAAAAAGGTTACTGGCACAACATCCCAATGCCGCTAATTACCGTTTAATGGCCTATGTTGATGAAGCAGCCGGTCGCACATGGGATGCCATGCAAATGCTCTCCACCGCCCATGAGCGTTTCCCTAATGATAAAAATACCACTCACGATTATCTGTTCAGTCTAAAAAACAACCGTATCAATGGCCCAGCATGGCTTTTAGAACAACAAAATTCCTCTAAATTACAGTTATCCCCGGGTCAACAACGCAGGCTGGAAGCCGATGCAGCGGCTGAATTAGTTCGTCTTGCCATAATCCCGAATCGCAGTGAAACAGAGCGGTTTGATATTGCTGACAAAGCACTTGTCCGTTATGAGCATATGCTAAATGAGTGGCGTGAACAGCCAGATGCCCAACAGGATTACCGACGTGCCCGGATTGATCGCCTTGGGGCATTACTCGCCCGTTTCCGGACACAGGAACTTATTGAAGAATATTTACGCCTGCAACAGCCTTCATCAACAGAAGAAAACACAGAAATACCGGATTATGCCCATAAATGGGCTGCGGCGGCCTATCTGAATCTTCGCCAGCCAGATAAAGCAAGGAACATTCTGCGCCCGCTGAGTTACCCGAACGGGAAATACCCTGATAAAGGAATTCCGACTTCCCATATCACACTGGAAGATGACAGCGTTCTTTTTTATTCCGATGTGGAAAGTGAGCACCTAAATGAAGCCCAAAAACTCGCTGCCAATATCAAACAACGTAATGTTTATATGGTGAATGTTTACGGCTCTCCAATCCGGGTTCCTAATGACGGCTGGCTGCAAGGGCAACAATTTCTGGCGGAATCAGCGCAACTTAATGAAGATTTACCTGAGGCAGAAAAGCGTTTTACGCATTTAGCCCGTACAGCCCCTTCCAATCAAAAATTGCGTCTCGATTTGGCGGCAATCTGGCTGGATCGAGGCTGGCCTCGTCGGGCCGAGAGTGAATTAAAACAGGCTGAAGGGCTTGATCACCGTAATTTATCACTGGAAATCCAGCAAGGTTATACTGCTTTAGCACTACAAGAGTGGAAACAGGTTGATTTACTGGCTGATGATGTCATCTCCCGCGCACCAGAGAATGTACTGGGCAAACGTTTTAACCGCCTGCGCAATGTTCATCATATGTCAGAGCTGCGTGTCAGGGTTAATCAGGGTATTGATTCAGACAGCCCCACCAGCGGTAAAAGCAGTTCAGACATTGATGCTGTTATTTATAGCCCGCCCATTAACGATAACTGGCGTCTGTTTGCCGGTGGTGCGTATAACCGCGCTCAGTTCAGCGAAGGCCGTGGATTAAACCGTGATTTACGTGGCGGTTTAGAATGGCGGGCACGGGATATCTGGCTGGAGGGTGAAGTTTCTGGCCGGAATTATCGTCATGGCAATAATGTCGGCCTGCGTTTTACCGGCTGGTACGATTTTAATGATGAATGGCGTCTGGGTGGATCAGCAGAACGGCTGGCACGAAATACTCCCTTGCGAGCATTAACCAATAATATTTACGCTAATGGCGGGCAAATCTATAGCCGCTGGAGATACAGCGAACGCAGCCAGTGGAGTGCCAGTTTTGCACCTTCCTTTTTTTCCGATGGTAATAACCGGTTTGCTTATACCATTAACGGAATGCAACGCATCTATACTGCTCCTTATCTGAAACTCGATGCAACTTTGGAAGTCGGTACAACACATAACAGCAAGCAAGATACCCCTTATTTCAATCCCAAAAATGATTTTACCCTGCTTCCGGCGTTGGAAGCGGATCACATCATTTATCGGCATTATCAGACCGTCTGGAGCCAGCAACTCACGGCAGGTATCGGCGAGTACTGGCAGAAAGATTATGGCGGAGGGCTGATAACTACGGTCAGTTATGGGCAACGTATTAAGTGGAATGATGTTGTGGATGCAGGCGTACGGCTCACTCTGGATAAACGCCCTTATGACGGTAGACGTGAAAAAAACCTGCAAGCTGCTTTTGATTTAACGTATCGGTTCTAAAGGATTTTCTATGACTTTTAACGTAATTCGCTATTGGTTAATGATTTCAGCTTTGCTGGTTAGCCTGCTTATTTCTCAACTCAGTGTCATGGCCCACGCCGGAAAGCCTGATTTCGTTCCACCGGCGGAGCGCCCTTTATCGATGAACGAACGGCCCTGGCCCCATAACAGTTTTGTCGTACTGGCTTATCATGATGTTGAAGATGATGGTGCTGACCAACGTTTTATGTCCGTCCGTACCAGTGCTCTGAATGATCAATTTGCCTGGCTGCACGCCAATGGTTATCAACCTATTACCGTTGATCAGATCCTCACGGCTAATCAGGGGGGAACACCACTGCCGCCTAAAGCCGTGCTACTCACTTTTGATGACGGTTACAGCAGTTTCTATCACCGCGTATTTCCTTTACTGAAAGCCTATAACTGGCCTGCTATTCTGGCCCCCGTCGGTATTTGGGTTGATGCTCCCGCCGGGAAACCGGTAAATTTTGGTGGCCTGCAAGTACCGCGGGAACGTTTTACCACCTGGGCACAGGTTGCCGAAATGTCCCGCTCCGGTCTGGTGGAAATTGGTTCACATACTTATCAGCATCATTACGGTGCTCTTAGTAATCCACAGGGGAATACCGAACCTGCCGCTGCCACCCGAATCTATGATCCCAAAACAGGCAAATATGAAACTGAAAAGGAATTCCGTCAGCGTATGGAGCGGGATGTCAGGACAATCACTCAGCGGATCATCTCTGCTACAGGTAAAAAGCCGCGTGTCTGGGTCTGGCCTTACGGTATTGACAGTGGTGTCACGCTGGATATAGCAAAGCAGCACGGCTATAAACTGGCTTTGACTCTCGATACCGGTCTGGCTAATGCCAAAAATCTGGATAATGTTCCGCGGATCTTGCTGACAAATAACCCAACACTGAAAGAGTTCGCGGAACAGGTTATTCAGGTTCAGAATAAATTCCCGCTGCGTATCGCCCATATTGATCTGGATTATGTTTATGATCCTGACCCTGTTCAGCAGGCAAGTAATCTCGACAAACTGGTGCAGCGTGTTGCCGACCTCGGTATTAACACGGTTTTCCTACAGGCTTTTGCAGATCCTACCGGCGATGGCACTGTACGTGAACTTTACTTCCCTAATCGCTGGTTACCAATGCGGGCCGATTTATTTAACCGGGTTTCCTGGCAGATACACAGCCGGTTAAATATTGATGTTTACGCATGGATGCCGGTTCTGGCATTTGAATTAGAGCCTTCCCTGCCCCGCGTATTGAGCTATGACAAAAATAGCGGTGAGTTATCCGTAAACAAAGCACAATACCGCCGGTTATCGCCTTATAACCTAGAAAACCGCCGCAGAATTAAAGAGATTTATCAGGATCTAGCTGCTCATTCCATTTTTCAGGGTGTGCTGTATCACGATGATGCCATCATGTCAGATTTTGAGGATGCCGGCCCGGATGCAATCAGGGTTTATCAGCGGGAAGGTTTTCCGGCCTCCATTGCCGAAATTCGTCAGGATCCGGAAAAATTCGCCCGCTGGAGCCGCTTCAAAAGCCGATACCTGACCGATTTCACTCAGGAACTCACTGAAGCTATCAAATCTGTCCGGGGTTATCAGGTAAAAACTGCCCGTAATATTTTTGCGCTGCCGATTCTGGAACCGGACAGCGAAGAGTGGTTTGCCCAGAATTTGGATGATTTTCTTGCCCATTATGACTGGGTTGCACCGATGGCAATGCCATTAATGGAAAATATCCCGCTGTCAAAAAGTAATCAGTGGCTATCCCGTTTAGTGAAAGCTGTGGGCCAGCGCCCGGATGCTCTGAGTAAAACGGTATTTGAACTGCAAGCCGTAGACTGGCGCAAACCATCCAATAAAAGAATGATATCAGGCGAACAACTCGCTGAATGGATGCGCCAGTTACAGCTGAATGGTGCCCAAAATTTTGGTTACTACCCTGATGACTTTATTAATAATCAACCAGAAATGAACTCGATCCGTCCTGTTCTTTCCTCAGAATGGTATCCACTCAATGATTGATCGTATTCTTGCTTTTATTGTGCTCTGTATTGTTTTGAGTATTCCCATCGGTATTGCCGTCACCTTTACCGGTGAAGTTATGCTGAACTTTGTGTTTTTCTGGCCCCTGTTTATGTCTGCCATCTGGATTTCAGGTGGGGTTTATTTCTGGTTTTATCGTGAAAGACATTGGAAACAAAGTGATGAGCCGCCCCATCTGGAGGGCGAGCCTCTGATATCCATTTTGATCCCCTGTTATAACGAAGGCCCGAATGTGCATGAGACACTACAGGCAGCACTGAATCAGCGCTACTCCAATATTGAAGTGATTGCAATCAATGACGGTTCAACCGACAGCACCGCCCATGAACTTGATGATATGGCGAAACAGCATAGCGCCCTGAGAGTGATACATCTGAAACAGAATCAGGGGAAAGCTACCGCGCTTCAGGCCGGAGCTGCTGCTGCCAACAGTGATTATCTGGTCTGTATTGATGGTGATGCTCTGTTAGATCGTGATGCTGCTGTATGGATGGTGAAACCGATGATTGACCATCCCCGTGTAGGTGCAGTGACCGGTAACCCTCGGATCCGTACCCGCTCTACTCTGGTTGGCCGAATTCAGGTAGGTGAATTTTCTTCTATCATTGGCCTTATCAAACGTACTCAGCGGATTTACGGTCAGGTGTTTACCGTTTCCGGTGTGGTTGCTGCTTTTAACCGCCGTGCTCTTGCCGATGTGGGTTATTGGAGCAACGACATGATTACAGAAGATATTGATGTCAGCTGGAAACTGCAATTACGTCATTGGTCCGTCTTCTTTGAGCCTCGGGCTATCTGCTGGATCCTGATGCCGGAAACGCTTCGTGGATTATGGAAACAGAGATTACGCTGGGCGCAGGGTGGAGCAGAAGTCTTTCTCAAAAATCTGCGGAAACTCTGGGCATGGGAATATCGCCGTATGTGGGTTTTATTTGCCGAATTCTGCTGTTCGGTAATCTGGTCATTTACCTTTGCCCTTTCGATTATATTGTTTTTCCTCGGCATGTTTATCACATTACCTGAAACCATTCGGGTTTATACCCTCTTCCCGCCCGGATATACCGGGTTGGTATTAGCCGCAACCTGTCTGATTCAGTTTACTGTCAGCCTGTTAATTGAACGTCGCTATGAAAAACACGTCGCATCATCACTTTTCTGGGTGATCTGGTATCCGGTCGTATATTGGATGCTGAACTTGTTTACGACATTAGTCTCTTTTCCCAAAGTTATGCTTAAAGTCCACCGCAAACGTGCTCGTTGGGAAAGCCCTGATCGTGGAATAGAGAGAATAGAATAATGAAAGATCCCTTAATATTTACAGAACAGAAATTATTACCTCGTCTTATTGATGTCACACTGACTATTTTAGCTTGGTGTGGATTTGTCTATTTGTTTATTTCGGGGTTATTTAATTCGCCCCATCATGGCCCTAAGCCTATTATGTATATATTCAGCTCGGAATTAAGCTCAATTGCCCTCTATATCATTGTCGCTATATTCAATGCATTCCTTCTGATCGGCTGGGCAAAGTATAATCAAATTCGTTTTCGTATTGAACGCCGTCGCCACCGGCCTGCGTTAAACCATGATGAGATTGCAACAAGCTTTTCTTTAGAAGAAAACATAATAGACAGATTGAATCAAGGAAAAGTGTCTGATATTACTTATAATAATCATGGGCACATAATAGGAGTTGCTGAAAAACCAAATTAATAAATAAAGGAAATAGTTTTTATAACTCATCCTTCTATTATTTAATATATTTTGCAACCTATCTCATATACGACCATTTACAACCGGTGATTAATGATTTTTGTACAGAATGCCATGATGAGATAGGTTCCATATCCAATATATTTAGAATGACAACCCTGTGATACGGATAACCATATATTAATAAAAAAAGTAACTGAAATGAGTAAATACAGCCAACAAAGAGGCGACTTGAAAGACTAAGTGTATATTAATGACTGTTAATAATATGAAAGATAAAAACGGGATCCCGTTATGTGCTTAATTGAATGGATTCTCTGTGTTGTCAAACATTGTGCTTCCAAATTATTTTTACGGGTATTGACGGTTTTATGTATAACCATGGTGATATGTAATTCAATAGTAACAGCTATGCCTGAAACTAAAGAGCAAATAAAAATAAATGAAAATGTTGTGCGTGTCGTCTCTGGCATTATCAGTTATACATATTGGCCAGTCACACGTCCGACATTACACTTATGTCTGGTCACCCCTTCTAAATACATTCGTGCTTTAAAAAATATTAATATGTTTCCTGATGAAATAGAATTACGGATAGAAATTCTAAATTTCAATACAGAACAATTAGTCAATAAGTGTGATATTATTTACTACGGTCAGATTGATCCTATACTTCAACATCAAGTATTTAATCAGAAAAATAATAAACCACTTCTTACTATTGCTGAACAAAACCAACATTGTGAAATCGGTAGTGCATTCTGCCTCAATATAGATAGCACCCAAACAACGTTTAACCTTAATCTCGATATTTTGACTCGCAGTGGTATACGCGTAGATCCAAATGTCCTGCAATTGGCTCGTAAGGCGGAATAACTGTATGAAAAAGCGTTATTCATTAATGCCATCACGCCCGACATTACGTCAGACAGTTCACCGTATCCATCTGATCATTACTATTGTTACATTATCGGTTGTCGGTCTGTTTCTTTCTTTACTGGCACTCTTTGCCATGCAGAAATATGCTGAAAATAATCTGAAACAGATGTCATCGACAATAGCCCATACCGTACAGGCAGCGGTAGTATTTAATGATAAAACAGCTGCAAACGAAATATTGGAAATGATTGCTGCTCACGATAGTTTTACCGAAGCAAAGATTTTCGATGCAAAAAATCAGGTATTAGCCAGCTGGCATGCCAACCAGATAACACGCACAGGTAATTTTAAGAAACTGGTTGAATACTGGATATTCCCTGAACCCGTTACATTTCCTATTTATCACCACCAACAACAAGTGGGTTCAGTCTGGTTAATCGGCAATAGTGAACATATCACCAAATTTATCTATCAGGCCTTGCTGGTACTGTTTGCCTGCCTACTGATCAGCGCCATACTTTCACTCTACCTTTCCCTGCGTATGCATGACGGCGTTGTCAGAACACTACAAAACATTGCCAGTGTTGCCCATGATGTGCGCCAGCGGCGGGCATTTTCTCAGCGGGTTCCTTCCGCTCAAATTGCAGAACTGCATGAACTCAGTCAGGTTTTTAACCACCTGCTGGAAGAACTGGAAGAGTGGCAGCATCATTTACAAACGGAAAAAGCCGCTTTGACATGGCAGGCACAACATGACTCTCTCACGACATTACCCAACCGTGCAACTTTTGAGCGTGTTCTGTCCACAGTGATGAATGACAAATTCATGCGGGAGAGCGCTGCCATTTTATTTATTGACGGTAATCGGCTCAAATATGTCAATGATGTTTATGGGCATGCAGCAGGCGATCACGTCCTTATCACAATTGCCGATACTTTAAAAAAGAAAGTGCGGAAAACAGATACTGTCGCCCGCCTCGGTGGTGATGAATTTGCCATTTTATTGCCTTCAGCCAGTTTAGAAGATGCTGAGCGGATCGCTAAAAATATCATTCACGCGATGGATACCCCGATTCAGCTTCCCAGCGGCCAACAACTACGTATCACACTCAGCATTGGCATTGCTCTGTCAAATGGTGCTTTAACAGCAGAACAGTTGCTGTCTGAAGCGGATGCCGCCATGTATCACATTAAACAACGCGGCGGTGGCTGGCACTCCGCTGACACAACAAAAGTAAACTATTTATCGAGAAATTCATCATGATAAAAAAACGCGCTTTTATATTAATGATTTCATTGATTAGCCCTTTTCTTCTCAATGCCTGCCAACATACGGGCAAACTGACAACGGAACAAATCAAAGTCCTTAAACAAGAAGGATTTCAGCAAACGGATGAAGGATGGCTATTTGGTCTGTCAGAAAAAGTCCTTTTTGGTAATAACCAATTTCACTTGCAACCTGCTGGGGAGGAAAAATTGAAAAAGCTGGCTGCTATTTTATCCAAAACAGGCATTGAACATGCACGCCTTGATGGTCACACAGATAACTACGGTGAATTAAGCTATAACAACCAGCTTTCGCTAAGACGGGCTAACACGGTTGCAGATGCCCTGACACGGGGAGGAATGAACAGATCTAACTTAGAAACCCGTGGATTGGGGCCAAGCCAGCCTGTTGCGGATAATCGCAGTTCAAAAGGAAGGGCAGAGAACCGTCGAGTGGCGATTGTGATTACATCACAATAAACTTTCAATAGATTTTAAGATATAACTTAAAATACGAGGGGAATAAATAAAAGAAGGAATAATGTGGCAAAATATTGACATTAATCAATAAAATAATTTAATTATTTCACCAAGGATGGAAACAATAATCGGTTTATTTTAATTACTGCCACCGATTACGTAATTTGTTGTTCAATTCTTGCTATATAAATATATATATAGTTCCTGTATTCAATATCTTCCTGTAAGATAGCCAGCGTTATTTTTTAAGCAAACAGTCATTTTTTTATCAGCAGCAAGCTCACAAAATTTTACAAATCTAGACAGTAAGACTACTGTTGGATGATGGGCTTTATCAAAAAGGAGAAATGATGGGGCTGAATTTTAAATCATACCGAACGTTGTATCGGGCATTTGTGGTACTATTCATCGCCATCACTCTGAGTGCTGGTAATCTATTATGGAAAGTATTTTCTGATTATCGGAATAATATCAGGCCTGATATAGAATTAGAGTGGGTTTTGCTAACATTGACAATACTCATACTTTTATACGCCATCGTTTTATATAAACACACCAAAACTGTTATTATTCCAGACTATCAATTTAAAAAAGCCATTAAAAACAAACAATTTATTCCTTATGTTCAGCCCATTATCTGTAGTAAAAATAACGCCCTTATCGGATGTGAAATCCTTGTTCGCTGGCAACACCCAAAACAAGGGTTAATAGAGCCTAAAAATTTTATCTCACAAATTGAGAAATCGGACCTCATTATTCCCTTAACACATAACTTAATTACTCAAGTTCGTGATTTTTTTGCCTCTTTGGCCTATCAGCTACCGCCAAATTTTCACTTTAATTTCAATATCAATGCAAAACATTATAAAGATAGTGGTTTAGTTGAGGATTGCCGCGACTTTCTACAGGCATTTCCTGAAGATGCAATCCATCTGATATTAGAAATTACCGAGAGAGAATTACTCGAACTGGATGCACATACACTCGAACTATTTAATAAATTAGATAAATTAGGTGTATTAATCGCTTTAGATGATTTTGGTACAGGCCATTCTAATCATGCTTATTTACAAAAATTGAACATTAATGTAGTAAAAATAGGCCATAATTTCATTAGTAAAATGAACAGTGATATGTTTTCAAAGCATATTGTTGAAAATATTATTGACCTCGCTTTACGGCTTAATTTAGAAATTGTCGCGGAAGGTGTTGAAGATCAAAAACAGGCAAATCAGCTGAAAAACTATTCGGTCAATTACCTACAAGGTTATTACTTTGATCGCCCTATATCACCGGAAGAATTTGTTAATAAATGGTTAAAATAAATCATATGACTACACTGAAAATCGTGAACTTGAAACTCATAGCAAATAGATTTTTATCATCCTTTTACTGAAATTACTTTCTTTTCATTCTCACTAATCAAAATGGGCAATTGATGTAAAAAAATATAACCGTCATGTTGAAACTCAATGAGTGTTTTTCTAGCCGGAGAAATAAAAAAAGCATCTCCATTAAAGAAACATTCTGAGTTTTTATTTAAATAATCACTTACAAATAACTCAACATATCTGACATCCATAAAATAAACCTCATCTTTTATATAAGAGTTATCATTAATTATAAAGATATCATCTGAAAGATATCTTTTAAAATTCATGGCCGCTAATATTTTGGTATCGGATTGATTTTCCCAGTTTTCTACTTTACCCAGAAATTTAAATCTACCCTCCAGTGAAAAACTGATATAACTTAATAAGATAAGCTCACCACCAATGATAGGCTGTAACATTCTATCCGCTTTATCCATCGTGTATTTTTTATAGATTTCCATTTTATTATTCTTTATTCCGTAAAATTTACTATAAATCACAATACATAAAATCACTCTACTCTTCTACCTTGTTTAAAGGCATTTTTGGCTTCATTTAAACTCATAGAATCAGCACCTTCGGCAAGGTCAGGATGTTTATATTGCACCGGATCATCTTCCCAATAGCAAATATCACAAATGGTATATTCATCAGGAAGAGCTGAAATCTCACTTTCACAGCATAGGCAAAATCAACGAACAATCAGCCCCAGTAAAATTCCTACAGCACTAAAATCAGCATCGCTAAATGTGGTATTGGCGATGCCGATATCGCCAAGTACAGGCAGCAGAAATACCGGCAGGAATGTAATTAATAGGCCTTGTGCAAAGGCACCGAGGATTGCTCCCCTTCTTCCTCCCGTTGCATTACCGAAAACACCCGCAGTTGCGCCAACAAAGAAATGAGGAACTACGCCGGGAATAATCACCGTCATATTCAGCCAATAAAGTAAAAACATGCCGATGACTCCAGCAATAAAGCTGCTCAGAAAACCAATCAGCACCGCATTGGGGGCATAAGGGAAAACTACCGGGCAATCCAGTGCGGGTTTGGCGTTCGGGACTAATTTATCGGAGATACCCTTAAATGCAGGCACAATCTCAGCAATCACCATCCTGACCCCCTGTAGAATGATATAAACCCCTGCGGCAAATGTGATCGATTGCATCAGAGAATACATGATGCTGTTTTTTCCACCACTGATCTGTCGCACAAATTCCTGATCAGCAAACAGGCAAGTGAGAAGAAAAATAATTGCCATCGTTAGAGAGATGGAAACAGATGTATCACGCAGAAATAACAGGCTCTTTGGTACGTTCATTTCTTCCGTGGAATGCTCCCTATTCCCCAGTTTACTGCCAATAAACCCAGCCAGAACATAAGAGAGTGTCGAAAAATGCCCAATGGCTACATCGTCAGAACCGGTCACTTTTTTCATATAAGAATGAGTAATTGCCGGAAAAAAGACCATTGAAACACCAACAACAATTGATCCCGTCGCAACAAGCGCCGCACCATGAATCCCGGCAACAGAAAGAATAACGGCCACCATCATCGACATAAATAATGTGTGATGCCCGGTCAGGAATATGAATTTCCACGGCGTAAAACGGGCAATCAGAATATTAATCACCATTGCGAAAAACATAATCATCGCCATCTCTTTGCCAAAACTTTTCTGCGCGATTGATACGATAGCTTCGTTATTCGGCACAACCCCCTGAATGCCAAAAGTATGTTGAAAAATAACGGCGAATCCACTCAATGAAGAGACGATAACTCCGGCACCAGCGCCCAGGATAACAAACCCAAGCAAGGTTTTTACTGTACCTTTAATACACTCGGTCACAGGTTTTTTCTGCAATACCAAACCAATCAAGGAAATCAATCCGACTAAAACAGCAGGCTCTGCCAATACGTCATTCATCAGAAAGCGGAAAAAATCCATATGCGTCTCCGGTTACAATCTACCAAGATCTTGCAATGCCGCAGACAAGCGTAATTTCATTGCAGATTTATCGAGCATATTTTCTAATACAACAACTTTTCCATGTACCTGCTGCTCAGCTAGTTGTTCTGCAATATCTTTTGTCGCAACAAAAATATCGCTCTTTATTCCTTTTGCTGAACCTAAATCGGTATGTCCGACACTGGCTTCAACACCTAATTCCTGCAAAATACTTTTAATACTCATTTCCATTATTAGGCTGGTGCCCAAACCATGACCGCAAACGACGGTTATATTCATCTTATTTTCCTG
Organism: Xenorhabdus sp. KJ12.1; assembly: GCF_963876495.1. NCBI lineage: Bacteria > Pseudomonadati > Pseudomonadota > Gammaproteobacteria > Enterobacterales > Morganellaceae > Xenorhabdus > Xenorhabdus sp. KJ12.1. The sequence continues at coordinate 73,419 of NZ_CAWNQH010000061.1, forward strand.
TTAACTAAAAGTAGTGGCTAATACCCCTGAATAATGGAAAAAATTTCATCCTGATTTCGGGTCTGCATTAATCGATTAATTTTTTCCTGATCATCAAATAACCCAGCCAGTTCAGCAATGACTTCTATATGGCTGTAATTACTTGTTGTAGCAAATACAAACAATAATTTAACCGGATCATTTTCTGCTGACCCAAATCTGACACCCTGTTTTATTAATGTCAGGCTCAGAGCAAGCCGATTAACGCCCTGTTCTGGTCTGGCATGTGGTATTGCTATACCTGAACCCACAACATAATAAGGACCAAATTTTTCATGGGACTCATAAATCGCTTCGACATAACTGGGTTGAATCGCACCATTATTAATCAGTGGCTGACAGGCGATTTCAATGGCCTCGTGCCAATCTCTGACATCAGGAAACCATTGGATGACATCGCGGGTTAATAAGGTTCTCAGCATTGAATTTCCCCGTATACTCTTCGTCTTTCAAATTACCTCTTTGTGGCGGCATTTTGAAATCCAACCAGTATATTTCGTTAACAGGCGGTTATTTCCATAAAGGGCATCGATGAATAAAAGAATAGCCAGTGCAAATCAAATCTACTGACGGAAAGAAATAAAAATCACAATAATACGGAGTAAATCACATTATGAGGAAACGATGAGAAGATACGTAAAAAAATCCCCGAATCTAAAATTCGGGGATTAGCAGGTTATATTAACGCATACAAATAGCCACTATTGGCTAACGGACTAAATGCAAAAAGTGAATGTGTTTTTCGTATTGATCCAAAATATCGTGGATGATCTGCTCCTGCGTCCATCCCATCAGGTCGTAATCCTGACCGCCCTCTTTGAGGTAAACCTCCGCACGATAATATTTTTGTTCTTCAATTTTTTCTTCATCTTCCAAACCTGCAAGAGCAAATGCTGGCTGAATATAACCCCGTAAGCGTACTTCATAAACGAAGCTAATATTTTCACCAAAGTCTACTTCCAGATGAATGCGATCTTCAGCTTCATCATTAATCAAAACCGCTTTATTTTGTTTTTCCAGCTCTCCGGCAACCATGCTCATAGCCTGCTGGATAACTTCGCTCATAAAACGTTTTACCTGCGATCGCTTAGGATAATAGACAATATTTCTTAACCTACGCTGCCACGGTATCGGATTACGGCTGGCCGTAGGCGCTATCGTCGTCATCTGTTGGCTATCTTTCTTATAGGCATCAATCCGTAATGCTTTAAGCAAGCCATATATCGAAATTAATACCACAATTGAAAAAGGAAGCGCACTGGCAATGGTTACCGTTTGCAGAGCCGATAATCCTCCTGCAACCAGTAGGGCGATAGCCACAACGCCCATTAATCCCGCCCAGAAAATTCTTTGCCAGACAGGTGTATGATGAGCACCACCAGATGCCAGTGTATCAACTACCATTGCCCCGGAATCTGCTGAAGTAACAAAAAACATCACCACCATTACCATTGCAATAAATGACAAAACCATCGGCAGAGGGAAATATTCCAGGAAATTAAACAGGGCCAGAGAAACATCTGTCTGTACGACAGTAGCTAATTCTTTGGCTCCCTTATTGGCGATCAGGTCGATAGCACTATTACCGAATGCCGTCATCCACATCAAGGTAAAACCACTGGGTACAAACAGAACACCAGTTACAAATTCCCTGATTGTCCGCCCCCGGGAGACTCTGGCGATAAACATGCCAACAAACGGAGACCAGGATAACCACCATCCCCAATACAGTAATGTCCATCCCCCCAGCCAGTTACTGGACTTAGGTTCATAGGCATACAAGTTAAATGTTTTGCTGACAATTTCAGAAAAGTATCCGCCGGTGTTTTCCACAAAGGATTTCAGCAACAGCACGGTTGGCCCTAAAGCGACGACCAACACAAGCAAGAGTACAGCCAGACCTAAATTCACTTCGGATAAAATCCGGATGCCTTTATCCAGACCGGAAACAACAGAAATAGTCGCCAGAGCAGTGATCGCAATGATCAGTATAACTTGTACCGTTTCATTAATAGGCAGGCCAAATAGATGGTTAAGGCCTGCATTCACCTGAAGAACGCCGTAGCCCAGAGATGTCGCAACACCAAATACCGTCCCGATAACGGCAAAAATATCTACCGTGTGACCAATCGGCCCATAAATTTTATCGCCAATAATCGGATACAGCGCTGAACGCAGGGTTAAAGGCAATCCATGACGATAACTAAAAAATGCCAGAATTAAAGCCACAATGGCATAGATCGCCCAGGCATGTAGCCCCCAGTGGAAGAAAGTTAATTGCATAGCCTGTTTAGCTGCGGCAATACTTTCAGGAGTACCCACCGGTGGTGACAGGTAGTGCATCACCGGCTCAGCAACACCAAAGAACATCAGCCCGATACCCATACCCGCAGAAAATAACATGGCAAACCAGGAAAAATAACTAAAATCGGGTTCAGCGTGATCGGGGCCAAGCTTGATATTGCCGTATCTGGATAACCCCAGATAGGTCACTGAAAGTAAAATCAACGCAACGGCAAGGATATAAAACCAACTAGCATTAACAAACAAGTCTTGCTGCAAAGATTTAAACCACCTATCGGCAAGCTCTGGTTTCAAACCAGCAAATGCGACCAATGCAATGATCAAAAATGCCGAGAAGAAAAAGACTGGTGGGTTAATGTAAGTTTTCGTTTCTACCTGTCCAGTATTATCTTGACTCATACTCATCCTTCAAAAATTAGTGTCCGACACTATCTCCTATATCATTCAAAAAAATTTTGTCGAAATTTTAATAAAATTAAATAACCCCATCAGGAGTTACCCGCCACGCAAACATTTTGTGTTCATAATTTACTCAATTTTTACGTTCATGATCACCTTAACATAAAAATCAGACCAACTGTACTTATAGAGAGTTATACAAAAAATGGCATTAACAAATTAATAACATCAATAGCTAATAAGTTGAAAACAAAAAACATTAACCTCATTTTTCGTGTAATTCATTAATAGTATTTAATTAATAGTGCAACGATTTCTCATTCAGGTTAATAACTAACATAAGGAAGTTAACATCATGTTAAACGCGTTAAACAGACCAAATGGGTTAAAAGGCAAGCGAGTTGTGGTTACAGGTGGGGGGCGTGATTTTGGGCAGGCTATTTCTGTCTGGCTGGCACGGGAAGGTGCCCATGTTGACCTCTGTGCTCGCCAATTAAAAAGTGCTGAAGCGACCTGTGAAATTATTCAGAATGAAGGAGGAGTCGCAAGAAGCTATGAGTGCGATATCAGTGATGCACAATCAGTACGCGATTTTGCCGATCAGTTACTACAGGACAGTAAGCCCATCGATATTCTGATATTAAGTGCTGCGCAATGGCTGGAGGGTAATCTGAGTGAGAATAATAGTGATGAAGATATTATCAGCACGATAAATTCTGGAGCGACTGGTTCCATGTTATTAACCAAAATGCTATTACCAAGCCTGCGACAGTCTCAGGGAGCTGATATTATTGCGATGGTATCGGTCTGTGGTATCCCGAACTTCACCCGCTCTGTCGCCCATCCGGCTTTTTTTGCAGCCAAACATGCTATGAGTGGTTTCTGCAACACGATTTCACACCAGTTAAGTAAAGATAATATTCGCGTGACAGGGATATACCCTCCCGACTTTGAACTTAATGGGTTTGATGAAGTTCTGGATGATCACACAACAATGGGTAAACAAATGTTGAATGGCCGTTCGGTATGGGAATCCATACGGTTTGTTCTGACCCAGCCCCGCAGTTGCCATGTCAGTGCAATTTATTTTCAGGGGCCGACTTTTAAAGATATGAAACAGTTATAGTCGCTCAGAATAATTTATTATTCATATTCTCCTACGGTTGATGATAATTCATCAACCGTAACACATATTTCTCATTACTCTTTCTAATTCATTACTCGGATTGTAAATAAAAAACTCACCTTCCATTAAAATTTGGGCATTTCTTTGAGCACCTGCATACGCTATATTTTCACCATCAAGAATAATACTGAATTCAGATATCCCCGACAGATGTTCAATACGTACCGTAGCATTATCATCACTACCGTTGCGGGAATAATGGATATCACTGGCAATAGTTCCAGAAAAACAACTGGCAGCAGTCAAACAACAACCACCCGAAACAGCAACCGATGAATGAACATTTTTGGGAGTAAGATATCTGATGCTGATATCACCTCCATTTACAGGAGGCGCAATAATCGCTATTTTGGGCTGAGTTATAGATTTTTTTAAATCATCCTCATTCATTAATTTCCCATCATGCTTAATAATTCCCATTTTTTTCCCCATCCCTGATCTTATTGCCAAAATTTTTTCTTGTAATAATGTATTATTTTCAATTTCCTTGACACTTTCATAACCAGTGATCCCTAAATCTTTTGCATTGATAATGATCATGGGTACAACAACATCGATACAAGTAAGAGGAATATCATTAAATATATCAATTAAATTTCCTGTAGGAAAAATCGATGATGTTTTTGAACAGGCTGGAGACTCAAATAAAACATGAACTTCCGGAAAATCCCCAATAACACCGGGGATAGATGTTAATTGATATTCAGGAGACACATTAGCCATTGAACATAAAATATTTTTACGCGTATTAGTGTTATAAATATTTAGCCTGCCATCAGGCATTAGCAATTTCTCTTCAGGTAAACCTCTTATCACCAATGGTATTGATGAAGTCATATTTCCACAATTAACTTCCCATGATATCGTATTGCTATCTTTTTCAAGCTGGGCAAACGTACTAATAACTTTTTTAGATTTATCATCTATATCAATGATAAATGCTTTGTTGCTGGTAATCACTCTTCGGCCTAATCCATGTGATTGGGTATTATCTTTAACAGTACCTAGCAAAGGAACACCCATTATGTGCCTAAGAATCTCTTCCTTTAATTCTCTTTTTTCTGGTAAATATTTTTGTAATACAACTACACCTGTAGACGTCCCGCCCCTGACATAATAGAGTGGAATTTTAATTGGAAAAGATGATTTTTTCATAAAGCTATCACTATCAATAAATTGAAACCATGGCCTGAAAATCATAAAAACGTGGGATTGCAATAAAATGACATGACATGACATGACATGACATGACATGACATGACATGACATCATTTTCAATTTAATTAATTATTTAAACCTTGAATGACGAAAAAATAGCAAAGCCATCAATAAATTGAAAATCATATTGCATTAACAATAAACAAAACCTCAATGAAACAACATGCAATAAATATAAATACATATAACACCAGATAACAATTTAATATTTAGTGAGTTAAGCACATGGCTAAAAAACACATCTTATAAAAAAAACCACCATTGATGAAATTAACGACATTCACAGTAAATATTTCAATAAAATCAAAACCATTTAAAAACATCGAATTTATTGTTGTATGATTATTGAAAAACATGATATACAGCTCAATGTATCTTGAATGATAGAATATAGGAATAACAAACTCCCCAACCAAAGTTTGATTTCTAAAATAAGAAGAATATGCATCTCACTATTAAACAATAAGATTTATTGTCTCTTATTAAAATTAGGAGTAGTCATGAAGGATAAAGAACCTGACCAACTACGTCGCCTATTAGTAAAAGCCCCGCTGCTGGTTCCCTTATTCACAACACTTCCCGCCTCTGCAAAAGAAAGACTGGTGTCATATTTCATCGGAGATAAATCCCCCGGTGCGATACCAACAACCGGAAAAACGCTATTACTGAAAAATGCTGACATGGTTGTGACCATGGATAAAGATAGGCGAGAAATTAAAAGAGGTTGTGTCTTTATTAAGGGTAATATCATTGTTGCTGTCGGAACGGAAAGCGAAGTACCGCAAACAGCCGATAGAGTTATCGATCTCAAAGGGCATATTGTTATTCCGGGCCTGATTAATACTCACCATCATATGTACCAGAGCCTGACCCGCGTCGTGCCATCGGCACAAGACGGCGAACTGTTTACCTGGCTGACCGCACTGTATCCGATCTGGGAAAAACTGACTCCGGAGATGATGAAAGTGGCAACCAAAACGGCGATGGCTGAATTGATGCTTTCTGGCTGTACCACTTCCAGCGATCACCAGTATATCTACTCGAACGGCATCAAGCTTGATCACAGTATTGAAGCAGCACAAGAAATGGGAATGCGTTTCCACGCTTGCCGCGGCAGCATGAGTATGGGGAAAAAACAGGGCGGCCTGCCACCAGACTCCCTTGTTGAGAATGAGAAATTTATCCTGAAAGACACCCTGCGTGTGATTGAGCAGTTCCATGATGCTAAGCGCGGTGCGATGATCCGCATCGTGGTTGCACCTTGTGCTCCGTTCTCAGTAAGTGAAGTATTAATGCGTGAATCAGCAAAACTTGCCCGAGCGCACGGCGTTTCACTGCATACTCACTTGGCAGAAAACATCAGTGATATCGATTACAGCAAAAAAAACTTCAACAAAACCCCGGCTCAGTATGTGGAAGATCTTGAGTGGGTTGGTCACGACGTGTGGCACGCACATTGTGTGAAACTCGACGACTACGGCATAAAGCTGTTTGCCCGTACCGGCACCGGTGTAGCACACTGCCCATGTTCCAACATGCGTCTGGGTTCCGGTATCGCACCAGTACGGCATATGCTGGACGCAGGAATGCATGTGGGGCTGGGAGTCGATGGCTCCGCCTCTAACGACAGCTCAGATATGATGGCAGAAGTACGTCAGGCGCTGCTATTACAGCGCGTAGGTTTCGGCCCGGAAGCATTAACTGCCCGTGAAGCACTGGAAATCGCAACACTTGGGGGCGCAAAAAACCTCAACCGTGATGATATAGGTGCGCTGGCTCCGGGTATGATGGCAGATATTGCTGTGTTTAATCTTGACGGCATTGGTCTTGCAGGCGCACAGCACGATCCGGTCTCAGCGCTGGTGTTCTGTAACCCGGGTAAAGTGGCGTACAACATCATCAACGGCCGCATCGTAGTTGAAGACGGTAAAGTAACTACCGTGGATGTTCCTGTCATTATTGAACAGCATAATCGCCTTGCCTACCAACTGGTTGAGGGTTAAACCACAAAATTTTGTTGGCTCGTATTACAGTGAAGAAGAGAGTTTTCTGACACTGTTTTTTACATGTTACTGCGGTTAGTGATAATTTATTAATCGTGATATATAATCTTTCATTACTCTCACCAATCTATTTCTAAGATTATAAATAAAAACTCTCTTTTTATTAAAGTCACATAATTTCGATTCTAATTTTAATATATACTCGATAAACTTCAATTTACAACTAGTAATATTAAGTAAACCTTTATATTCTCCAGCATCACGGAGAGATACAATACGCATCTTGAAGTTGAATTTTAATATTCACAATACCTAATAATATTAAATTAAATATTCCAGATAAGTGTTCGACACATACAATTGAATAAGCATTCACTCCATTATAAATACATACCCCAGTAACAATTTAATATAATTAGCATACCAAATAAAAAATAAATCTCATAATATATCAAGTCAATATAATTACACACTATGATAGTTCCTAAACTAACATATTATATGATAACAAATATAACTTAAATAAATTAGTTAATTACTAATGTTTAACAATTGTTTAAAGCACTATTCCCATACATTGCTATGTTTAATATATCTTATAAATAACAGAAGGGTAGTTATATGCCTTTTAAACATCCTTTCAGAGATAGATTTCATGTAGGTGATTTGATATATGGATTACATAATAGCAGAGCTAAATATATTGACAACATGCCTGCTTTTAGTGATGCAAAAGAACACCATGATCAGAGTAATGTACCGCCAATTTTTATAGATGATTATTTTCTTGAAAGAGAAATAATCGAAGAAGAAATAAAAACTAGACCACCCCTAAGTGTTAAACTACCTAAACATATTAATGATCCAAACTATGAGGAAAATAAAAATAGTTTTTTTAATCACCTAAAACATGAATTACCTAGTAAATATAATAATATAGCTACAAATCGTAGGTATCCCAGGTATTGGGACAAATTTGATAAGCGTAATAACACACTCTGTGATTCTGAACGCGATTATGTTGAAAAATTTGAGGCTGTAGCCATCAAGGATTTCGGAAGAAAAAGTAAAGGTGGGTTATCATGGGCAGTTACAAATGGTATCTATGTCCATTTCATACTTGATGATATCGATATGCTTGGTCTCATTAACAAAAACAAAGTGCCTCGTAATGTAATTGGCTCAGACTGGGCCGCTAGGATAGATTTGGTGAAAAGCATAACAGGACAAGAGCTAAGGTGGATTTTCAGGAATAGAGGAGATTCTAGAGTTGCTGCAAAAATCCAATTTTGGCTTGATGGTAAACCCGTTGCTCCACCTTGGGTAGAGACACCAAATTTTTTGCAGATAATATCGAGTACTTTTAATCCTTTTTCTAGTCCTGCTCAGAGAGATAAAAATATTGAAAAGTTAAAGGAAGACGCCGCATGGGGTAAATATGCAGAACACGTACGACAAAAACATCAAAATGGTGAAAACTGAACGATATTCAACACTCTCCCTATTATTTAATATACCCTGATAGAATTTGAATTATTTTCAGCACACAATTAAATCCAATTGTGTGCTGAATTTATTGTATATATCCAGCATAAATAAACTCAAAAGCCCCGGTCAGTCATAACCGGGGCTTTATATCATTGCTTGAGAGTAAACCCTACATGACGCTTTTCGCCTGCTGGACGATCTCAATCAGTGGCTGTGGCCAGACACCGAGGAGCAGGACCAGTAACGCAGTGAGTAACACGACAATACCACCAGAAGTTCGGGCCCAGTTTCTTGGGGTATCACGGTTCAGTGCTTTTGGTGCTGGCAGGTATAAACTCACCATCACACGCAGGTAGAAGTAAAGACCAATCGCACTTCCCAATACTACCGCACCGGTCAACCACCACAGTCTGGCTTCAACACCTGTTGCGATAACATAGAATTTACCGATAAAACCAAATGTCAGCGGTATACCTGCCAATGACAACATCATAATAGTCATGACAGCGGATAAAATTGGCCTGTGCCAGAACAAACCACGGTAGGAGAACAGTGATTCCGCATCAGGGCCTCGGTATGGGCTGGACATCAGGCTGACCACGCCAAATGCGCCAATGCTGGCGAGTAGATAACCAGCCAGATAAACCCCGGCTGTTTCTTCTGCTAGTTTGTGATCTTTAATAGCGATCAAGACCACCAGCAAATATCCCAGATGTGCAATGGATGAATAACCGAGCAGACGCTTGATATTACTCTGTGTCAGTGCCAGCAGGTTACCAAACAGGATTGAGGCAATTGCAATCACTGTTAGTACAATACGCAGAGTTTCACTGTCTGTTACAGGTGCCTGTACAAACAAGCGCATCACAACAGCAAAGATTGCCACTTTACTCGCCGTTGCCAGAAAGGTCGATACCGGTGCTGGCGCGCCCTGATACACATCCGGCGTCCAAAGCTGGAAGGGAACGAGGGAAAGTTTGAAGCCCAGCCCGACAATCATCATCCCCAGACCTGCCAGAACCAGCGGCTCATGGAGTTTACTGTCGCTCAGGCTTCTGCCCAGTGATGCGAAGGACAAATCACCTGATTCAGCATACAGCAGAGCAATACCGAACAACAGGAACGAGGATGCCGCCGCAGACAGCAGCATATATTTGATACTCGCTTCCAGTGAGCGTTTCTGGCGGAAGGCGTAACCAACCAGGCCAAACAGCGGCAGAGTGATTAGCTCAATACCGATAAACAAGGATGCCATATGATTGGCCGCAGAAAGCAGAATACCGCCAGCAGCTGCAATCAACACCAGCAGATAAAATTCTTCTTTGTTATCGGGATAATTTTCCAGCCACGAATAGGCAAATGTCGTCGTTGCAAGGCTCGCAATCAGCACCAGTGCTGTATAGAACATGGCAAAGCGATCCACATGGAGCAACGGAGTGACATCCATCGGTTCCTGTTGCCCGACAAAATAGAGAGAAAGCAGTGCCAGATTCAGGCCAATTACCGTCAGGGTGACGTTAGTGAAATGATCGCGTCGCCATGCAATGGACAGCATCACAACCACCACCGTCAATCCGACGATTAATAGCGGCAACAGTGCGATCAATTGTTCAGAAGTTATTGTCATGGCGAATTACGGCCTTGTAGTTAAAAGTGAAGCTGAATACCAATTCTGGATGTTGCTCATTGCCGCAGCCGAAGTATCAAGAATCGGTTGTGGATAAACACCAAGAATCACCAACAGGGCACCCAGCAGCAGCAAAATGGAAATTTCTCGTGCATCCATCCGTGGCAATGGCTCATCAGATTTTGGCGTACCATAGTGAGCTTTCTGCATCAGGTACAGAGCATATACAGAGGCGAAAACCAGACCAAACACAGATACCGTAGTAATCAGGGTAAATTTACCGAAACTGCCGAGCAGGATCATAAACTCACCCACAAAGTTACCAGTGCCCGGCATACCTAATGTTGCTACCGCAAAGAACAGAGATATGGCCGGCAACAGCTGAATTCGTCCCCATAGGCCACCCATCTGACGTAAATCACGGGTATGCAGGCGTTCATAGAGCTGACCACACAGAATAAAAAGCCCGGCCGCTGACAAGCCGTGGGCAATCATCTGGATAACTGCACCCTGATAAGCCAGTTGGCTGCCGGTATAGATAGCTATCAAAACGAAGCCCATATGCGAAACACTGGTGTAAGCAATCAGACGTTTGATATCGGTCTGGCTGAAAGCCATCCATGCACCGTAGAAGATACCAATGACACCCAGCCACATCGCGATTGGTGCAAATTCCGCAGAAGCCTGAGGAAACAGAGGCAAACCAAAACGCAACAAGCCATATGCCGCTGTTTTCAACAAAATCCCCGCGAGGTCAACAGAACCTGCCGTTGGTGCCTGACTGTGAGCGTCCGGCAACCAACCATGCAAAGGTACAACAGGCATTTTCACAGCGAACGCGATGAAGAATCCCAGCATCAGCAGATACTGAACCGTATGTGACATCGGGGTATCCAGCAGTTTTTCATAGCTGAATGACCACTCACCGGTTGCATCGTGGTAAATGAATGCCAGTGCCAGAATCGAAATCAGCATCACCAGACCGCTGGCCTGAGTATAAATGAAGAATTTCGTCGCTGCCGTAATACGGGTTTTGCCCTGTGATCCTCTGTGACCCCAAAGTGCAATCAGGAAGTACATCGGAACCAGCATCACTTCCCAGAAGAAGAAGAACAGGAACAGGTCAATGGCAAGGAATACGCCCATCACGCCACCGAGGATCCACAGCAGGTTCAGATGGAAAAAACCCTGATACGGCTGGTTTTCGTTCCACGAACAAAGAATTGCCATTAAACCCAGCAGCGCAGTCAGGACGACCATCAAGAGTGACAAACCATCCAAAGCCAAATGAATGGAGATGCCAAAGCGCGGTATCCACGGCATCATAAATTCTGATTGCCACTGTGGAATGCCTTGTGGGTTGGTCAGCGTATAGCCTCCCTGCATCCAGAGGTACAGAGAAAGCAGCAGAGTCAGCCCCATCGCAAGAGACGCTATCCAACGCGGCACACGGGTGCCGAAGCGTTCTGCCTGCCAACACAGCAGGCCTCCGATGAAGGGCAGAAGAATTAGCCAAGGTAGTAGCATGGCGCAATGTGTCCCTTAATTAAACCAAAAGCAGCAGAGCTAAAACCAGCACTGCACCCAACCCTATAGAGGTAGCGTACCAACGAACCTGTCCGTTCTCACTCAAACCAAGTCCCTTATTGCCCCAACGTGACAATATTGCAGGGATATTCATCAGTGAGTTCAGAGGATCATTCCGTAACAGTTGTGTAATACCTTTGAATGGTTTCACAAATACCCAGTCATACAGAGCATCAAAACCCCAGGCATGGAACCACCATGTTGAGAAGAAACGCCCCGGAGCACTGTTGGCAATTGCATTGACCAAACTCCGTTTACCAAGGTACAACGCGGCAGCCAGTAAAATACCCAGCACAGCAACCACACCGGAAACAATCTCCAGCGTCATCTTGCCGTCATGCCCTTCTGCACCGTTACCCGGCAGAACACCTGCCAGCGGTTGTTCAATCCACGCACCAACAAAAGTGGACAATATCAGCAGCACTGACAACGGCAGCGTATGGGTAATACCTTTAACTGAATGCGCTTTGGTATTTTCTTTCCCGTGGAACACAATGAAGATCATGCGGAAGGTATACAGAGAGGTCATCAATGCACCTATCAGACCTGCCAGCATCAGGTTCATATGACCATTTGCCAGCGCGCCCCACAGGATTTCGTCTTTACTGTAGAAGCCTGCTGTCAGCAACGGCAGGGCAGACAAGGCAGCCCCCCCCACCAGGAAGCAGAGATAAACAAACGGAATACGTTTGCTCAGGCCACCCATTTTGAAAATGTTCTGCTCATGATGGCAGGCAAGAATGACCGAACCAGAAGCAAGGAACAGCAGAGCCTTGAAGAAGGCATGAGTCATCAGGTGGAAAATCGCCGCATCCCATGCCTGTACACCCAACGCCATAAACATGTAACCAATCTGGCTCATGGTGGAATAGGCAAGTACGCGCTTGATGTCCGTCTGTACCAGTGCAGCAAAACCCGCCAGCAGCAGGGTAACGGCACCAATAATACCCACCAGATGCAGAATATCTGGTGCCATCAGGAACAGAGCATGGCTGCGGGCAATCAGATAGACACCGGCTGTTACCATCGTTGCTGCGTGGATCAGAGCAGAAACCGGCGTCGGGCCAGCCATCGCATCTGCCAGCCATGTCTGTAATGGCAACTGAGCAGATTTACCTACTGCACCACCCAGAATCATCAGGGTTGCCCATGTGATTGCTGTCGAACCGGCTTCAATATGCTGCGGTGCCAGTACCGCCAGTTCGCGGAAGCTCAGCGTACCCAACTGGTCGTAGAGGATAAACATACCGATGGCAAGGAATACGTCACCCACACGGGTTACGATAAAGGCTTTCATTGCCGCAGCACCGTTGGCAGGCGTTTTGTAATAAAAGCCAATCAGAAGGTAACTACACAGCCCTACCCCTTCCCAACCGAGGTACATCAGCAGCATGTTATCTGCCAGAACCAGAACCACCATGCTGGCGATAAACAGGTTGGTATAAGCGAAGAAACGGGAATAGCCTTCTTCACCACGCATATACCATGAAGCATAAGTGTGGATCAGAAAACCGACACCGGTGACTACACTCAGCATGGTTAATGACAGACCATCCAATACCAGATTGACCGGAATACTGAAACTGTCTACGCTCATCCAGTTCCATAATGTCTGGCTATAGACAAACCCACCAGCTTCATTCTGAGTATGGAAATCCATCCCGACCCAAAGAGTCACCAATGCGGCCAACCCGACAGAACCGATTCCAACGGTCGCTGACAGATTTTCAGACCAGCGGCCGCGGGAGAATGCCAGCAGCAAAAATCCCAGCAGTGGCAACAGAATTGTTAAATAGAGTAAGTTCATCCGCGCATCTCACTGACTATATCAATATTCAGGTTCTGGCGACGACGGTATAGCTGTAGTAACAGAGCCAGACCGATACTCGCCTCGGCGGCTGCCAGTGTAATAGCCAGAATGTACATCACCTGACCATCAGGCTGGAGCCAATAGCTACCGGCAACAATAAATGCCAGCGCTGAAGCATTGATCATGATTTCCAGCCCGATCAGCATAAATAGCAGATTACGACGGATAATCAGGCAAGTGAAACCCATTGCAAACAGAATAGCCGCCAGAATCAGACCATGTTCCAAAGGTATCATTATTGGTCCTCCACACGATTGCTGAGTACTTCACCCTGACGACTTTCACGACCAACGTGGTAAGCCACTACAAGCCCGGCCAGTAATAGCAGGGATGCCAGCTCGACTGCCAGTACATAAGGGCCGAACAGACTAATGCCCACTTCTTTGGCACTGACTACTTCGCCACTGATTGCAGCTTCAGGCAGGCTGTGAATAGCAAAGATCAGGACAGCCAGTAAAATGGCCGAAAGGATTACAGGCCCAATCCAGGCTCTCGGCTTCAGCCATTGTCTTTCCTGATCAGCGACTGATTTGCCAAGGTTCAGCATCATCACAACAAAGACGAACAACACCATGATCGCCCCGGCATAAACGATGATTTCCAGTGCACCAGCAAAATAAGCGCCCAGAGAAAAGAACACGACTGAAAGCGCCAGCAGGGAAATAATCAGGTACAGCAACGCATGTACGGGATTGGTGTGCGTTATTACCCTGAGTGTTGCCAGAATGGCAATCAACCCTGCGATATAAAATGCAAATTCCATGAATATCGCTCCTTATGGCAACAGGCTTTTAACGTCGATAGGTTTGGCTTCATTGTCGGCTTCGCCTTTGTCTTTGCCATCAATCGCCATACCTGACTTACGGTAAAAGTTATAGTCAGGGTATTTACCCGGCCCGGAAATCAGCAGGTCTTCTTTTTCATACACCAAATCCTGACGGTTGAATTCACCCAGTTCAAAATCCGGTGTCAACTGGATAGCCGTAGTCGGGCAGGCTTCTTCACACAGTCCGCAGAAAATGCAGCGTGAGAAGTTGACACGGAAAAACTCCGGATACCAGCGACCGTCTTTATGTTCGGCTTTTTGCAGGGAGATACACCCCACCGGACAGACAGCTGCACACAGGTTACAGGCAACACAACGCTCTTCACCGTCAGGGTCACGCGTCAGAACGATGCGCCCACGGTAACGGGGTGGCAAATAAACCGGTTCTTCCGGATACATTTTTGTTTCGCGTTTATGGAAGGCATGAAGCCCTATCATCCAAATACTGCGTACCTGGGTGGCGAAACCAACCAATAACTCTTTTAATGTCATGGTTTAATCACCCCTTTATTGAGCGTTGTACAAAATCACTGCGGCAGTCGCCAGCAGGTTGAGTAAAGTTAACGGCAAGCAAATTTTCCAGCCGAATGACATCACCTGGTCATAACGCGGACGCGGTAACGCAGCACGGATCAGAATGAACATCATCATGAAAAATGCTGTTTTCAGCGCAAACCAGACGAATGGAGGCAGGAAAGGCCCATGCCAGCCACCAAAGAAGAGTGTGACGATTAAAGCGGACACCGTCACAATACCGATATATTCACCCACAAAGAACATACCGAATTTCATGCCGGAATATTCAATATGATAACCATCTGCCAGCTCCTGCTCTGCTTCCGGCTGGTCAAAGGGGTGGCGGTGACATACTGCAACCGCCGCAATAGCGAACGTCAGGAAGCCAAAGAACTGCGGGATAATATTCCACAGGTGCTGCTGGGAGTTAACAATATCCACCATATTGAAGGAGCCAGCCTGTGCGACGACTCCCATCATGGATAGACCAATGAAAACTTCATAGCTCAGTGTCTGTGCTGATGCCCGCATTGCGCCTAACAGCGAGTATTTGTTGTTACTCGACCATCCGGCGAACAACACCGCATAAACAGCCAGACCCGCCATCATCATGAAAAACAGAATACCGATGTTCAGATCTGCCGCCATCCATGTCGGGCTGACAGGTACAATGGCAAAAGCCAGTAACAGAGAGCAGAAACCAACGATAGGAGCCAGAGTAAAGATCATCCGGTCTGAGAAGCGTGGTGCCCAGTCTTCTTTGAAGAACATTTTGATCATGTCAGCGACAAGCTGTAATGAGCCGCCCCACCCTACGCGGTTTGGCCCATAGCGATTCTGGAATAGACCAAGAAGACGGCGTTCGCCGAAACTCATGAATGCTCCGCAGACAACCACAACCAGCAGAATAACAATCGCTTTAAGAACAGAAATCAAAATTTCTGTCAATTCGGGAGTCAGCCAGTTCATTATGCAACCTCCCGTAAGTTATTGACTGCTCTGCCTGCCAGAACCGGCGGAATACCCGGCATTCCCAATGGCAGCCCAATCTGCCCCTGAGCAAGATTGCTGCTCAGGCGCACCGCTAAGCGCAATTGCTGCCCCGAACAATCAAATTCCATCATGGAACCTTCTTTCACATTAAGATGTTCAGCATCCTGACGGTTCATCATCACATACGGCTCAGGCATACGCTCCTGAATGACATCTGCCCGCTGGGATAACTCCTCACTACCAAACAGATGGAAATAAGGTGCGATGTACCATTCATTTTTCTGCGCACTAAAAGCAGCCGGAATGCTGTCAAAGTAGTTCAGACCACCATCCACTGTCTCAATCAGGCGTACACCGGGATCGCCGAAACGCAGCTTACCGCCCACTTCTGCCTGGAATTTATTCCATGCCTGAGGTGAGTTCCAGCCCGGCGCCCACGCAAACGGGATTTGCTGACGATCCGCAAACGGGCTGTTATTCCCTTCCATTGAGAAGGCAAACGCCGTATCGATATCTTGCGGCTGGCGCTGTTCATGAACACTGACATTGGCAAGCATGGCTGTACGGCCACTGTAACGATGAGGTGAACGGGCCAGTTTCTGACCACGGATACGGAATGTGGCATCCGGTGCAGCATTGACGATGCCCTTGAATTGCGGCATTTCTTTGACACAAGCGTCAATCACATGGTCAAGCTGAGTCCAGTCCGTCTGACGCTGTGTATAGGTTGTATGCAGAGAGTGCATCCAGCGCCAGCTTTCCAGCATGACAACAGATTTGTCATAGAATGCAGGCTCATATACCTGGAAGTATCGCTGTGCACGGCCTTCCTGATTCACCAGCGTGCCATCGCTTTCTGCAAAACTGGAAGCAGAGAGGATCAGATTAGCTTTATCCATAATGGCGGTATGCTGATGATCAACAACAATCAGATTTTTCAGGCTATCCAGTGCACTGTCAATCTTATCGGCAGGAGCGTGACGGTAGAGATCGTTTTCCATCACGATAGCCGTGTCTGAATCGCCTTTAGCAATACGCTGTAAAGCAACATCCAGCGACTGTGCCTCCATCATCGCCAGACCAAGGCTGTTCGCATAAGCAGCTACATAGGAAAGGCCGACATTGGCTCCACTGTCTTTCAATGCCCATGCGATATTAGCGGCAGCCTGAATCAGGGTATCACTGCCCGCATTGCTGCCACTGATAATCAGTGGTTTTTTCGCTCCACGCAGTGCCTGAGCAACGATTTCTACTTTCGCTTTCAGTTCATCCGGCAGGTCATTGACAGCAGGAGCAATGCTATTCAGGGCATGTGCCACGGCAAAACCGAACCGGGCCTGATCATCAACGGGTGCACGATAATTCCATGCTGCGATATCATCCAGACGAGTATCATCAACGCTGGTCAGGAAGAGCGGATATTTGGCATGTTGACCGATATTCATCACTGCTGCAATTTGCCAGTCCGCTACTTTTTGAGCTGCCGCCATTTCACGGGCTTTGCCCTTAACCGCCTGACGTACCGACAGCGCCATGCGGGCACCTGTCTGTGTCAAATCTTCACCCAACACTAACACAGCGTCGTAATCTTCGATCTCCCGCAAAGATGGTGTATAAACTCCACCCTGTTGCAGAATTTCCAGCATCATGTCGAGACGGTGCTGCTCTTCTGCTGAAATGCCGCTATAGAAATTCTCCGCACCCACTAATTCGCGCAGTGCAAAGTTACTTTCGATACTGGCACGTGGCGAACCGATACCAATCGCGTTTTTCGCCTGACGCAGAATATCTGCCCCGCCCTGCATCACCTGCTCGGCATTCAGTGAAATCCACTGATCACCACGAAGCTGTTGTGGCTGACGAGGGCGATCACCGCGATTGACATAGCCATAACCAAAGCGGCCACGGTCACACATGAAATAGTGGTTAACCGTGCCGTTATAGCGGTTTTCAATGCGGCGTAATTCTCCGTAACGTTCTCCCGGGCTGGTGTTACAGCCGATACTGCACTGCTGGCAGATACTCGGTGCAAACTGCATATCCCATTTACGGTTATAACGTTCAGAGTGCGTTTTATCGGTAAATACCCCTGTCGGGCAAACTTCGACTAAGTTACCGGAAAATTCACTTTCCAGCGTGCCATCTTCAGGGCGGCCAAAGTAGATATTGTCATGTGCGCCATAAACACCCAAATCCGTGCCGTCCGCATAATCTTTGTAGTAGCGGACACAGCGGTAACAGGCGATACAGCGGTTCATTTCATGAGCAATAAATGGGCCCAGTTCCTGATTCTTGTGTGTGCGTTTGGTAAAACGGTATTTACGGAATGAATGCCCCGTCATCACCGTCATATCCTGCAAATGGCAGTTACCACCTTCTTCACAGACAGGACAGTCATGAGGGTGGTTAGTCATCAGCCATTCCACCACACTTGCGCGGAACTGTTTTGCTTCTTCATCATTAATGGAGATATACGTACCATCTGAGGCCGGCGTCATACAGGACATCACCAGACGACCACGTGTATCTTCCGCGTTCTGATATTGCTTAACCGCACACTGGCGGCAAGCGCCAACGCTTCCCAGCGCTGGATGCCAGCAAAAATAAGGGATATCAAGCCCCAGCGAGAGGCAGGCTTGTAACAGGTTATCAGCCCCGTTTACATCATAATTTTTGCCGTCTACATGTATCGTAGCCATAGTCAGCATGCTTCCCAATGGCCTGCCGTGGCAGGCGTTAATCAAAAATTCTTCTCTACCAACGCTGCTTAAGCAGGTTTGGCTGGATGCCTGCAATCAGGCTGGTATTCCCGTAATCTCTGGTGACAATCCCCGCCTCAAATTCTTCGCGGAAGTACTTAATTGCACTTTGCAAAGGTTCTACGGCACCGGGAGCATGAGCACAGAAAGTTTTGCCGGGGCCGAGGAAGCGACAGAGCTGCTCCAGGGTTTCGATATCACCGGGCTGGCCTTTCCCTTCTTCAATGGCACGGAGGATTTTGACACTCCAGGGCAGACCATCACGGCATGGCGTACACCAGCCACAGGATTCACGGGCGAAAAATTCTTCAAGATTACGGGTTAGGGAAACCATATTGATCTCGTGATCAACTGCCATTGCCAGCGCGGTGCCTAAACGACTTCCGGCTTTGGCGATGTGTTCGAAATCCATCGGCAGATCAAGATGTTCTTCGGTCAGAAAGTCGGTTCCTGCTCCCCCCGGCTGCCAGGCTTTAAATTTAAGCCCGTCACGCATACCACCAGCATAATCTTCGAGAATTTCGCGGGCAGTGGTGCCAAATGGCAGTTCCCATAAGCCCGGGTTTTTGACCCGGCCGGAGAACCCCATCAGTTTAGTGCCGGCATCTTTACTTTTGCCTTCACTTAAACCGATGTACCACTCTTTACCGTGTTCAAGAATAGCCGGAACATTACACAGGGTTTCTACGTTATTGACGCAGGTTGGTTTTCCCCAGACACCTGCTGTTGCCGGGAATGGTGGCTTGGAACGAGGGTTGGCACGGCGCCCTTCAAGGGAGTTAATCAGTGCGGTTTCTTCACCACAGATATAACGTCCCGCGCCGGTATGCACAAACAGCTCAAAATCAAAACCACTGCCCAAAATATTTTTGCCCAGTAACCCTGCTGTTTTCGCCTCTTCAATGGCTTTACGCAGATGAACAGCAGCTTCAACATATTCACCGCGCAGGAAGATATAACCGCGATATGCTTTCAGCGCGAAAGCACTTATCAGCATGCCTTCCACCAGCAAATGCGGTAATTGCTCCATCAGAAGACGGTCTTTATAAGTTCCCGGCTCCATTTCATCGGCATTACACAACAGATAGCGAATGTTCATGCTTTCATCTTTCGGCATCAGGCTCCACTTCAACCCCGTGGAAAAGCCCGCTCCGCCGCGCCCTTTCAGGCCAGCATCTTTCACCAGTGCGGTGATTTCATCAGGAGCCATGCCCTTCAGTGCTCTTTCGGCTCCCTTGTAACCATTTTTGCTACGGTATTCATCCAGCCAGACAGGTTGTTGATCATCACGCAACCGCCATGTCAGGGGATGAGCTTCCGCTGTGCGGATAATTTCTTTCACTCCTGAATGCGTTGTCATTGATACTGCTCCAGCAATTTTTCAATTTCTTCGGGTTTCACATAACTATGAGTGTCATCGTCAATCATCATGGTCGGCCCCTTGTCACAGTTACCCAGACAGCAGGTTGGCAATAATGTGAAACGGCCATCTGTCGTGGTTTGACCCGGACGGATGCTCAAATGTTTTTCAATTGCCGCCTGAACCCCCTGAAAGCCCGTAATGTGACAAACAACACTGTCACAGTAACGAATGATGTGGCGGCCTACCGGCTGACGGTAAATCTGGCTGTAGAATGTCGCCACGCCTTCCACATCACTGGCGGGAATACCTAATACTTCTGCAATGGCCGAAATTGCACCATCCGGCACCCAACCACGCTGCTTCTGTACAATTTTCAGTGCTTCGATTGACGCTGCACGCGGATCTTCGTAGTGGTGTTTTTCCTGCTCGATAGCATCACGTTCCCCGGCACTCAGTACAAACTCATCCGGTATCTGAGCGTCTGTCACGTTGACCACATCAAGGCGTGCCTGCTTGTTTGCGTTAAATTCACTTTGCATCGTTAGCGATCCACATCAGACATAACAAAATCGATACTACCCAGATAAACGATCAGGTCAGAAACCAGACTGCCGCGTATCACCGAAGGGATCTGTTGTAAATGTGCGAAACTCGGTGTGCGGATACGGGTACGGTAACTCATGGTGCTACCATCACTGGTCAGGTAGTAGCTGTTAATACCCTTAGTCGCCTCAATCATCTGGAATGATTCATTGGCTGGCATGACCGGCCCCCATGACACCTGCAAAAAGTGGTTAATCATGGTTTCGATATGTTGCAGGGTGCGCTCTCTTGGCGGCGGCGTGGTCAGTGGATGATCAGCCTTGAACGGGCCTTCCGGCATATGTTTCAGACACTGCTCAAGGATGCGCATACTCTGACGGATCTCTTCCACTTTCAGCATCACGCGGTCATAACAATCGCCGTTGTAACCAACCGGTACTTCAAAGTCGAAATTTTCATAACCGGAATAAGGGCGCCATTTGCGCACATCAAACTCAATACCGGTTGCACGCAGACCCGCGCCTGTCACGCCCCAGTCCAGAGCCTGCTTCGCATTGTAGGCAGCGACACCGACAGAACGCCCTTTCAGAACACTGTTTTTCAGTGCCGCCTTGACATAAGAATTCAAACGTTTCGGCAACCAGTTCAGTAAGTCACGCAGCAGTTTATCCCAGCCTCGCGGCAGGTCATGAGCAACACCACCGATACGGAACCAGGCCGGATGCATACGGAAGCCGGTAATAGCTTCAACAACATCGTAAACCTTCTGACGGTCGGTAAAGGCGAAGAACACGGGGGTCATCGCACCAACGTCCTGAATAAAGGTACTGATATAAAGCAGATGGCTGTTGATGCGGAACAGTTCAGACAGCATGACGCGGATAGCTTTCACACGCTCAGGCACCTCAATACCCGCCAGTTTTTCAACCGCAAGTACGTAAGGCATTTCGTTAACGCATCCCCCCAGATATTCAATCCGGTCGGTATAAGGGATGTAACTGTGCCATGACTGACGCTCACCCATTTTTTCCGCACCGCGGTGGTGGTAGCCGATGTCAGGAACACAATCAACGATCTCCTCACCATCAAGCTGAAGAATGATGCGGAATGCACCATGCGCTGACGGGTGATTTGGCCCGAGGTTAAGAAACATGAAGTCCTCATTTTCGGTTCCACGTTTCATGCCCCACTCTTCTGGTTTGAAAGTCAGGGCTTCCATTTCCAGATCTTCTTTCTGTTTGGTCAGCATGAAAGGATCGAATTCCGTGGCGCGAGCTGAATACTCTTTACGCAACGGATGACCTTCCCAAGTAGGTGGCATCAGGATACGACGTAAATTCGGATGACCATTAAATGTAATACCGAACATTTCCCACGTTTCACGTTCGTACCAATTGGCATTCGGGAAAATTGACGTGATAGTCGGGATATTCAGGTCTCTCTCATCAAGTGCGACTTTCAACATAATGTCACGGTTACGCTCGATGGAAAGCAGGTGATAAAACACCGAAAAATCTGCCGCCGGCAGACCTTCCCGGTGAGAACGCTGACGCTCATCAACGCCATGCAAATCAAACAGCATGACATAAGGTTTGGGCAACTTTCTCAGGAACGTGATTACTTCCGTTAACCGTTCCCGCTTAATCCAGACAACCGGCATACCAGTGCGGGTAGGCTGGACGGTAAACGCATCAGGGCCAAATTGGCGATTAAGCTCACTTACGACCGGATCATCAAGGTGATCTCTGGTTTCCCAAGCAGGCCGTACGCTTTCTTGCGCTATCTGATCTGTCATCATTCTTCACCACAACGCTTGATCAGGGTTTAATGTGATCGCAACATAATCTTGAGTTACGACATTGCTCTGGTTATTTTTATGGCTGAAAAGCCTTAAAATAGCGGCTAAAAGCCTTAAATCTCATCTGGGGTACGCAGGTTTTTCACTGCGATACGTTCACCACGCTTCCGTTCTCTTTCTGATTGCATATTTGCGCGGTAAACCCCCTGATCACCAACGACCCATGACAGCGGGCGGCGCTCTTTGCCAATAGACTCCTGCAATAACAGCAGTGCCTGCATATAAGCTTCAGGGCGCGGTGGACAGCCGGGAATGTAGACATCGACGGGAATAAACTTATCAACTCCCTGCACGACAGAATAAATGTCGTACATCCCGCCTGAGTTTGCACAGGCTCCCATCGAAATAACCCACTTAGGCTCCAGCATCTGGTCATATAAGCGCTGGATCACAGGTGCCATCTTGACAAAGCATGTACCTGAGATAACCATGAAATCAGCCTGACGGGGAGATGCCCGCAGTACTTCAGCGCCGAAACGGGCAACGTCATGAACTGCGGTAAAAGAAGTCACCATTTCTACATAACAACAGGAAAGGCCAAAGTTATAAGGCCACAGGGAATTCTTTCTTCCCCAATTCACCATGTCATGCAGAGCATGTTCTAATTTACCCATATAGACACTACGGTGGACGTGCTGCTCCAGAGGATCGCTGACAAGCTCCTGCTTTTGCAGGGGGTAACGGTCATTCTCACCGTTCGGATCTATGCGGGTGAGCGTATAATCCATCTTTATGCCTCGCTATTACTGCATTTGACTGTTGTTGGTATTAACATTGGTGGTATTAGCATTAGTGGTACTGACATCAGCGGTATGAACATCAGCACTGGGATGACTGACCTGACGTCTTGAACGTGCGGGTGTCCAGTTCAGTGCTCCGATGCGAGCCAGATAAACCAAGCCTGCTAATAAGACCAAAATGAAAATACTTGCTTCGGCAAAGCCCAGCCAGCCACTCTCTTTGATAGAGACTGACCACGCGTATAAATAAAGGGCTTCAACATCGAAGATGACAAAAAACATGGCAACCAGATAAAATTTCGCCGACAGACGAAGACGGGCACTGCCGACAGAATCGATACCCGATTCATAAGGGACGTGTTTTGCTCTGGCTTTTGCTCTGCCCCCAAGAAAGTACGCTCCCAATAACATGAACGCAGCCAACCCAAGAGCACCTATCAGGAAAATCGCAAATGCCCAGTTATGGGCCAAAACTCCAGTAGATGTTGACATACTCGTTGCTTACTCATCAAAAGTGGTGTCAAGGTATCTGCTCTTTTAACCGGCAGTGTTGCACCACATCGATTCATGGGAAGGGATAACAACCAAATCTGAAACAGTGCTAATCAATAGCTTGAAAGGCATGGATCATTTTGGTTTTTATTCCTCTCAACAATTTTGTCAGTTACGACAAATATGCTTACTAATTTATTTTACAAAGCACAAACTTTTGATTAACGAATTGTGCTGGTGTATCGCTAAAACGTGTCAGTAGGACAAAAAACTAACAACACACTATAACTAGTCTAACCGATAACTCGACTTTACTACACTATTATCTCAGGAAAAACCTGTCTTTCCACTGTGCAGGGGGGGATATTTTTATGATCAAGTGCACAGTTTCATTGAAAAACATTCAACAACAGAACAGTTTTCATTCAACCATTAATGGACTGTTTCTAAAAGGAACAATTTGAGTTTAATTACGCGACTATTTCTGAAAATAGATCTATTTTATCAGTTTAAAAAATGAAAGTTGTTAACAAAGAAACATTACATTAACTAAAATTAGAAAGGATAATAAAATTAATAAGGGATATTTCTGACAGTAAATATCAGCAATTAGAATGGAAACAGGAAAAGGTTATTAATATATATTTAGAAACAGGCTAATATTTCCACAAATAAAATGGAAATATTAGCCTATAAAACACACGTAATATTACTCGTTTATATTTTCTACTGAGGATTCTTCAATGGATTCAAGAGAGTCATCAGATTCATCAATATCATCTGTTTCATCTGATTCAATGGATGTCACGGTATAAGGTGTTTTCTTATTTTCTATAGCATCAAAAACTGTCAGAACTGATTCATTTTGTTCATTACTGTTTCGATACAAGAAGAACTGTATTTCTGGCAAACGCGGCAGCCCTTCACTCTCACCCAAAATTCTTAAGTCAGCATTCTGCATTTCCAAAGGACGGGCAGTAATACCAACCTCTGCATTAACAGCAGAGCGAACAGCGGATAAGGATGCAGCTTCATAGGCAATACGCCACGGAATACCACTCATATCAAGAGTATCAAGTGCGATTTGACGGAAAGTGTTCGTTTCGTCCATCACAACCAGGGGAACCGGCTCATTTACCTGCAACTGGAAGTCAGGCGCACAGTGCCACAATACTGGTGAAGAACGAAGTACAGTACTAGGATGATGATTAATTTTTGCTGTGGTTAATGCTAAATCAATTTCATGGTTATCCAGCATACTTTCAATAAATTGACTACGTTTAATACGCACATCAACAGCAATACGTGGATAGACAGAAGCAATACGGTTTAACAGGAAAGGAAGCAGAGTATCGACTGTATCGTCAGACGCTCCTATTCTGAGTTCACCGTCTGCATCATTATATGTCAATGATGCGGTAGCATCGTCATTAGCACGCAGGATTTGGCGTGCATAACCAAGAAGTTGAAGCCCATGCTCGGTAAGGAGCTTATTACGTCCATGGCGAGCAAATAATTCTCTCCCCACTAAATGTTCCAAACGTTGCATTTGCTGACTAACAGCCGATTGCGTTCTACAAACTGCTGCTGCTGCTGCTGCAAAAGTATTTAAGTCAGCAACGGCAACGAAAGTCCTTAGCAGATCGAGATCGAGGTTTATTATCTGACGATTTGCATTTATCATTGTTTATTCATCACTTTTTTTTGATTTTAATTACTAACTAACCTGGTGTTTTTACTTCAGCAGTATCAAATAAAATAATACCAATTCTGACACTACTCTACTCTATTAAAGAGGGCAAAGGTTTACTGCATTTTTTTACTACTTATATCATCATGGGTTTTATTTTCTCCTTTCTTAACAAAATTTATGCAATCACTGAATTAATGGCTAAGTAAAAACCTATTTACCTTACATAACCACCAATTTCCAGTACAAATAGTCTTTTTCTGACTTGCTTCAAAGAATAACATAACTTCAATTCGCAAAACTTAACCAAAGCAAACAATATTAGTATTTTTAATGAATTAATACTTTTATTGAAAAGTCATGAAAATGTTACGGGTAAAAATTCAAAAAGATTCTCGAAGTATCTAAGATAAAAACCTTAATTAATTTTATGTCGGCAAAGATAAATTATAAGAATACATTATACAAATTATCTTACTTTTATTGACAATTCAGCCCGCCTTTATGATTTAAACTAAAAATCAGCATCATTCCTTATCTTTTAACAGTTCGTCAACTAAAAACGCCTCATTATGCAGAGTTAAATTCCAAAAAATAAAAAACAACCAGAACTATAAACCAACCAAACTCATGTTTTTAGATAGCAGACTTATTCATTAGACTTTAAAACAACCGTTTTAACCAAAGATATCATGGGCTCTTCAAAAGATTGACTGAGAGGAGTACATTGAACATTAGATTTTTTGTAAGCCGGATAAAATCCACTTTTGCCAAGAAAAAGGTTAAGGCACCCTATGTTTTCCATTAATAAATCCAGCAAATTAGATAATGTCTGCTATGACATTCGAGGTAACGCCCTTAAAGAAGCTAAACGGCTTGAAGAGGAAGGGAATAAGGTACTGAAATTAAACATTGGTAATCCGGCTCCATTTGGTTTCGAAGCACCTGATGAAATTTTAGTTGATGTTATCCGCAATCTGCCAACTGCCCAGGGCTATTCTGATTCGAAAGGCCTGTACTCAGCGCGTAAAGCGATCATGCAACATTATCAGGCGCGGAATATGCTGGATGTTACCGTTGAGGATATCTTTATCGGTAACGGTGTTTCTGAACTTATTGTTCAGTCTATGCAGGCCTTGCTCAATACCGGTGATGAAATGCTGGTTCCGGCTCCTGACTACCCGCTCTGGACTGCTGCCGTCTCTCTTTCCAGTGGTAAAACTGTCCATTATTTATGTGATGAGCAACAAGGCTGGTTCCCTGATTTAGATGATATCCGCCGTAAAATAACCCCCCGCACCCGTGGTATCGTCATCATTAACCCGAATAACCCGACTGGCGCGGTATATAGTAAAGAACTCCTGCTGGAAATCGTGGAAATTGCCCGCCAGCATAACCTGATTATTTTCGCGGACGAAATTTACGACAAGATCCTGTACGATGAAGCCCAGCACCATTCCATCGCTGCACTGGCACCGGATCTTTTTACTGTCACCTTTAATGGTCTGTCAAAAACCTACCGTGTTGCTGGTTTCCGTCAGGGATGGATGGTACTAAACGGCCCGAAAAAACAGGC
The DNA here is from genome assembly GCF_963876495.1 of Xenorhabdus sp. KJ12.1. Lineage (NCBI taxonomy): Bacteria > Pseudomonadati > Pseudomonadota > Gammaproteobacteria > Enterobacterales > Morganellaceae > Xenorhabdus > Xenorhabdus sp. KJ12.1. Next base: position 100,496 of record NZ_CAWNQH010000061.1, read on the forward strand.
AAAAGGTTATATCGAAGGACTGGAAATGCTGGCATCTATGCGTCTTTGCGCTAATGTGCCGATGCAGCACGCCATTCAAACCGCACTCGGTGGTTATCAAAGTATTAGTGAATTCATTCTTCCGGGTGGACGCCTCTACGAGCAGCGCAACCATGCTTGGGAATTAATCAACCAGATCCCCGGTGTTTCCTGTGTGAAGCCGATGGGCGCTCTCTATATGTTCCCTAAAATTGATACAAAACGTTTCAATATTTATGATGATCAGAAGATGGTTTTGGATCTCTTGTTACAGGAAAAAGTATTATTAGTTCAGGGAACAGCTTTTAACTGGCCGGAACCGGATCATTTCCGTATTGTCACATTGCCACATACCGCAGATCTGCAAATGGCCATTGAAAAATTTGCCCGCTTCCTTGGCAATTACCGGCAAAAATAACTTAAAAATAAATCAGTTATATATTTCACAGCCTTCAGGATGCAGCCAATATACCCTATGGGTTTCGAGTTGCATCACGGCGACGAGGGAATGACAAATTCGTCAGGAACGAATTTACCTCACCAAAGGCTAGCCTCTCAGTTATCTCCGGTCGCATAGGTAACTATGCGACCGAGATGAGTGAACGCAGCCAACAAAAAGAGACAACTTGAAGGCTGTGGGTTTACTTCCTCCCAACCAACGCCCACAATCATAATCACCCTGTTTCATTGTAAGAGAAGATTATGAGCCATTTTTTCGCCCAGTTATCCCGCCTTAAACTGATTAATCGCTGGCCTCTTATGCGTAACGTACGCACAGAAAATGTTTCAGAACATAGTTTACAGGTTGCTTTTGTTGCACATGCCTTGGCAATAATAAAAAACCGTAAATTTAATGGGAATATCAACGCAGAACGAATTGCAATATTAGCAATGTATCATGATGCCAGTGAAGTTATTACCGGGGATTTGCCAACCCCAATAAAATACTATAATCCTCAAATTGCTCATGAATATAAAAAAATAGAAAAAATCGCCCAACATAAATTAATAGATATGTTACCGATTGAATTACAAAATGATTTCCGTTCTATTTTAGATGATCAATATCATACTGAAGAAGAAACTCATATTATTAAACAAGCTGATGCAATATGTGCTTATTTAAAATGTCTGGAAGAATTATCCGCTGGTAATTCTGAATTTAATCAGGCCAAAATCAGGCTAGAAAAAACATTAGAAAAACGCCACAGTCAGGAAATGGATTATTTCATAACCGTATTTGTTCCGAGTTTTAGCCTTTCCCTTGATGAAATTAGCCTATAAAAACAGCCAGGTCTGCAAAAATCAGGCAGCTTAACATTCTTATTAAGCTGCCTGATATCTGTTCAATCTATTTCAAAATACATCACGTAATTATACCCAATGGATTTCAAGATACATAACCAACAAAAATACTCAGAAAGGAAAAAGAACAGGCACAACAGCCACACTAATAGCTAAGACAACCAAAGTAAAAGGTACACCCAATTTCAGGAAGTCAGCAAAACGATATCCACCCGGCCCTAATATCAACGTATTAACCGGTGAAGAAACCGGTGTCATAAATGCCGCCGAAGCCGCGATTCCAATAATCATTGCAAAAGGAAGAGGAGATACTGCCATCTGTTTGGCTGCTGCAATCGCAATGGGTGCCATTAATACCGCAGTTGCTGTATTGGAAATAAACAGCCCAATAACGGCGCAAAGAATAAATAAACAAACCAGCATAGCGCGTGGGCCCATATTACCGGCAATATCCATTAATCCGCTGACAATCAAATCAATCCCGCCGGTTTTTTGTAGTGCCAGTGCAAATGGCATCATACCAACAATCAGGATAATGCTTGGCCAGTGAATGGCACGATAAGCACTCTCCATATCAATACAGCGAAATTGCCCCATCAGCAAACAAGCGATCAAAGCAGCAATAAAATTCGGAACTTCATTGGTCAGCATCATCGCCACCATTAACGCAAGGCAAAACAAGGCATGAGGAGCCTGAGATGCGGCTGGTGCGGCACTTTCTACTTCAATAGGCAAATTCAGCATAATAAAGTCCGGTGCTTTAGTTCTCAGCTCACGTACCAGCTTCCAGTCACCGATTACCAGCAAAGTATCGCCCAGCAGCAAAGGCTCATCAAACAGCTTACCAGCCAGAGCCTTACCACTACGCCGAATACCTACCACATTTAATCCATAGCGGGTACGGAATTTCATACTACGCAGTGATTGCCCCAATAAATCCGATTCAGGGATCACGGAAATTTCTGCCATCCCGACTTCCCGGGATTGATCAGAAAAATATTCACCGCGTAATATCATGGGTTCTAACTGTTGCTCACTACAGAATTGGCGTAAATCTATATCACTGTCGGACATATCCACCAGTAATACATCCTGTTGACGCAGTTCTGTCTCGCCGGTTGGAGCAACCATAACCCGGCGGAATTTTCGCCAGCGCTCAATACCAATTACGTTAGCCCCATAACGTGCGCGTAACCCTAATTCATCCAGAGTATGGCCTATTAATGGTGAACTCTGCCGAACAGCAAGGCGCCGGGCGCGCCCTGATAATTTATAATCACGGATAAGATCACGAAATGACCGATGGTAGCGTTCATCAGGTCTTGGCGGTGTTTTACTTCCCAGCCAACGGCGGACGAGTAGCATATAAATAATTCCCGCCAATAAAACTAAAATTCCGATAGGCGTAATGGAAAAGAAACCAAAACCTTGCAGCCCTTCACGCACCAGTTCGCTATTCACCACCATATTCGGTGGTGTTGCAACCAGCGTCATCATACCACTGATAAGGCCAGCGAACCCTAATGGCATCATTAATCGCCCGGATGAAGTCTGCATTCTGGCTGCCACACTTAAAACGACCGGAATAAAAATGGCTACAACGCCCGTGGAACTCATGAAAGCACCCAGTCCGGCAACGGATAACATCAGTAAAGCCAGCATTTTAGTTTCACTGTTACCCGCCACCCTAACCAACCAGTCTCCCATCTGATAGGCCACACCCGTTCTCACCAGTCCTTCACCAATGACAAACAGTGCTGCAATCAATAAAACGTTAGGATCGCTGAAACCGATAGTGGCTTCATTTAAGGAAAGCGTACCACTCAGGACAAAAGCAGTAATAACCAACAAAGCCACGACATCCATTCTGACTTTATTAGTTGTAAAAAGGACAATCGCGACTAATAACAGGGTCAATACCCACAACAGTTCAGTATTCAATACAGCCTCTATCAGAAAAGACGGCCTGCTGGCAGGCAGGCCGGGGATTATCAACAAGAACCTATACTGGGAGCATTAAACCTGTTTTATATGAAGAATTCTTCGGCTCAGATCAACAATCTATCTGATTCATTTGATAAATCGTTACATAGCCGCCTGATTTAACAATTTCGATATCTTCCAGATTGGTAACAGTCATATGAATTTCATCACGACGGGGAATGCCCGGTTCATCATGAACAACCACAACCTGACAGCCCGCATCTAATCCGGCATGGATACCCGCTGCCGCATCTTCAAAAACCACGCACTCTTCCGGCAGCAGCCCTAATTTTTGTGCCCCCAGCAAGTAAGGCTCAGGGTTTGGTTTACCGTTTTTAACCGATTCGGCTGTCACCCAATGGGCTGGCTCTGGTAATTCAGCTTCTTTATGGCGGGCAGAAGCAAGCGGGATCGTTCCTGATGTGACAATGGCCCAGGGGATCTCCAGCGCATTCAGTTTATCAATCAGGGCAATAGCACCGGGCAAGGCAGTAATACCTTCCATATCTTCTGTTTCGATTTTTTCAATCCACTTAAACGTACTGATAATCTCTTCTTCTGTGGCATCAGGCATAAAATGGCGTATTGATAATAATGCTGGTGTACCATGCACATAGTTCAGCACTTCATCGTGGTCAATACCCAGCTTATCTGCGAATTTAATCCATGCCCGTTCAACAGCAGGCAGTGAATCGATCAGCGTACCATCCAAATCAAATAAAAAACCTCTACATTTCAGCTCCAAACCCAACTCCTTTAAACTCAGTTATGTGTTAATAATTAGTGTAATCTCAACTAAGTTCAGATAGTACTGACGAAGGTAAAAAAATTAAAGCATCAATTCCATTTATCTTTTATCGCGTTCTGCAAATTTAAAACATAACCTGAAAAACCAAATAAAATCGCACATATGCAATATGATAATATTCCTCCTCCAATAAAATCTAAAAGTTGCCACCAAAAAATTCTTTAATAAAAAAAGAATTCTCAGTGACAACTTAATTAAATTTTATTTACCTCTAATTCAACAATATTATTGTAAAGAAAAAGTCTAGCATATTGCATGTCTAGGGCAACATCCCCCACCGCCAAAACCACCAATTTTCCACCCACTAGGACACGGAGGATCAAAACAATCATCACAATAAGGCGGAGGTGGAGATGGAGGTGGATCATTTTTTATGATATTAAGAGCAATGTTAATCGAATCAGTATCAGGATAAAAACGAACGGTGTAATCTAAACAATTTGATTCATCACATGTAGCACTAATATTAAAATTAGCGCACTCACTCTTTTTATGAAAAAAAACATACCAGCCAGTATCATTATAATAATGATCCAACTCAATAGAACAAGAGTCCCCATCATCAGACGATATATTCCACTCTATAGATTTATTCTTAGCTATACAATCACCTGAATTACTATCGCTAAAACTCTCATTATGTTTATCGCCAGCTTTCAAAGTAATAGGTTGTTTATCTTCCCCAAACATACACTTAGGCTCTATGTTATCTATTGTTAGCGTTCTATCTGAAGAGTTATTTTTAAATTTTAAAGTAAAGTTTTCAAAACGATCAAAATCCCCTTTGATCATTTCAGTCGCATTAGCATATTGAAACAATGATACTATAATAAAAAAAATCATAGAATATAATTTCATCATAACAATTCCCTCATATTAATATAAAGCAAATATTTTATGAAATTAATTTTCCAGAATAACTTTCAATTCCATCATCAAAAACAAATTCAATAAGTACTTCCCCTGACAGTAACAAAACAACATTTTTTATTTAAAAACTCAAACGAAAATAATTTAAATAAATCAAATTACCATTAAAAAACAAAATAAAAAACACCCAATAAATTAAATTAAATCTCTTACAAAAGATAATTAATATATATTACAAAATATCACGATACATAATAAACCCTTTAACAAAATAGCAATAATTATAGATAAATTCGATAATAAATATTTATTCAGCGACATCAATATTTATCCCTTAAAAAAGATTAAATGTCCCTTAACCTTTTATTGTAAGCTCTATTATCCTCTATAGATTTCGAGCTGCCCGCCAAAAAAGACAACTTAAAAAACGGCAGGTGTAGGAAGTTAAATAATGAAAGAGCATAATAAATGCCAGCTCATCAATCAATAAAAGGACAGGGATACATCGGGATAAGATAGATTTTTCTGATCATGAAAAACCTATCTGAAAAACCGTATTAAATTTATTGGATGGGAAATTTATCAGTCAACCGATACAAAAACTGTCAGAATTCACACTGACAGTTTAAATATCATCAAGAAATGAGTTATCCAGTTGTTTGAACGCACGTTTCAGCAATTCAGCCAAGGATAAATACGTTGGCGTGTTTTCGACTGGCATCATCGCGATCCCTGCTTCGGCAAATTTTTCACGAATTTCGTAAAACCATTTCAGCAAGCTTTCCGGTAAAGGAGTCGCCGCACGTTTTCCCAGCCACCAAAGCCCTTGTAATGGCAGGCTACAGGCAAACAGAGCGGTTGCGATAGATGGGCCTAACTGCCCGCCCAGTGCGATTTGCCACGTCAGAGTAAAAATCGCCAACGGTGGCATAAAACGGATGCCAAAACGGGTCGCTTTAATGATGCGATTTTCAGGAAACACAGGAGCAAGCTGTTTTTCCAGTGGCCACGTCTTCAGATATTGTTGCCCCAGCTGGACTTTTTTGAACCAACCCTGGTTGGCAGGTGGCATCGTATTCATCATGACCTCAATCAATTAAAGGTATAGTTTTTAAAAAATACCTACAAAAGATAAAATCTTTTTTGTAGTATTAATAGCATTAAGTATATTTTGTCTTTAATGCTGGCAAACGGTATCCTACACAGACTTTTGTGTGGTTGCAGCAACAAAACAGAAAACCCGCCTGTTTTCGCAACACTTTGGTTCCGTTTGTTAATAAATTGCTTCTTTTTTTAACATTTTTCTTATTTAAGATTAGATCACAACAAGATAATAGGTAATTCCATGTCAAGTAAGCTGGTACTGGTTCTTAACTGCGGTAGCTCCTCTCTGAAATTCGCTATCATCGATCCTGCTAATGGTGAAGAATATCTTTCTGGTTTGGCTGAGTGCTTCGGTCTGCCTGAAGCTCGTATCAAATGGAAAATTGATGGCGCGAAAAACGAAGCTGCTTTAGGTGCCGGCGCAGCACACAGTGAAGCGCTGAACTTCATTGTTAATACTATTCTGTCTGAAAAGCCAGAACTTTCTGCACAAATTTCAGCCATCGGTCATCGTATCGTTCACGGCGGTGAAAAATTCACTTCTTCTGTCATCATCACTGATGAAGTTATCGAAGGCATCGAAGCTGCGATCCCATTCGCACCATTGCACAACCCTGCACACCTGATCGGTATCGCTGAAGCGAAAAAAGCATTCCCTCATCTGGTTGAGAAAAACATTGCCGTATTCGATACTGCTTTCCACCAGACTATGCCTGAAGAAGCTTACCTGTACGCTCTGCCATACAACCTGTATAAAGAGCACGGAATCCGCCGTTACGGCGCACACGGCACCAGCCACTTCTTCGTTTCCCGTGAAGCCGCAAAAATGCTGAACAAGCCAGCAGAAGAACTGAATACTATCATTTGCCATCTGGGCAACGGTGGTTCTGTTTCTGCGATTGTTAACGGTCAGTGTGTTGACACTTCAATGGGTCTGACTCCACTGGAAGGTCTGGTAATGGGTACTCGTAGTGGTGACATCGATCCAGCTATCGTATTCCATCTGCACGACGCTATGGGCATGAGCATTGACCAGATCAACACTCTGCTGACCAAAGAATCTGGCTTACTGGGCCTGACTGAAGTGACCAGCGACTGCCGTTACGTTGAAGATAACTACGAAACCAAAGCTGACGCTAAGCGTGCAATGGATGTTTACTGCCATCGTCTGGCTAAATACATTGGTGCTTACAGCGCACTGATGGAAGGCCGTCTGGATGCAATCGTATTTACTGGCGGTATCGGTGAGAACTCTGCACTGGTTCGTGAACTGACCCTGAAGAAAATTGCTCTGCTGGGCTTCGAGTACGATCACGATCGCAACCTTGCAGCACGTTTCGGTAAAGACGGTGTGATCACAACTGATAACAGCCGTCCTGCTCTGGTGATCCCAACCAATGAAGAATTGGTGATCGCTCAGGATTCAGCTCGCCTGACTGCATAAGTAATAGATTTCCGGTAGCCGCCAGCCATGCTGGCGGTTATTGCTTGACTGACCAGCAACCGTTAAAGAGGTTTCCGTGTCCCGTACAATTATGTTGATCCCTACTGGCACCAGCGTTGGTTTAACCAGTGTCAGCCTGGGTGTAATCCGCTCCATGGAGCAAAAAGGCGTTCGCCTGAGTGTCTTCAAACCTATCGCCCAGCCACGTAACAGCGGCTCCCAAGACAGAACCACAACGATCATCCGCTCCCACACCAGTATTCACGCTGCTGAACCACTGGCTATGGCTCATGTAGAATCCCTGCTGGCCACGAATAAAAAAGATGTGTTGATGGAAGAAATCGTGGCTAACTACCACGCTAATACCAAAGACGCTGAAGTGGTTTTGATCGAAGGTCTGGTTCCGACCCGCAAGCATCCGTTTGCCCAGTCTCTGAACTATGAAATTGCCAAAACACTGAATGCAGAAATCGTGTTCGTCACTGCACTGGGTACTCACACTCCAGAGCAATTAAAAGAGCAGATTGAACTGAGTCGTGCAGAATACGGTGGCAGCAAGAACAACAACATCATCGGTGTTATTGTCAATAAGCTGAATGCACCGGTTGATGACCAAGGCCGTACCCGTCCGGATCTGTCTGAAATCTTCGACGAAGCAACAAAAGCAACTGTTGCCAATGTCGATCCGGCAACCGTATTCAAAAACAGCCCGCTGCCAATTCTCGGCTGCATTCCATGGAGTTTTGATCTGATCGCAACCCGTGCGATTGACATGGCAAAACACCTGAAAGCTGAGATCGTTAACGAAGGCGCTATCCAGACCCGTCGTATCAAATCTGTGACTTTCTGTGCTCGCAGCATCCCTAACATGCTGGAGTACTTCCGTCCGGGTTCTCTGCTGGTGACTTCCGCAGACCGTCCTGATGTTCTGATCACGGCTTGTCTGGCAGCAATGAACGGCATTGAAGTTGGTGCAGTTCTGCTGACCGGCGGCTACAAAATTGATGATTCCATTCGTGAACTGTGTGAGCGTGCATTCAATACTGGCCTGCCAGTTTTCACTGTGAACACTAACACCTGGCAGACTTCCCTGAACCTGCAAAGCTTCAGCCTGGAAGTTCCTGCGGATGATCACGAGCGTATTGAGAAACTGCAAAACTATGTTGCGCAGCATATCAGCAACGAATGGATCGATTCTCTGGCAGCGACTTCTGAACGTCCGAACCGCCTGTCACCACCAGCATTCCGCTACCAGTTGACTGAACTGGCGCGTCAGGCTGGCAAACGTGTTGTTCTGCCAGAAGGTGATGAGCCACGTACCGTTAAAGCTGCGGCTATCTGTGCTGAGCGTGGCATTGCGGAATGTGTTCTTCTGGGTGATCCAGAAGAAATCCGCCGTGTTGCAGCGGCTCAGGGTGTTGAACTGGGTGCGGGTATTGAAATCGTTAACCCGGCAACTGTACGTGAACGTTATGTTCCACGTCTGGTTGAACTGCGTAAAAATAAAGGCATGACTGAAGTTGTGGCTCGCGAGCAACTGGAAGACAACGTTGTTCTCGGCACCATGATGCTGGAACAAAACGAAGTTGATGGTCTGGTTTCCGGTGCAGTTCATACAACGGCAAACACTATTCGTCCGCCATTGCAGTTAATCAAAACCGCGCCAAACAGCTCTCTGGTTTCTTCCGTGTTCTTTATGCTGCTGCCAGAACAAGTACTGGTTTACGGTGACTGCGCAATCAACCCGGATCCAACCGCAGAGCAACTGTCTGAAATCGCCATTCAGTCCGCAGACTCAGCAAAAGCATTTGGTATCGATCCTCGCGTTGCCATGATCTCCTACTCCACCGGTAACTCTGGTGCGGGCAGTGATGTTGAGAAAGTTCGCGAAGCAACCCGTCTGGCGCAGGAAAAACGCCCTGATCTGATCATCGATGGTCCATTGCAGTACGATGCGGCTATCATGGCAGATGTAGCGAAATCCAAAGCACCAAACTCACCAGTTGCTGGTCAGGCTACCGTGTTTATCTTCCCGGATCTGAACACCGGTAACACCACTTATAAAGCGGTACAGCGCTCTGCGGATCTGGTTTCTATCGGACCAATGCTGCAAGGTATGCGTAAACCAGTTAACGACCTGTCCCGTGGCGCACTGGTTGATGACATCGTTTATACCGTTGCTCTGACTGCTATTCAGGCAACTCAGCAAGAAAACGCGTAATTTCCTGCCGCGTTATTCTTATCTGAACAATCCCGGCAAATTGCCGGGATTGTTTATAAAACCACAGCTACGTATCCCCTTTCAGTTCGCCATTATCCTGTTTCAGATAGTGATCATTGTCGATTAACCATTTCACAACGCACATTTCATACCCACAAACCCTGATCACATACGTTCTGGCGCTCACTTAATCACCATAAAAAAAATTTGCATAGATATAGTTTTGCTGATTTATTATTTCTGCCAGTCACAACGCTTTTGAGCACAAATCATCTCATCAGGGTCCGGATTTTTCTGACATCTTTGATTTGTCTGTAAAGGCAAAAGGAAATAACGCTAACCATATAAAAATAAAGTGAAAATTTTAGTTTCGAAAACTATTTTGAATTGCTATTAGGAGAAATAGGTATGCCATACAATCACAACCGTACCTCTGAAAGTTCCTTAGCCATTACAAGTTCCGATCTGATTTCCTATCCTCTCAGCTCACCACAGCAGGCTATCTGGTTCGATCAAGTCAGCCAACCAGATCAATCCAACTACAATGTTGGTATTTTTATCTGTATTGAAGGCGTTCTGGACGAGACCCAGTTTATTCACGCCTTTGAAACGGTTGTTGAGCAGTATGATGCCCTACGTTTACAGCTCACTAATACCCATACTCTTCCGGTTCAGACAGTGGCTGATCATTGCCCTGTATCCGTCCCCATCTATGATTTTTCATCGCATCCAGATGCAGAAACCAAAGCAAGGCAATATCTCGATACCCGATTTATGCAACCGTTTCACTTAAATGAAACGCTCTGGCATTCCGAATTATTCAAAGTGAGTCATACACGTCGATACTGGCAGTTTTGCTGTCACCACATAATCATTGATGGGATTGGAGCGTTCATACTACTTGAGGAGGTTATTGATCGTTATAACCGGCTAATGAAGGGAGAACCTCTGAACAAAGTTGCCCCTTCTTACCTTGATTTTATTACAGATGATCTGGCTTATCTGGCCTCACCAAACTACGCGGATGACCTGCAATTCTGGCTGGAACGCTATGAAAATCCGCCATCTCCTTTGCTACACCCGATGAAATCCAATCGCACGATGCAGTATGGAATGCAGCACAGTCAAACTGAACCTATTTTCTGGTTAATTGACCAGACACTTTTTAACCGTATCAAAAACATTGCCACCGAACAGAAATCGTCCTTCTTGTACATTATACATTCCGCTCTGGTGTGCTATTTTGCCCGGACAACGGATGTGAATGAAATCGTCATCGGGATGCCTATACACAACCGCAAAAATACCCGACAAAAACACACCATCGGGCTTTTTGCATCCGTGCTCCCGATAAAAGTGACCATTTCTCCGGAAGATACGTTCCGTGACATTATGAACAAAACAGCCGCGGAGGTGAAAAGTTGCTATAAACATCACCGTTTCCCGATTGCAGATCTTAACCGGCACATTCATATTCAGCAGAAAACAGAAATAACTCAATTATTCGATATCACCCTGTCACTCGAACCGTTTGAAGCCAATCTACATCTGGAAGGAGAGGACACCCGCGTTACCTGTGTTAATACACAAAATAGAAATCCTTACCCCCTTTCCGTCAGAATCAAGCAATTTATAGATACTGCGGCTCCCGAAGATACTTTTCAGTCTGCCACCATTGAGTTCAAATACTCTGGTGAATATCTGACTGCCACGGAAGTGACGGCTCTCCGCTCCCGTCTTGCTGTCCTGCTTGATGCAGCCCTGACTTCACCGGATACGCCGATAATCAATTTGCCTATTTTGCCCGAAGAAGAGCGAAAAAAGGTGTTGGTGGACTTCAATGCCACACAGTCTGATTTCCCGCAAACCGCTCTTATCCAAACGCTCTTTGAACAACAGGTCATACTGGCACCGGAGGCGATTGCTGTCGTCGGCGAAACACAGACGTTCAGCTATAACGAACTGAATCAACGCGCCAATCAACTGGCACATGCTCTGATTGCCTTGGGGGTTCAACCTGATGATCGGGTCGCCGTGTGTATCGAGCGCAGTCCGGCCTTCATCGTCTGCCTGTTGGGTATCCTGAAAGCTGGGGGGGCTTATGTGCCCCTTGATCCGGCTTATCCGACCGAACGGTTGGCGGATATACTGGACGATGCCGTTCCGGTCGTGTTACTGACTCAGGCTGCGCAGCGCGACAAACTGCCTGATACCGTGCCTGTATACACACTGGACGCTTCCGGAACTTTAGAGGCGGCCCCGGAACTGCCAACCCATAACCCGAATGCTCAGGCATGGGGGCTGACCTCACGCCATCTGGCTTACGTGATTTACACGTCCGGTTCAACGGGACAACCAAAAGGCGTTATGGTTGAACACCGCAATGTGAATCATTTGGTGATCAACAGTAGTTATGCGGATATCGGAGCGGATGACTGCGTAGCACATTGCGCTAATATTGCGTTTGATGCCTCAACGTGGGAAATCTGGACGCCTCTGCTCAATGGCGGGCGTCTGTATGTGATTGCCCAATCCGTGCTGCTCAACCCCGAGCATTTCCGTGACACCTTGATCTGCGGGAAAGTCACAGCCCTGTGGTTAACGACCGGCTTGTTCAATGCTTATCGGGAAACGCTGATGCCGCTGTTCGGGCAACTGCGCTATCTGCTGGTCGGCGGGGATGTCCTCGATCCGGGCAAAATACAGCGGGTGCAATTGGCTGAGTGCCGGCCTGCTCATCTGATTAACGGCTACGGCCCGACAGAAACCACCACTTTTGCAACCACCTATGCGATAACATCGCCTGTTGATGTTGTATGTCCCATTCCGATTGGTTGCCCCATCGCCAACACTCAGATCTATATTCTTGATTCACATAGGCGACTGGTGCCGCTGGGGGTAACCGGTGAAATTTATATTGGCGGTGCCGGAGTGGCACGGGGTTATCTGAACCGCCCTGATCTGACCGCCGAGAATTTCCTGCCCAACCCATTCTCCACTGAACCGAATGACCGACTGTACAAAACCGGCGACCTCGGGCGCTGGCTGCCGGATGGCAATATTGACTACCTTGGCCGCAATGATTTTCAGGTGAAACTGCGGGGTTTCCGCATTGAACCGGGAGAAATCGAAGCCAGCTTGATGCGATGCGAGGGAGTACGTGAGGCTGTTGTTATGCTTCGTGACAATGCCAGTGACGATAATGAAAGCTCCCAGAAACAACTGGTGGCTTATCTGCTGGCGCAGGACGGCGCTGAGCTCATTCCGGCGGAACTGTATGCGCAACTATCCCAGCGCCTTGCCGATTATATGCTGCCCGGTGCGTTTATTATCTTACAGTCTTTCCCGCTGACCCCTAACGGCAAACTTGACCGTCGGGCGCTTCCCGGCCCTGACCCCGCCGCGATAATCACGCGTGATTATGTTGCGCCGGTGGGTGAGGTAGAAACTACACTGGCGGACATCTGGCAGGATTTATTGGGGCTGGAACGGGTCGGTCGTCACGATCATTTCTTTAGACTGGGCGGCCATTCGCTGATTGCCGTTAGCCTGATTGAACAACTGCGCAGCCAAGGGTATGCATTGGACGTACTCAGTATCTTTACTGCACCATTACTTATGGATATGGCGCAGGCAATACAGGTGCGACGAGGAGCGTCGGACAATCTTATTCCCCCCAATGGCATTCCTGACGATTGCACAGCAATAACACCCGATATGTTGCCACTGGTGACGCTATCACAAAACGAAATTGATACCATTGTTGCCACTGTCACCGGCGGTGCGGCTAATGTGCAGGATATTTACCCGCTTTCCCCATTACAGGCCGGTATCCTGTTCCATCACCAGATGCAGGAAAACGGCGATGCGTATTTGTTAAGCTGCTTGCTGGCCTTTGATTCCGGTGAACGGCGGGAGGCTTTCCTTCAGGCCCTGCAACAAGTGATAGACCGCCATGATATCCTGCGGACTGCTTTCTGCTGGCAGAAATTGACCCAACCCGTTCAGGTGGTCTGGCGACAGGCCACCCTGAAAATAAATACTTTTATTGCTCCGGATGACGAACAGGATGTTTCATCTCAGTTACTGGCATATACCGATCCACACCAGCGGCGCCTCAATCTGAATCAGGCACCGCTTTTCTCTGCCGATATTGCTTATAATCCCCATAAGAACGAGTGGCTGCTGTCCCTGTGCTTCCACCATCTGGTCAGCGATCATACTACGCTAGGATTGATTATTGCGGAAATCAGGGAATTACTGTCCGTTCGTGGCAAAGAGCCCCATTCCCTAACATTACCTCCCGCCCAGCCTTACCGTAATTTTATCGCTCAGATCCGCACTGTGCCGATTGAAAAACATCGGGACTATTTCCACCAGCTGCTGGGAGATGTGGACGAACCAACTCTGCCCTTTAACTTACGCAATGTGTGGGGAAATCATGAAGGACTCAATAAGATAGAGGAAGCCAGGCTGACACTGGATGATCAATTAACGCATCAGCTACGTGACTGCACCCGTCAACAGGGTGTCAGTACTGCCGTTCTGTTCCATATCGCATGGGCACAGGTTCTTGCGCAATGCAGCGGACGGGAAGATGTTATTTTCGGTACCGTTTTATTAGGGCGTTCATTACAAGGTGCGGGGGTTTCTCAGGTTCTTGGTATGTTTATTAACACGCTGCCAGTGCGCATTATGTTGCATGAACGCACTGTACAAAAAGTGGTACAGGAGACTCACCTGCAACTCAGCAAATTGCTGGAACATGAACAGACTCCGCTGACGATTGCTCAGTATTGCAGTGGTATTCAGGCACCCCACCCCCTTTTCAACAGTCTGCTTAACTTCCGTCATAGCCCACGTAGCAATCAACTAACCGAGTCGCCGGTATGGGAAGGTATTCAGATATTCAACAGTGAAGAACGTAGTAATTATCCGCTGTCATTGGATGTGGATGATTTCGAAGATGGTTTTGCGTTAACCGCACAATGCAATCATCAGATTAATCCGGCACGTATTAACGCTTATATGAATACTGCGTTGAAAACACTGGTGACAACATTGCAAAATATGCCGCAACAGAATATTCAATCCCTCAGTATTCTGCCACCGGCAGAACGCAGTCAGTTATTGGAAGAATTTAACAGTGCCAGAATTGACTGCCCACAGGATATGTTACTCCAACAGTTGTTTGAACAGCAGGCGACCCTCACACCGGATGTCATCGCACTGATTCACGCAGAGCCAATGAATCGAGAAGTTCAGCTCACCTACCGCGAACTGAACCAAAAAGCCAACCAGTTGGCTCATGCCCTGATTGATGCCGGTGTACGACCGGATGATCGTGTCGTGATTTGTGTCGAACGTGGTGTCGATATGGTGATTGGCTTGCTCGGTATTTTGAAAGCCGGCGCGGGTTATGTACCGCTGGATACGAATTACCCGACCGAGCTTCTGAACTATATTCTGTCAGACTGTACACCGACGTTATTACTGACCCAACAACACCTAAAAACCCGTTTATCTGCCGATATGCCGATATGGGTGCTGGATGATAACAGTCATACCGAATGTATGGCGCAACAACCAACACATAATCCGGATTCGCAGCAACTGGGGCTGGCACCACACCATCTGGCTTATATTATCTATACTTCCGGCTCCACCGGTCAGCCAAAAGGCGTGATGATTGAACATCACAATGTGGTTAACTTCATACACGTTCAACGCCAGATCAATGAACTAACACCAGCTGACCGCGTACTCCAGTTTACCTCCGTTGCATTCGACACCAGCGTATCAGATATCTTCGCCACACTCGCCACCGGTGCAACCTTAGTGATGTGCCCGTCAGAACTGCGAGTTCCGGATAATACTTTTGCCCGATTCCTGCAACAGCAGCAAATCACAGTCGCTGATTTACCAACGGCATTCTGGCATCTGTGGGTACAGGAAATGGTCGCCGGACGTTGTGGTTTCAGCCCGTCTCTGCGGCTGGTGATTGTGGGTGGTGAAAAAGCTGAACTACGCCACCTGATGATCTGGCAAACATTGCCGGAAACCCAGTCATGCCACTGGATTAACTCTTACGGCCCGACGGAAACGACTGTTATTGCCACCGTATTGAAAGTTGATCGTCATTCTGCTTATACCGGAGAAACCCTGCCGATTGGTTATCCCATTGCCAATACGCAAATTTATATTCTGGATAATCATGGTAAACCCGTCCCAATGGGTGTTATGGGAGAACTCTATATCGGTGGAAGCGGAGTTGCCCGTGGTTATCTGAATCGCCCTGAACTGACCGCAGAGCGTTTTTTGCCTGATCCGTTTTCAACAGAAACCAAAGCCCGACTGTATAAAACCGGCGATTTAGGGCGTTGGTTACCCGATGGCAACATTGAATATCTGGGACGCAATGATTTTCAGATTAAACTACGTGGTTTTCGCATCGAACCGGGGGAAATTGAGGCTAAACTGACTCGCTATCCCGGAGTACGAGAGGCTGTTGTGGTCGCCCGTGAAGACCAGCACGGCGATAAGCGCCTTGTAGCTTATTTGATTCCCGAACAGGGGATAGCTGAACCGGAGGCAAAACTGATACCTGCTGATCTCCGCCAGCAACTCTCCCAAGAGCTTGCCGATTATATGCTCCCCAGTGCGTTTGTTATCCTTGATGCCTTTCCGCTAACCGTCAACGGCAAACTAAATCTTCAGGCATTACCCGCACCGGATCAGACAGCCGTTATAACCCACAATTACGAAGCACCGATGGATGCTCTGGAAACTACACTGGCTGAAATCTGGCAGACATTACTGGGTTTAGATCGTGTTGGTCGCTATGACAATTTTTTCGAACTGGGTGGTCACTCACTCAATGCAACACAATTACTAGCACGTATGCATCAACAAGGCATGGAAATTCCTCTGACCACATTGTTTACTTGCCTGACATTGTGTGAACTGGCAATCGCCGTGCGTAAACAGACGATTACCCCTGCGTTCTCCCGCAATATCAATCCAGTCCCGCTAAGCCCTGAGGGAAGTTTGCCACCACTGTTTTTTGTACACGAACTTACTGGCAACCCGCTGGTTTATTCATCTCTGGCTGCCCTGCTTCCTCCTGAATTACCCATTTATGCGCTACAGGCGCTTGGTATTCATACACTCGCCGAACCACCGATATCTATTAACGCTCTGGCGACCAGTCATATACAGGCTATTCGGCACGTACAGACTCACGGCCCTTATCGTCTTGCCGGATGGTCTCTGGGAGGCGTAATCGCCTATGAAATAGCCATGCAATTAATGCATGATGGTGAGGAAGTCACATTTTTGGGCATGATTGATTCGGGAAACATCAGTCGATATTCCACCCTGCCTGATAAATTAATGAATACGACACAACAACGTATCAACAGGATTATCAAATATCTGCAAATATCCATACCGGAGATTAATGATCATACGCTGGAAGTGCTTTATCAGTTTAATGATGTTGAACAGATCGTTAATCATTGTATAGACTGCCAATGGTTACCTACCTATTACACACGTGAAAATCTCTTCCTGCATATTGGTACGATTGAGTTTCTGGATCAGCTGAGCACAGATTATATTCCACAGGCGTCAGAGTTACCGATCCATCTTTATAAAGCGGAAAACTTTATTATTGATGGAGATGAATGGCACGGCTGGCAGGGCGTTGTGGCAAACTCTTCCACACTCCATCCTATCGGTGGCACACACTATTCGATTATGCGACACCCCCTGGTTAACCAACTAGCCGACTCTGTCAGTAGAATTCTGGAGCCTCGGAAACCGCAATAAAAGTACTCAAGTCACATAACTAACGATGCAGTTATGTGACTTGGAAATCGACTTATTTATTATCAGGGATGTATACATTTCATCTTACAGGTTGCCTCTTTGTTGGCTACATGCCTTGAAATCCATTGTGTATATATTTCAAATACATCCCCTTTATTTTTACTAGTGAATTGCTTTTATTTTACTGATTAACAGGAAGTTTTTCCAAGATAAAATTAAACCTATAATTATCTTCTTTTTCAAATTTCATATAAAGAGGCTTGGTTTCATTATAAGTGATAATATCAATATCAGTTCCATTATATTTAAAATAAACCGCACCTTGAGTAACTGGAATATTATTCTGATCAAAAACAACAACAGAGGTAATATACATCTGACCATCTTTGGGAATTAGACCAACAACTTCATAATCTCCGCCTGAAAGACAATCTACAGGATCAGGAATTGTATAAGTCCTAATGTTAGCCCTAAACACTTGATTAATACCTGATTTGTTAATTAATTTTATAGCCAGTAAATCACGGTTTACCGGAGAGACTATAAATTTTGATAACCCTTCGATATCACTGATATCTGGCTGGCTTGTATCCCACTCACGGTAAATTTGCCCAGATTGGCTATCACTGCCATGTCTCCAGGCAAACACAATAGAATTTGTTCCTATTTCAACAGAAAGAAATTTATCATTTAATGGTGTACCAATCAAATTTACTTCTTTACTATTTTCTGGATATTCATACAAGCTTCCACTATAATTTTTTCCAGTATAAAAAATAACACCATTACTTAATGTTTTTTTTGGCATTTTCATTTCCCTTAAGGTTCATTGTGAGATAAACCTAAAGGTTAAACAGATTGATTTTATATATCAAGCCAATGAAGCCTCTTATATTAAACTAGAAATATTAAAAAAACATCCATTCCATTTTTTCACCGAATGTGATTAACAAATAAATATACCAACAAGTAAAACACCTGTACCAATAATAGTTACTCTATTTTAAACAAATTAAAACATAAAAATTAAATATGAAAAATAGATTACCTAAAAAAAGTTACAAACCAATATCCCAATTAAAATAATCCCTACCTCTTTTAATTTCAGTTTTATTGACGGAGTGTATTACTTATAAATTAGCCTGATAAAAATGCTGACAAAAAGGCACTAATCACCAACATAAGTGACCAGCGCCTGATTAATTTATCACCCAATACGTACACGACGCACAACAAATGCAGCTAGCACCGGAGCTATCGCAAAGACCGCAAACAGCCACACTGCGGCACCTTGAGCGCCGGCTAAACCACCCGGTTCAGAGAATCCGGCAATGTTTGCCACAATACCAGCAAGTGCGGAGCCGATTGCTGTCGCGTACAATTGCACGGTTGTGATCGAGGTCGATGCCAGATCTTCCTGACCGACAGGCGCGCTCATAAATACCTGTGTGAGCATATGCGGCCAGGCAGCGCCAATGCCAATACCAACCGCAGCAAGTGCAATACACATCAATATAATGCCGAAAGCCGGGCTGAACAGATATTGCGATGGCATGATGATTGCCAGCATGATAAGCGCAATTACAACAAGAATGGGGCCATGCCGAACCAACATCTGTGCAATCTGTGTGCTACGCCCGGAACTGAACAACGAACCAAGCGTCCAGCCCGCCGCCATCAATGCAGTCGCATAACCCGCTATTAGTGGACGATAACCATGAATGACCTGCAAAAAATAAGGTACAAATATCTCAGTTGTCATACCGATAACAAGCAGGCTCATACAGGCATAAATGGCGCCAAGAGGAGCACGGATATCATAAGCACCTGTCGGCAACAGTTTAATTTTCGATTCACGATCAAAGCGGGCAATCAATACCACAATCGCAAGTCCCATAACGACACCAGCAATATTGATAAAAACCAACTTCGACAGGCTTGCCATCGAAATAATAAGCACTGATACACCAAGTAGCAGGATCTTGCCAATTGCAGCCCGCTCTGTCTGCACCACAGATTTTTGATAAATCGCCAACTGAACAAGCACAATCACAGCAAGTACAGCAGCAACCGGCAAAAGAGCAATAAATGCGAGACGCCATGTATCCCCGTTCGCAAAAATCCCACCAATAGCCGGGCCACAAAGTGTTGCAATGCCCCACATACCAGATACCATCGCCATCGCTCGGGGCCATAATCGTTCATCAAATACAATACGAATGAGTGCGTAACTGAGGGCAAACAAAATCCCGCCACCAAAACCCTGTATAAAACGCCCAACAAGCATCCACTGCATATCTGTTGCTGCTGCGCATATCAGCGTTCCTGCACAAAAAACGACAAGCGCCACAAGATAAGCAGCGCGAGGTCCGAAACGACTCAGCACGTTTTTAGACAATGGCGCACCAATAATTGATGCGACCATGAATAAAGTTGTATTCCATGTATAATACTCAAGCCCGCCAATATCCCGAACAACGGATGGCAGAATTGTTGTAGCAATATAGATATTGATTGCATGTAATGCGACGCCACCTGCGAGTGCAATTGAAATCAGGCCGTTGCGGCCGGAAAGTAGTTCCCCCCAAGAAGGGGCAATATTAGAACTCATAAATTACCTCATCAGTTTTATACATAGGGTTGCTCATTTTGCGATCAGGTCATTAATCTATCATTCCAACAATTAATGGATCAATGGTGAAGATGAATTAACTATGCTATTTATATTGCACATTTCGATATTCGAACTTTTTGTTATCTGAAACGGTTGCTTATGAAAACAGTTGATCCTACTGCTCATGCTATTAATGAAATGGCTGATTTTGCTAAAACACTCGGGCACTCACATCGACTAACCCTGCTTGAAGCCGTATTTAGGCGTGAAAGTTCAGTGGAATATTTAGCAGAAATATCCGGGCTATCCATTACCAATACTTCACAGCATTTACAGCAATTGCGACGTGCCGGATTCGTCCAGACCCGTCGTGAAGGCAAGCATGTTCTGTACAGAATTGGCGATGGACCGGTAGCAAACATACTTGTTGCTTTACGGGACTATCTCGCCTATCAGCAAACTGAGATCCAGCGTGTCGTTTCTGACAGCATTCGTTATCCGGAGCACTTCGAAGGTATTTCTATTGAAGAATTGCTCAGCAGACAAGAAGACGGGGTACTATTGCTGGATGTCCGCTCAGAAGAAGATTACGCCGCAGGGCATATTCCCGGCGCCATTAACATACCGACAGAAACCCTTGAACACCACCTTGATGAGTTACCACGTAATCAGGATATTCTCGCTTACTGTGGCGGACGATACTGTGTACTCTCTGTTCAGGCTGTTTCATTACTGCGGTCGGAAGGATTTAAAGCGCTGCGAGTCGGAGAAGGTTTTCCGGGATGGCGGGCAGCAGGTTTGCGCGTAGAGGCTTTAGAACGCTGACTTTACCTTATATTCCGGCCAGATGATTCGGTGGAAAAAGCCATCTGGCTGGCTATTAAACATAAGATAATGCCGAGCGCTATAAATAGCATTTAAACAGATCTTTTGGCTCAATGAATCCTCAACATTATCAATTAATCAACTGCATCTATAACCCTTCTTTGCTGCTGCCGCTTTTTCCGCATACGCCATAAAACCTCAAGGATAACAAACCAGATTGGTGTGCCATATAAGGCAATACGCGTATCGTAATCAAAAATCATGATAACCACGGTAAAAGCGAAAAATATCAGAGTGCACCATGTCATCGGAATGCCCATCGGCATTTTATAGATGGATTTCTCATGTAAGTCAGGACGTTTTTTACGGTAAGCCAGATAAGCAAGCAATATCATACACCAGCTATAAACAACCATGATGGCGGCTACAGTGGAAACAATGGTAAATAACTTCATCACATCGGGAACGATAAACAAGAGAAGTACACCACTTGCCATGCAAACAACAGAAAATATCAGGCTGAAAACAGGAATTGCACTATTTACTGAAAGCCGCCCGAACCAACCATGAGCCAATTTTTCAGTGGACAGGCCATATAACATACGGGTACAGGCATATAATCCGCTGTTTGCTGAAGACATTGCCGATGTCAGTGCCACAAAATTAATCACTGCGGCGGCAGCCGGTAATCCTGCCAGTGCAAATAGCGTAACGAACGGGCTGACTTCCGGAGAAATGTGAGGCCATGAAGTCACGGCAATAATGCACATCATGGAAAACACATAAAAGATAATAACGCGAATGGGAATACTGTTGATGGATTTCGGTAAAATCTTCTCCGGCTCTTTCGTCTCAGCGGTAACAGTGCCCACTAGTTCAATACCAGTAAAAGAGAAAATCGCAATCTGAAAACCGGCCAGAAAACCAAATACACCATTGGGCAGAAAAACTTCCGGGTTAGTCAGATGGCGAACAGAAGCCGTGACACCATTTGGTGATGTCCAGCCAATAGCAACCATACCCACACCAACAATAATCAGTGCAACTATCGCCACAACCTTAATCATGGCAAACCAGAATTCCGTCTCACCGAACAACCGGACTGAAAAAAAGTTACATAAACACATTAATCCAAGAATAAACAGCGCGGTAAACCAGAGGGAAATATCAGGAAACCAATACTGAATATAGCCACCACAGACCACGACATCCGCAATACAACTCACTACCCAGCTCATCCAGTATGTCCAGCCCAGAAAATAACTGGCTTTTTCCCCAAGATAGTCAGCGACAAAATCAGCAAAGGTACGGTAATCCAAGTTGGAGAGTAACAACTCTCCCATCGCCCGCATCACCATAAAGGCAAAAAAGCCGATCAGCAGGTAAGTCAGAATAATAGAAGTTCCTGATACAGCTATAGTCTTCCCTGTTCCCATGAATAGACCAGTCCCGATGGCACCGCCAATGGCAATCAACTGGACATGACGTTTTCCTAATCCACGGTGAAGTTTCTGCGCACCTGCGGATTGCTCCGCAGGTGTTTTTACCGTATTCGTCATCATTAACCTCCAGGGTTTTCTTATATGAATAGATATGAATTGATCAGGTTAATTGCTCCAATAACAGGCCTGCCCTCAGACCAATGGCAACGTTAGCGTTAGGAAATAAAATAAAGTTTGCCGGAGAAGTAATTTTCCAGGATTGATTTTCCTGACTGGCAATTTCAAAACCGTCCGGCAGGGCCGTGAAGTTTTTTGTATCCTCCGGAATATGAAGCCGGAAACTACTGTCCTGTTTGATAATTGAATCGACTGCCCGGTAACGTTTTATTTCCGGCTTTTGCCGCTTCACAGAAAATACGCCAGCAATCAACTTCTGTAATGCTGTTGTAATATTGCTGAATTTAGCCAGATCGTTCTGCCCGAACGAGTAGACTTTGCCAATTTCCATCGTGCAACTATCTACATTGAAATACTGGCTGGTAAATTGGCTGAATGTTCCGCCTTCACTTTTATGAAAAACCATCGCATCAATATCACTGCCTTCCAGCCATTGTAGGAGGTCAGGCGAATATTCACGCTGCTGGAAAGGCAGCAAGGCAAACTGTTCATGGCAGGAGCCACGAATTGCTGTATGCAGGTCAAGATGCCAGCGGCGTGTTGATGCCATAACCGCAGGCTCCTGAAAAAAACGCTGTATCACAGATTCCAGCTCAACTGCACGCTGTGTCTCATTTCCGGAAGGAAAATTCTGATACCGGCCACCAAACATGCGATTCAGATCGTTATGGATATAGCGCTTGCTTTCACGCATGGCAGGCAAATTGCCGAAAATGAGCAGCAGGTTATGCTGCAACGACAGACTCCCCTGCACCAGTTGTGTTAATAGCTGGAGCAGTATTTCAATCGGGGCCGTTTCATTACCATGAATTCCTGCGGAAATAATCAGCGTATCGCTTTTACTCTCTTGCGGGATCAGCTGTAATACACCATCTGCCAGCCATTTAGTGGTTAATGTCGACGGGAAACTCAGTGTACTTTCAAGTTTCTTTTCAAGTAATGGGGAAAGTAAATCCATCAATCCTCCTGATTAACGCTGAAATTCATAGATTGAACCAAGTCTGAGGATCTGGGTTAATTCATCCAGAGCGGAGCAGACTTCTGTCAGCAACTGAGGATCTGCCAGATCAGCGGTATATAAAGAATCTCGATAATGGCGCTCAACCCAGTCAGTTAAGCTCAGATACAGATCCGGTGTCATAATCACTGCCGGATTAACCGCTGCCAGTTCTTTTTCTTGCATCGCCACCCGAAGGCGCAAGCAGGCAGGCCCACCGCCATTACGCATACTTTCGCGCAAATCAAAGAAATGGAGTTGACTGATAGGGCTCTCACCCGTCGCAACCAGAGACTGTAGATAGGATGATACGTTGGTATTCTGGCGGCACTCTTCCGGTAAAATCAGCGCCATACTGCCATCTGACAGGCTCAATAACTGGCTGTTGAAAAGATAAGAACTGACTGCATCCTGCATGGATACCTTTGATGCAGGCACTTCAACAGGGATCAGGTTTTGCCCCAGGTGCGCCAGCTTTTCCTCAATTTCAGCCAAGACTGACTGCTGATTTAAAAATGCTTGCTCATGATAAAAGAATACATTCCTGTTACTGACCGCAATGACATCGTTATGGAAAACGCCGCTATCAATGGCGATAGGGTTCTGTTGAGCAAAAACAGTTTGCCTTTCATCTAACTGATGTAAGCGTGCAATGGCTTCACTCGCTTCCAGTGTCTGGCGGGCGGGATAACGCTCTGGTACAGGCCCTGCCCGGAAAGCACTGCGGCCATATACAAATAGCTGCACACCCGCTTCGTCATATTCACCACAAAAACGGTTATGGTTTGCCGCGCCTTCATCTCCCCAGTCAGCATGTTGAGGTAATGGTGCATGGTGAACAAAGTAATTCGGATCTGAAAAAACCGCTTTTAACGCCCGGGATGTTGTCACACTTTCCAGTGAACGATGGAGTTTGTTATTTAAGTTTGCCACCGTGAAATGGACGCATTGGTCAGCACTATCAGCAGAAGGAGATACTGTTGCTGCATTAGCTGTCCACATGGAAGAGGCTGAGCTGAGGTTGGATAACAGCAATGGTGAATACTTTGCCGCTTTATTCAGCACCTGTGCATCATTTCCCGTAAACCCTAGCTGCCGTAAAGCAGATAAATCAGGCCGCTGTTGTGGAGGTAAAACCCCCTGCACTAATCCCATATCCGACAGTGCTTTCATCTTTGTTAACCCTTGTAAGGCCGCCTTACGAGGGTTGGATTTCTGCCCGCGATGATTTATCGAGGCTTCATTGCCCATTGATAACCCGGCATAATGGTGGGTCATTCCCACTAAACCATCAAAATTTGCTTCAATTCCCGACATAGTGACCTCTGTTCTCCCTGCTGTCCTTAGAAAACCAGCTGGTCTTTAGAAACCGGCTGGTCAGAAAAAAGCTAACTGAAAAAATTAAGAGCGGAAAAAATCAAGCCCGGGGACGAATGTGTCTGGCAGAGACAGTTTGTCCGTCACCAAAGATGCCATTGGCCATGCACAATAATCAGCAGCATAGTAAGCACTTGGACGATGATTACCTGATGCTCCAATCCCACCAAAAGGTGCCTTACTGGAAGCGCCGGTCAGTGGTTTGTTCCAGTTCACAATCCCGGCTCTTGCTTCTTCCTGTAATCGAAGGAAAAGGCTCTCATCAGGTGAAATCAACCCTGTCGCCAGACCGAAACGGGTATCATTGGCGATGGAAATCGCTTCCTCAAAGGTGTCATAACGCTGCAAGGTCAGCAGAGGGCCGAAATACTCTTCATCAGGAACCTGACTAATGCCTGTCAGTTCAATAATGCCGGGGGTCATAAAGGTTGAATGCGGATCCGGTTGTGTGAGTGTCAGCAGAGCCTTGCCGCCCAGTGCCAGCAACCCTGATTGAGCATTCAGCAGACTTTCTGCCGCTGCCAAAGAGATCACTCCGCCCATAAAAGGCTGAGGTTCAGCATCCCAACGGGACGGGACTATCTGACGAGCAGCTTCAGTCAGCCGTTGAATCAGGGCATTGCCCTTCTCACCCTGTTTTACCAACAATCGGCGGGCACAAGTACAGCGCTGCCCCGCGGAAATAAAAGCAGACTGGATAATGGTATACACTGCCGCATCAAGATCATCATAATCATCGACAATCAGGGCATTATTTCCCCCCATCTCCAGTGCCAGCATTTTTTCCGGCTGACCAGCCAACAGGCGGTGGAAATGAAAACCGGTTGTTGCACTGCCCGTGAACAGTACTCCGTCGATCTCCCGACAATCCAGTAACGCACCACCGGTTTCCCTGCCCCCCTGAATGAGGTTCAATACCCCCGCAGGTAATCCGGCTTTTATCCATAACTCCACGGTTTTTTCTGCTGTGATCGGCGTTAATTCACTTGGCTTAAAGATTAATGTGTTACCGGCAATCAAAGCAGGAACAATATGGCCGTTAGGTAAATGACCGGGGAAATTATAAGGCCCAAAAACGGCCATCACGCCGTGAGGACGATGTTGTAATATTGCCTTTCCATCCGGCATAGCGGTTTCTGAATAACCTGTCCGTTGCTGCCATGCCTCAATGGAAATAGCAACTTTACCAATCATAGACTGAACTTCTGTCCGGGTTTCCCACAATGGTTTGCTGGTTTCTTCACTTATCACACGGGCAATTGTTTCTTTTTCCTGTGCCAGTAAATCAGCGAATGCCTGAACAATGGCAATACGTTTTTCAACTGCCAGCTTTGCCCAGTCTGAAAATGCCCTGCGTGCTGCCAGACCAGCTTCTTCCACTTGCTTAACAGAAGCACTGCGTGCCTGCCACAGAATTTGCTGATCAATAGGCGAATGTTTAACTACCTGCACACCCTGCCCGGTTACCCACTTACCATCAATGTAATTTGCCTGATCACTCATTGTGAAGTTTCCTCGGAAAAAAGAGCAGCACAGCGAACTAAATCCCCTTCCTCTACCTGAAGTGCTTCCATTTCTGCGCCAGTCAGGCGCAGTTCATCACTATCAATAGCGTCAGAGATATTCAGCAGCAACGCTTTAAAATCCTGAAAATGTAGGTTAGAAACAATGCATAGCCTGCCATCACTCTGTCTGAAGGCATTCTCTTTTCTTTTAACAGACACTAGCCGGCTGGCTTTTACGGTTCGCACATCATCGATCTCAGCCTGCAAAATAGCGCCGGCATCAAAAATATCGACCATACCGTGGTAGGAAAAACCTTCTTTTTCCAGAATCGCGCGGGCCGGCACTGTATTCTCATGTACCTGCCCGATAGCCCGCTGTGCCTCTTCCGGCAACAAAGGAACATAAATCGGATGGAACGGCATAAGTTCAGCAATAAATGTTTTGGTGCCAATGCCTGTCAGATAATCAGCCTGCGCAAACGGGACGTTGAAAAAGTGTTGCCCAAGTGCATTCCAGAATGGTGATTCACCCTGTTCATTAACTACTCCGCGCATTTCCGCAAAAATAGTTTTCGGAAAAAGATGGCGAAACGCTGAAATAAATAAAAAGCGGCTTCTGGAAAGGAAAATACCATTGCGCCCCCCATGATAAGCCGGGTCAAGGAACAGGGTGCACAACTCACTGTATCCGGTGTGATCCTGCCCTACAATCAAAGTCTCAAACGAATTGTAAATTCCCAATTCACGGGATGAGCGCACCGATTTATGAACACGGTAATTGTAGAAAGGCTCCTCCAGCCCAACCGCAACCTCCAGTGCACTCACCCCAACAACACGATGCTTTTCCGTGTCTTCCAGAGTAAACAAGAATCCCTGTTGTGAACGCTCGCGCCCATCATGGAATGAATCAATGCTGCGTGAAATCCGGGCTGCCAGATATTCCTGATTATTTGGCAACGACGTCAAACCCACTCCAGCGCGAGACGAGAGATCGAGGATATCCCCCAAATCTTTATGTTGAACGGATCTAAATAGCATCATGATATCACCTCAAAAACTGGGTTTATTCCTGAACAAATCGCTTGAGGGCATTTTCAAGCCGGGCAAAACCGTCGTTGATATCCTGTTGTTCAATATTTAATGCCGGAGCAAAACGCAGTACATTCGGCCCAGCAATCAGCGCGATTAACCCTTCTTCCGCAGCAAGATTGGTTAATGTTTTCGCTTTACCCTGATATTTGTCCGCCAGTTCTGCGCCCAGCAATAACCCTTTACCACGTATTTCACTAAACACTTGGTAACGCTGGTTCAAATCAGTCATATGCCGGATGAATTCCTGATGGCGCTCCTGCACACCTGCCAAAAACGCCTTCTGGTTCACTATGTTCAGCACTTTATGAGCAACTGCACTTGCCAGTGGGTTACCACCGAATGTCGTGCCATGTGAACCCGGCTGGAATACTTCTGCAACATGCTGTTTAACCAGCATCGCTCCGATTGGGAACCCACCGCCCAATCCTTTTGCACTGGTCAGTATATCCGGCTCAATTCCCGTTTCTTCATAGGCATACAGATACCCCGTGCGGCCAATTCCGGTCTGTATTTCGTCATAAATCAGCAATGCCTGATATTCATCACACAGCTCTCTTAACGCCTTCAGAAAATCTGGCGTTGCCGGGATAACACCACCTTCGCCGATAATGGGTTCAACAATGACGGCACAGGTTTTATCAGAAATATGTGCTTTAATGGCTTCAATATCGTTATAAGGGAGATGAGTGATTTGTTGTGGAAGAGGAGCAAAATCTTGTGAATATTTAGGTTGTCCACCTACTGTCACTGTAAATAATGTTCTTCCGTGAAAAGAGTTTTCAAATGAGATAATTTCGCTTTTATGGCTGCCATGTTTATCTAAAGCATATTTTCTGGCAATTTTCAGCGCAGCTTCATTTGCTTCAGCACCAGAGTTACAGAAAAAAACCTTATCAGAAAAGGTATTCTCGACTAAATCTTTTGCCAGCTTTAAGACCGGTTCATTAGTGTAACCATTACCAATATGCCAGAGGTTTTCCATTTGATTGTTTAATGTTTCTTTTAATTCATTATTAGCATGTCCTAATGCGTTAACAGCAATACCTCCAGCAAAATCAACGTATTCTTTTTCATCCTGATCCCATACTCTGGAGCCTTTAGCTCTGACAGGAATAAACGGAGCTGGTGCGAAACAAGGAACCATATACTGTTCAAACCAACTTCTCTGAATTTCTTTCGTCATTTGTTTTACCTCGAATAATTAACAAGAAAGGTGGTAATAGGCGTGTATTTAAAGAGTCTTTTAAATTAATGGATATGCTCATATTTTCCATTAATTATTTCTATTAATTTTTAGTTTTATTCATTCATTGAATCAATGCTTTTCTGAAACTTAAAATTAATCTTTCAACACCTTTCATTGCCAGGCCTGATTAACAATTAATCGCATCATCTCTTTGATTTTTAACAAAGTCAACACAACGTAATCACAATGAATTTACTTTTTTGATGTTTTTCACAATTTATAAAAATGATTTTTTATTCAGTTTATGCATAAACATTGCATAAAAAATAAATAAAAGGAGGTATATAATTAGGCAGAGCGAAAAACAGCCGTGTTTTGCTCGGTAATTATTCATTTATTGAAGGTACATTTTACAATCAGGTATATTAAAAAATATTTGCAAATACGAATTTTTACAAAAAAATAAATATAGTTATTTAAAATCAATAGATTATATTAATTAAATCTCAGATATTATCATGACTATTCAGATAAACTGGCCTGATGATAGTTCAACAACTTCCGGTTACATGAATGATCTTCCCGTTAATCAACTAAATAAAGGGAATGTACTTTTTCAGAGAACTGAAACAGAAAAAAGTGCAGAAGAATATTGGTACTTCTGCACTGAGTCGAGTCATTGCCTGAGCATTGCGTACATCATGGGACCATTGAAAGGAAGCGGATATTCAGCGGTGACTTCAAACCCCAGCCGCTCATAAATTCTGACGTTTTTTTCATTCGAGGTTTCAAGAAACACAGGAAACCCTTCACGTTCAGCTCTCTCAAGCCCGGGATCAATAACCGCACGACTCAGCCCCTTTCCCTGAAAGTCAGGATCTACGGCGACTACCCCCAAAAACCAGCACGGAAAATCAGGGCGTTCTTTCGCCATAACTGCTTCAGATGCCTGCATTATGTTCGCTCTTTCTCCTGCGATCTTTTCAAATTCAACGGACAGCGGAACAAAAACAGACGCTGCATCTTCAATACCGGGAGCCGTCCAAATAGACACAGCCGTTCCATCATCAGTAGCCCACACATGCCCTACTGCCATACCGACTTTTCGAAGAAAAGCCTCCAGATAACGCTGTACTCTCTGCTGGTGACTATCCTCAGCCAGAAAATGCCGCATCAAAGGATACCCATCAAAAGCACGTGTCAATGTTTGTATGCAACGCGTTAGTTGTATTTCTGATATTTCTTTAGACTCACAGACACTCATGTTTTCGCACCTTTATCTTATTAATACCCAATTAATTCTCGGATATATTCAGTTCAGAACGGCAAAATACATCTTTTAACTACAATAAGATTACTTAACAAATCATCATGCATCAATTAGAGATATTTATCCAATTAACGCAATAATAATTCAAGTGAATTGAAAGCATCTCTCAATCAGGATAAAAATCCAAAAACAAAACAATTCACTTATAAAAATACAAAATGAAAATAACAAGCAGCAACAGTGAAGTTTTTTTATCTGATAATGATGTTAATTACACGAAAAAAAATCACATTGCATTCAGAACATTCTTAACAACTGAAGAGATAGAAAAGGAAATCATCGTATGCCACATTACTGACTTTAAATATCATTAAGCATAATTTATTGGAAATAACATTAAGAATATCCATAAACAAAAAACAGAGTGGTTTAATAATAGTTTAGACATCTCAAATAAAAAATATAACTCTATTTATTTCTTGCGGGATAAACATTTCCGACTATATATTAATATTCAGCATGTTTATTTATTTTCTTTTAGTTTCCATTTTGTATGTAGCCCGAATACCCTTAAATATCAGGTAAAAAAATGCAGCAAACAAACTTATCTATCTGGCGTTATTTAATATCACGGGATGTGATGCTCAACATGATTATACCGATTATTCTGTATCATGCTGCATTCCATGTAGGCGGTGTAGGTACTGCCTTACTGCTGACAACAATATATTCAGTTATTCTCAGGATTATCAGTAAAACACAAAGTATTTGGGTAGTGATCGCTCTGTTGTTAGTATCAGGGCTAAGTCACTATCTTTATATACACGGATATACCCTGTTTGATAAAAAACTGGAGGAAGTTTTCGGTTCAATTAGCAGTGCGGCATCACTGGTTGCAGTCTTCTGTTTTTATTCACTAATAGGAAAGCCGGCTGCAAAAACAATGGCGGAGCAAGCCATGCCGGGATTAAAAACTATCTCAGTTTATGGCAAGCCCATCTATGACAGAGTATGGCACGAAGTTTCTATCGCCTGGATTTTGGTCTACCTGTCAAAAGCAGTCGGGCTTTATATTCTTGCAAATCGAGCCGGGTTTCCCATTGATACCATGATCACTTTTTGCGGAACACCACTGACCATACTGATGATCCTATTCAGCTTTTATTGGCCCCGATATCGCTGGCGCTCATATCGTAAGAAACAGGAACGCAATAAATCAGAGTAACAATATTCCTATTACTTTTCTCTCTCACTCTGTAACCTTTTGGCTAAAAACGTTTTTTCAATATAGTCGACAATAATATCACTCGCATTATGTTCAAAGATATCCTGGGAAAAATGAGCATTAACTTTATCTTTCGAGAGAAACTGGTCAATCATCTCCAGAGCACGCTTTCTTTCTATAGGACGATTAATAAATAAATCGATGCATTTATCAGTTAATGCTAGCCCGTCTCTCTCTGATAAGTAGGCGGGGATTTCAGGGTATCCATATTCCGGCTGCCACAGAAAACCATACTCAGGGGGATAATAATGTTGAAGATATATTTCTAACTGTAATTGTTGACTATAATTTTGTGGGGGCAAGAAAAAAACATCTTTATTAAGCGCAACACATTCATAAAATGTGGTAAGCCCTGCATTCGATAATACTTTACGGGCCCGCCGTAATTTTTTCAGAAAATCATGTCTTGAAAAACAATCGACATGGATATGAGGGTGTGTTTCAGCGAGTATATTTTTCAGATTTCCGATTGTTCTTCCTCCACCTGCAATCGTAATATTTTTTTCATTTTTCAGATTGGGAATAGATAGCAATTCCTGAAGAAAATGGTAGTAAAAATCAGTTGTCTCGCTGTAAACCGTGTCAATACCACCAAGGGTAATTAATACACCTTCTAATGGATGATCATCCATTAAACATTGTTGCAAAGAATCAGAAAGAATGGGGGGTATAACTTGATAATCACCAAGTTTATCACGGAATTTGGCAAGATTTCGTTCTATTCCATGAAAATTCTGAATAAATGTTTTTTCGGTTTGGTGCAGATCAGCGTGGAGATTACTCCACATCCAGAATAGCGTATCGATATAGACAATGGGTGTACCCAGTTGCGAAACAAAATTGATCGAGCCGGGATTGGTATTGTTAATGTAAAGACTGGCTCCTGAAATCAGCTCTGAATAACGTAAAAGCTCAGTAACAGAAGTCGTATCACACTCATAAATAATATCAAATAAATTCGATTTTTCACCTAATTGAGAAGAGGTAAGTGTACCTAATAAAATTAACTTAGCATCCGATATCAATTTATTTCGATGCTTTAATTGTTCCACAATATTTAATGTAGTCGATATCGGACCAAAACAGAATGGTTCTGCGTCAAAAATAATATACGGAATATTTTTTAACATATTATAATCTCATAAATTAATATTTAAATTTCCTATATCAGATTTCTTTCCATATAACTTTCCATATAAAAAAACAAAAAACCAACCAGAGTGGAATATTTCCATTATCTACTTTTTCAAGTGGCTGCCAAAGCAGCCACTGACAGATTAATACCAGCGGAAAATTCGCATTCCTAATATAAAAGTCATGATACCAATGACAACCAGTGCAATAGAGGCAGGTACAACCTGTAATAAGTCCCCGCCTTCAATAAATACTTTACGCATATTATCAGCCAGAATGGTTAACGGAAGATATTCAACAATGTTGACCATCCACTGTGGAAAGTGTTTATAGCTGAAAAAGATCCCAGATAACAAAACCAGTATCAGAATCGAAACCTCCAGTAAGCCGTTCGCAGTCTGAGCCTTGCGTGCCCGGGATGCCACCAGCACTGCCACACCAGAAAAACAGATATTCCCGGCAAAAAGTAAAAGCAGGAAGGCGTAAAACGAACCCTGTATTTCTATATCAAAATAGATCTTAGCAAACTGATAAATAATCAGTATTTCAACGAAGTTGATGATAAGACAGGCCAGAATATGTGCCATCAGAAAGGTGGTCTTACGCATTGGTGTAATACACATCTGACGAGTAACCCGCGCGAGACGTTTTTCTGCCAGTGCCCAGCCGACGGCAATTAAACAGGTTTCCATTATTGCCATCGCCAGTAATCCCGGTATCAGAAAATCCAGATAACGCAGCCCCGGTGTTTCCAGAATGAAAAGATTTTTATCTGTTTGCTTTCCCTCTTGCTGATTGAGCAAATAGTAAGTCAGCAGAGCATCACCATCCTGTGGATCAAGGTAGTGAATCTGTTTTCCCTGTGTATTCTGTTCAATGAACATCTGAATATCACCCCGTTTCAACCCGAGGATCACCGCTTCACGGTCAGGGTAATATTTTATATGATATTTAACCTTTACCAGATTATTCCGTTTGATTTCATCCTGATTGATAATGCCGGAGATAGTGTGTTCATGCGCTGTAAACTGCTCTCCCCATTGTTTGATCTTCTGTTGTTCCGCCACTTCTGTTGGCAGAACAATGCCGATATATCTTTCGGGAATATCCTGTGATGAGAACGAAAGCCCTAATAGCCAGACCAGCAAAAGCGGAAAACCAAATGACCAGAACAGAATTTCCGGCTCACGGATATATTGCCTGAATTGTGTTTTCATCAGGTTGATCAGCGCACTATTCATGGAAGCGTCTCCCTGCCAGTGTCATGAACAAATCATCCAGTGTTTTCTTTCTGATCACCAGTTCATTGATATCGGTATCGGCTTTTTTGGCACATTCAAAAAGCTCAGTCACAAAGCTGGCTGAATCGTCAATTATCATACGGATCCTGTTTTTTGATTCATCGTATTCATAACTTGATACCCGATTATGCCGGCTCAGTGCTTGCAAACGTTCAGGGAACCGGGTCGTCAGCTCAATCAGATCGCCGTTACAGTATTTTTTCAGTAATTCATCCATGCCACCCTGTGCAATAATTTCTCCTTTATTCATGATACAAATCCGATCACATAAATACTCAGCTTCTTCCATATAATGCGTTGTCAGCAGCATAGTGGATTTTTTTTCCCGGTTGAGTTTGCTCAGAATGTCCCATGTATCATGCCGGAAACGCGGATCAAGCCCTGTTGTCGGCTCATCCAGTATCAGAATTTCCGGCTCATTCATAATGGCAACACCCAGAGCCAGCCGCTGGCGCTGGCCTCCTGATAACCCTTCCACATAAGTCCGGTGCTTCTCCGTTAATTCAACCAGTTCCATCACTTCCTGCACCCGATGACGTGAACAGCCATAGAAACTACCGAACAGAGTAAGCACTTCTTTCACTCTGAGTTTGTTGATAAATAACGTTTCCTGCAAGACTCCGCTGAGACGCCGACGCAGATAAGGTGCATCATGCTGCCATGTTTTTCCCAATACCCTGACAGAGCCTGAATCTGCTTTTTTTAGTCCTTCCAGTATTTCAACCAGTGTCGTTTTTCCCGCACCATTCGGGCCGAGCAGACCAATGAACTCACCACGATAAACGTCCAGAGAAATGCCTTTCAGCGCCTGATAATCTTTGTACTGTTTCCTGACCTGCTTAAACTCAATCACTTTCTCTTCTTGTTTCTGAATAGCCATTCTCTGTATCTCATTCAGTGATAAGTTGGGAGAGAGAAGATAGTTTTTCCTTCAGCAATCCGGTAAAACAGGCCATCCCTGCCTGATTAAAGCAGCAGCAGTTAATTTGCATGATTGGTTTGCTATCTTCAGAAAGTGTGACGTAAATATTGATAGAGTCATTTTCCCATTGGGTAGAAATGGCCTGACCGGGCAACGCCTGATGTTCCCGATGTTCACTTTTCCAGTAGCTGCTCAGGCGTAACCCATCCAGCCTGCTACCCGACGTCTCAGATTTGAATACATCCTGTAATATATTAATGTTTATCGTTGGTTGTGAAATTTCTACGCTGCGTCTGGCTCGGCGAATGATAGATTGCGGTGGTCTGGGTTCCATAAACAAAAAATCAGCCAGAAAATGCGGGTAGAGCCGGGCACGCCGGAATACCTTGCTGTAAAGCCAGCTACCTGCACGGATTGCCAGAGAATAAATACCGGGGCTGCTATGCCAGCGCTGTTCAGCCAGTACACCTACCGGCAAACTCCACGGGCATTCCATGTGGTCATAGGCCGATAAAATCTTTTCCCTGACCTGTTCCAATAAAGCAATTGTCGTCGCCTCATTTTTTCCTTCTCTATCCTTTAGGCTGTCCAGATTGACAGGCACCGGCATAACACGCAGCATGGGTGCCATCAATGTTTCACTTCCGGGCTGTTCCCTGCCTTCCAGCACTGAATTCAGCGAGAAACGGGACTGCCCTGTCATGGTGTAAATCACCTCTGCAACCAATGTCAGAAAAACCATCTGCAATGTTGCTTTTTGCTGTTTAGCCAGCGTGTCCAGCAAGTCATAGCTATTTTCAGGAAATGGCAGGTAAAACTCATGATCGGTCAGAGTATTCTGGTTGAGATAGCGAGCAGGAAAACGCGCATAAGGATATCCCTTCAGATGCTGCCGCCAGAAAGCCAAATCTTGCTGACCATGTTGATGATGGGTTTCCCGCTCATAACAGACCCATTCATCAATTTGCATTTGATCAGGTAAATTTAACTGGCTTTTTTTCCCGTGACATCCCTGTTCATAAAGCCGCCAGAGCTGTTGCTCAAACAAGTGGATGGCTCCGCCATCCGCCACAATGTGAGGAAAGCATAAAAACAATACATGTTTTGATTCTGCCAACCGGAAAATCTGTGCCCGCAGATGGGGAGGCGATTTGAGGTTAAATGGCGTATGCAGGAATTTTTGGCTATTTTCAGTCACCTGTTGTTCCTGCTTATCGGCATCATAAGCTGACAGATCCAACAGCGGCAGATCAAACTCCCGCATCTGGCAAAGCCGCTGCATTGGTGCGTAATCCAGTATTTCCGTGCGCAGGGAAATATGCGACTGGATTAGCGTATTGATAGCCTGTTCCAGCACCGCTATCCGCAGTTCTCCTTCAATCAGAATACCAACCTGATTGTTAGCTGTATCCCCCAGTGCAGTAGATACAAACCAGAAACAGTGCTGGGCATATCCCAACGGGAACCAGTTTCCCTGCTTGTTATTCCCGGTGCCGTGCGAGTTTCTGGCGGCCTTGCCTCTGTGCATTTTGGCTATCATCGCCTTTCCTCCGAACTGCCTATCAGGTTGTCCGGCTGCACCTTGTTACGCAGATTGACCTGCTCAGCCAATTGTTCAATCGTGGAGTGCTCGTAAATAAACCCGACAGGAAATACCACCTGTAGCCGTTGTTTAATTTTTGCGATGATCTGCACTGCCATCAGTGAGTGACCATTCAGTTCGAAGAAATCATCAAACACCCCTAATGGGCCTATACCCATTTTTTCCTGCCAGATATCAGCAATAATTTCTTCCGTCTGATTGCGGGGAGCCTGATAAGCGACACTTAATACTGGGCGGGGATACAGATTCTGCTCGCCCGTGTTTGCCGTATTTTGGTCCTGTTCCGCTGGGATATTGTTTTCCACCGTGTGGTCAGTATCCGGTAACGGTAAGCCGCGGGTAGAAACAGCATAAACACTGTCCCCATGTGACAGTAATAATTCCAGTAACCGGCAACCCTCTGCCGGCAGAATACCGTGCCTGATACTTTCTTGTTCTTCATTATCCTGATACCACTGACGCAGGCTATCCACAGCCATTCCTACCTCACGCCATGCATCCCAGCCAATAGCAAGATAGCGGGTAGATTTTTTCGTGCCTGAATGTGACTTACTGAAATTTTTCTCATCTAAAACAAGTTGATGACGTGATAAAGCGTAAGCATCTTCAAAAGCATTGGCTGCACAATAAGCGACCTGCCCGATTGTACCTATGTGGGATGCCAGTGATGAACTTAAAACGAAAAAATCCAGTGGGCGACGTTTAAACCAGTTATCCAGAACCTGTGTTCCCAGTACTTTTGACCGGAATACCTGAAGTGAGTCTTCGAATCTGCGATTCTGGATCAGCCCGCCATCGGCAATACCTGCACAATGAAAGATCCCGTGGATTTGCCCATACTGGAGAACAACATCGGTCAGTGCTTTGTTGACTCTTGAAGCATCCGCCAGATCGGCAGAAATGACTGAAACAGACGCGCCCATCTGCTTTAACTGTTGTAACAAACGGATATGGCGTGAGCGCTTATTGTCTGCATCATGAGTTTCCAGCCAGTCTGACCATTCATTACTGGGCGGTAATTCACTGCGGCTGATGAAAATCAAATGGGATTGATAATGCTTCGCCAGATAGAGTGCTATTGTGGCTCCAATACCGCCAAATCCGCCCGTAATCAGGTAGTTTCCCCCATGTCTTAATAGCGGGGATGCCGTCGCGGGTAAAACTGCGGTTTCAGTCAACGGAACATAACGATGCCTTCCGCGAAGCGCGACGATATTATCCTGATCCTCCTGTTCTTCCGGCTGTCTGAGGATCTCTGTCAGTAATGCTGATATTACGGCATCAGACGGCTTAGGATTCAGTAAAGGCAGTGACCAGCGAGCAGGCAGGGCAATATCAATACTCCTGCACTGCACCTGTTCAAACTCTTTTGGAATGACACGACATGGGCCAAGCAGCAGCGCTTTAGCCGGATCGTTTCTGTCCTGTTCTGTAATCGAATGCAGTCGGTTGGAGAGGATATCTATTTTTAGTGAAACCGTTTTCAGTTGATCCTCATCTATTCCATCTGTTGCTAATCGGTCTACCGCAAATTGCCGGGCGATATGCAACAGAGATTCATAATTGGTAAAGGCCGTGTTCAATGCAATGGAAGCTGAACGCGTTATTGACCAGGCATGAATGATGTGAGTGACCTTCACTTTCCGGTTGTTAAATAAATCCGCCAATGTCTGATAGTCTTCGCTGCTCTGCGGATTGATGATGACCTGACGTGTGTTTGTATCTGCTTTAAAACGTCCGCCCTGTATCACCTGCCAGACTTCACCACCTAATTGTGTCAGTTCAGCTGTTAGCTGTTTGCCTACTCCTGAACCGTCCATAAAAATCAGGAAAACCTGCCCGTTTAACCGGGCATAATCTGCCACCGGTATGGTCATCTGTTTCCAGCGGATCTGGTGACTCCACTGCTCCAGTGGCAACCGCCCGTTATCTGAAGCCGTCTGTCGGGTATGAGAAGCCTTTTTATGCGAGGTATCACTAATCCATGAATCCAGACTGTAACGCTGACGCTGGAATGTATATCCGGGCAGAGGAAGGCGGTGGCGTTTCTGTGGCTGATAAAATGCAGACCAGTCGACAGATACCCCCTGTTGCCATAGCTGCCCTAATAGATTCAGTAAATGTTGTCTGTCCGGGATAGTTTGTTTGATACTTCGGGTACTGTTGAACACCCGCTGATGTGCCGCTGAACCTGTAAGCTGTATTTTTGCCAGTCCGGTCAGAGCACTGCCCGGCCCCATTTCCAGTAAAACTGGCGCTTTTGAAGGTGAGGTTTTTTGTGATTGAGATTGCTGTATATGGGAGACTGAAGTAACTTCCTGTTGAGACAATAAGCACGCCACTCCCTGACTGAACGCAACCGGTTCACGCAATTGACGTACCCAGTAATCCGGCGACATAGCCTGTTCAGCAGTGATCCATGTTCCCGTTACACAAGAAATAAAGGGTAATTCTGGCGCTGATAGTGTTATGCCATCAAATGTCTGTCTGAACGGCTCCAGACACGCATCCATCATCGCACTGTGAAAAGCATGGGAAGTATGCAGCGTACCGGATTCGATATTATCCTCCGACAGACGCGCTTCAAGCATCAGTATGGCTTCTGTTTCGCCGGATACCACACAAAGTTCAGGCGCATTATAAGCAGCCAATGTAACACCCTCAGTGAGATAGCCCTGTAATGTTCTTTCATTAAGTTCTACCGCCAGCATTTTTCCGGCAGGCATCTGATTCATTAAGTTAGCCCGCCTGATCACAATCTTCACTGCATCTTCCAGAGTGAAAACACCCGCAATACAGGCGGCAACATATTCTCCGATGCTGTGACCGATGCAAGCCGTAGGACGTATCCCCCATGCCATCAGCAACTGACTCAACGCATATTCGACAACAAACAGAGCTGGCTGGGTATAACGTGTCTGATATAACGCCGGGGTTTTATTCGCTTCAGCCGTATCGAAGATTAACGGACGGATATCACGCTCCAGCAAAGGCAGCATTATCTCCGCACATCTATCCACTGCGGCCCTGAATACTGGCTCCTGATCGTAGTACCCCTTCATCATGCCGGGGTATTGTGCTCCCTGCCCGCTGAACATAAAAATGACAGACGAAGCAACGGTACGTAACGTATTTTCCTGTACTGCCCGGGATAAATAATTATCCAGTGCCGTAATCGCGCTGATGTGATCATGGCATACCAGGCTATGCCGATAATCCATTTCATGACGGCCGACATGCAGGGTATAAGCGATATCAGCTAATGGCAGTCGGGGAGATTTTTCCAGCCAATCACGGAAGTTAAGTAACTTTGCCTGTAATGCTTGCGGTGATTTGGCTGAAAAAGAGAGCAACTGTTGCGGGTGAGACGGGCCTGACGGGGAAGTATAAGGGGTTTCCTGCAAAATCATATGGGCATTGGTTCCTCCAATACCAAAGGAACTGACACCCGCCCGGCGTACGCCCTGACACTGCCACGCTTCACCTTTTGTCGGTATATAGAATCTTGAACCGGTCAGATTAATTTCAGGATTGAGGCGGGTAAAGTTGACCGCAGGTGGCAGATAACGGTGCATCATCATTTGTGCAACTTTCATTACGCCCGTCACGCCTGCCGCCGAGTCTACGTGCCCCAGATTCGCTTTGACAGAAGCCACCGCACAGCGCGTCTGCCCTGTTTCCGGCTGCTCATAAGCACTGAGCAGGGCTTTCATTTCCATCGGATCGCCAAGGTGCGTGGCTGTACCATGAGCTTCGATATAACTGATACTTTCTGGTGCCACGTCTGCCACCAGCAATGCGCGCTGAAGAACCGCTGTCTGACCTGCTACCGAAGGCGCAGTGAAACCGATTTTCTCGGCCCCATCGTTATTGACCGCAGAACCTTTAATAATTGCATAAATATGGTCGCCACTATCCAGTGCATCCTGTAACCGTTTCAGCACCACAACACCAACGCCATCACCGCTCAGAGTACCGGATGCCTCAGCATCGAAAGTTCGACAATGCCCGTCATGGGAAAGAATGCCGCTGCCCTCGAAGTGATAGCCACTGTGGGAGGGAAAACCAACGTGAACACCTCCGCCCAGTGCAATGTCACATTCTCCGGCTAATAAAGACTGGCAGGCATAGTGTATCGCCACCATTGAACTGGAGCAGGCCGACCCGATAGTGAAACTCGGCCCCCGCAGATTGAGCTTGTAGGATACCCGTGTCGAAAGCAGATCGTTATTATTGCCAAATAGCAGCATGTCCGATAAATACGGCCCTTCGGCAGTGTGATGATTCAATAGATAATTCATAAAATAGCTGCTGCTGGAACTGCTGGCATACACGCCGATTGGTCCCTGAAACTTTTCCGCTGCATAACCGGCATTTTCCAATGCCAGCCATGACGTTTCCAGAAACAAGCGCTGCTGTGGATCTATCGCCTGAGCTTCCCGCGGAGAGTAACCAAAAAACTCAGCATCAAAATCTTCAGGATGCTCCAGCACGGAAACATTGCGGATAAAATCGGCCCGCGAACGGGCCTCCACTGATATTCCTTCTGCATCCAGTTCGGCATCAGTCAATGGCCTGACAGACTCAACTCCCGCCGCGATATTTTGCCAGAATTGTTCAACATCACTCGCGCCGGAAAATTGTCCCGCCATACCGATAATGGCGATTTCAAAACCGTGCATTTCCAAATCAGACACTGATTCCACTGCCTGTTCCCTCTGAACGTTATTACCATCGGTGTTATTCATGATCCGTTATTCCTCATTCCCACTATTCATCTTCCGGCTACCTTTTCTGCTGCATTTTTTTCTGCATTTCCGCCAGACGCTGACGACCATCAGTGATGTTGTTCAGACTGGTTTCTTTAGCACCCTGCATCCTCTTCATGGCCGATGAAGTTCCTGCGTTTTCACTCTGTCCGTGCCCTCCGTTGATAAAGCGGGCAAGCTGGTGAATGGTGGAATAATTCAGTAAATCAATAATGGAAAGTCGGGTATAACCCAGCGCATGCAGTTTCAGATGAACACGGGCCAGCAGCAGTGAATCTCCCCCCAGATCGAAGAAGTTTTGATTACAACCGGGAGATTCCATGTCCAGCACTTCGGCCCAGACCTGCTGAATGGCAAGCACGACAGGATCGGTCAGTACATTGGTTTTTTCCTCAGCGACAGCGGGAACCGTCTCCGCTAATGGGGAAACGTTACTCAGTTCATGATAAGCAGCCTGCTGTGGGATATCCTGTGGCAATCGGGCAATATCAAGTTTGCCGTTTGCATTCAGTGGCAGAGAAGAGAGAGCCTGAAAATAGGCCGGTATCATGTAACGTGGCAGCCTTTCCGCCAGATAATTACGC
This sequence comes from Xenorhabdus sp. KJ12.1, assembly GCF_963876495.1. Classification (NCBI taxonomy): domain Bacteria; kingdom Pseudomonadati; phylum Pseudomonadota; class Gammaproteobacteria; order Enterobacterales; family Morganellaceae; genus Xenorhabdus; species Xenorhabdus sp. KJ12.1. Next base: position 142,162 of record NZ_CAWNQH010000061.1, read on the forward strand.
AGCTCCATCGTATTCAGAGCCTGTCCGACATGCAGAACGATATAAGCCGCGATCCGTTTACCCCGGTTTTCCTCAATCACCCGAACCGCTGCACGTTCCACATCCGGATGTTTGCACAGGACGGCTTCAATTTCCCCGGTTTCCACTCGATAACCTCTGATCTTGTTTTGGTCATCAATACGCCCCAAGTATTCAATGTTGCCATCAGGCAGAAAACGCCCGCGATCACCGGTTTTATACAGCCGGTCTGAGAGGGATTTATCAAATGGATTTTCAATAAACAGGGTTTGGTAGATGTTTTCCTGATTAAGATAAGCTATCGCCAGCCCCTCACCTCCAATGTATAGCTCCCCCGCAGTACCAACAGGAACAGGATGGAGGAAGCTATCAAGGATATAAACCTGATTGCCCTCATTCGGTCTGCCGATTGGCACACTATGACCTTCGGTTCCCCGATAACGATAGCTGGTGGTAAACGTGGTATTTTCCGTTGGGCCATAACCGTTGATCAGGATCAGTTCAGGATAACGCTCCTTAATGCGGGCTGCGTGCCATGATGACATCGCCTCACCACCGGAAATCAATTGTTTTACCGGTTGCAATAGCTGGGGGCGTTCATCAACGATGAGATTAAGCAAGGATGCCGTCAGGAACAGGCTTTCTATCTGCGATTCCTTAATGATTTTTTCCAGCAGAAGGACAGAAACCACACCTTGCGGGAAGATCACTATTGAACCGCCATTCAGTAACGGTCCCCAGATTTCCCATGTTGAAGCATCAAAACTGACGGAAGCCAGTTGCAGATAACGCTTAAAGGCGTGGAAATCAATATAGCTGACATTTTTAACCAGACGAATAATACCTTTTTGCCCGATCAATACCCCTTTCGGTTTACCGGTAGAGCCAGAAGTGTACATGATATAAGCAGGCAGACCGCCCTGATGTTCTGCGTGAGAATTCAGGTAATCCGGCAGATCACTCACCGGCATTTGTGCCAGTGCAGACTGTTCTTCATCCAGCCATAAAACAGGCGGAAGATCTGGCATAGTGTCAGGCAGCCACCGGTCTGTTACCCGCCTATCAATGATTAACAAATCACACTGAGCATCTTCTATCTGCTCGATCAACCGGATATCCGGGTCGTCGGTATTAAGTGGCAGGTAAACCGCGCCGAGTTTTACCAGTGCCAGCATCGAAACGATCAATTCAACACTGCGCCCCAGCAATAGCGCCACATACTGTCCTTGTTTCACCCCTTTTTCTGCCAGCAGATGTGCTAACTGGTTGGACTGTTGGTGTAACTCCAGATAACTGAGCTGCCGCTCCCCGAATTCAACCGCGAGCACAGACGGTGTTTGGGCTACCTGTTCAGCAAATAATCCAGCCAGTGTTTCTGGCCCCTGATAGCCAGCATCTCCCTGACTGAAATTTTCCAGTTTCTGTTGCTGTACCATTGGCAGGAAATGATTGGCGCAATGCAATGCCTGTGGATCTGCCACCATCGCCGTAAATACCGCGATATAGCATTCCGCCATCGTTGATACCAATCCACGGCTGATTTTATTTTCGTCGTAATCAAGTTGGATGGAGATTTGATCACTGGCCAGCGCCGAAGAGAGCGTAAGATGCTGAAAATGGACATCCAGTGTAAAATGGGTGCCTTCGTAGACGTCCTGCGTATGCAGCCTGTCCACCACTTCCAGCCCCACTTCCGCTGCCATCTGGCCGTAAACATGGAAATCAATATAGTTAAACAGCACCTCATCCAGTAATGGCTGCTGACCGAACTGGCGCTGAATTTCGGCTAATGGATAACGACGATGCGGGATTGCTTCAATTTCGTTAGCAAAGACCTGCCGGATTAACTCGTTCCAGGAGACAGATGTCAGGATTTGACGGAATGGAAGAATATTCAGGAACAGACCATACAGATGCTCTCCTCCCTGCGCCTCAGGGCGTCCGTTCGCGCTGATCCCGGTAAGAATGTCATTCTCTCCGCTGAAAATACTGATGACCTTGACGTGCCCTGCCAGCAAAACGCTTTTCAGCGGGACGCCAAGTTGCAGCATCAAATGACGTAATCCCTGATAAACAGTACTATCCAGCGTCAGGGAAACAGATTTCAGTTTCGGGCTGGTTGCAGGGGAATGAGCACTCTGAATACCCTCCGTATGTTGTTTACGTGGCAATTCAAGGATGGTGCAGTCATCCAGTTTCTGGGCCCAGTAATTTTTTTGTTGTTCATCAGCAATAGCAGCCCGCTCCAGCGCAATAAAATCACGATACTCCAGTGATTTTTTATCCGGTGCCTGCCAGCTTGTCTGTCCTGTCAGCGTGGCATAACGATTGAAGACTTCCACAATCATGGTGTTATAACTCCAGCCATCAAAGACCGGATGACATTCGGTCATCGTAAACTGGAAGGAGTTATCAGTGCGCAGTTGAATGAAGAAACGCAGCAGGGTCGGATTCAGCAGATCAAACGGATTCACCCGTTCTGCTTCCAGCAATGCTTTTGCCCGCACATCCTGCTCTTGTTCCGATAAATGACGCAAGTCTTCTACAACAATCGGTAATTCAGCAAAGTCATAGACCAATTGCAACGGCTCACTGTAATTCTCCATATCAAACGCCGTGCGTAGTACATCATGGGCTGCCACGGTCTGAGCGGTTGCTTCCCTGAATGCCTGCTCATTAAACGCCCCGTTAATACGCAGATGAGACGTTCCGGTACAATGATATACGTTGGCATCCGGTGACATATTCATATGGTAGAACATACCCGCCTGCATCCGGCTGAGCGGGTAGGCATCAACGATTTTTTGCGATCTTTCCTGTGCCTGCGCCTGTAAATGCAAGCGATCTTTCTCTGATATCAGGCTGAATGGTGCAATACTTTGCGCTGACAGTTGATGTTCTTTGCGACGTTCATCAATCAGGGTTGCCAGTTCTGCTACTGTCTGGTGCTGGAACAGATCCGCCAGCGTCAGCAGCCAGCCCTGCTCCTGTGCTTTACCCGTCAGTTGGACACCTCGCAGGGAATCGCCTCCCAGCGCAAAGAAGTTATCATGAATGCCAATCCGCGATACCGGCAATGTTTCCCGCCATAACTTCAGCAATTCACGTTCGGTTTCATTGCGAGCTTCCCGATATTCACTGGCGAGTTGCGGACGTACCTGTTGTGGCGCGGGCAGGGCTTTGCGATCAATTTTTCCATTACTGGTCAGTGGCAGGGCATCAAGGAAAATAAAGGCAGATGGCAGCATGTAGTCCGGCAGAGTACGCTTCAGTTCAGCCCTGAGCATATCGACAGACAATGCTTCAGCCGAACGTGTTCCCGCCGGCACAATATACGCCACCAGATGCGAAGTATGCTCACCTTCGTTCTGGTAAGCCATCACGACCACCTGTTCTATTTCATCAATACGTTTCAGGGCTGTTTCAATCTCGCCCAACTCAATGCGAAAGCCCCGGATTTTCACCTGATGGTCAGCACGTCCGAGATACTCTAACGCACCATCCCGCCGCAAACGTGCTAAATCCCCGCTCCGGTATAACCGCTGCCCTGCTTCTGCCTGCGGGAAAAACTGTCGTTTATCGACAAAACGCTGGGCCGTCAGTTCAGGTCGATTCAAATAGCCGCGAGCCACACCGGCACCACCAACGTATATCTCTCCTACGGCTCCCAGTGGAGACAATCTACCTTGTCCATCCAGTAAAAAAATCTCCAGATCGTCCAGCGCTTCACCAATCGGGCTTTTTCCCCCCTGCAAGGCATCCGCCTGCCTGATCCTGCGATAGGTCACATGTACTGTCGTTTCAGTAATGCCATACATATTGATGATTTCAGGCTGCTCATCGCCATGTTTTTTAAACCAGCCCAACAAATTAGCCGGCTCCAGCGCTTCTCCTCCCAGAATCACATAACGCAGCGACAGAGGTGAATTTATTCCGTTTTTATCCTCTTTATTTAATTGTTCATCAGCCGCCATAAATAGCTGGAAAGCAGAAGGCGTCTGGTTCAGCACGGTCACTTTTTCCTGTTGTACCCACTGATAAAAATGGCCCGGTGTCCGGCTGGTCCAATAAGGCACAATGCTCAGACGTCCGCCGTGCAGTAATGCCCCCCATATTTCCCATACCGAGAAATCAAACGCGCAGGAGTGAAAGAGTGTCCAGACATCATTTTCACTAAAGGTAAAATGACGTTGACTGGCACTGAATAACCGCATGACATTGGCGTGCGGGATTTCCACGCCTTTCGGTACACCGGTAGAGCCGGAGGTATAAATCACATAAGCCAGTGCATCAGGCTGACAGGCCATATCAGGGTTATCCAGCGGCATAGTCTGAATAAAGGTTTTTTCAGTATCGATGCAGAGATAATCCACTTTTTCGTGATCAAACAGAGTGCGGTATACAGGAGTGCCGATAACCAGCTGAATACCCGCATCTTCAACGTAGAAACGAACCCGTTCCGGTGCATGGCTGCCATCGATGGGTACATAAGCCAGCCCTGCTTTTAATACGGCCAGAATAGCAACCAGCATCTCTTCGTCACGTTCCAGACAAAGGCCGATCAATGGCGTTGATTCTACCGTTCCCTCCGTTTGCTGCCTGATTTTCAGCATCTTGATTTTCAAAATATGGTGTGCCAGTTGATTGGCCCGCTGATTAAGCTGTTCATAAGTGAGCGTCTTGCCATTGTCAGTGCTCAGAGCAATAGCCTGCGGACGACGCATGACCTGTTGCTCAAATGCCTGATGTAAGGTGTGTGTGACCGGATGAGTGTTCAGGCTGCGTGGCCACTCTTGCAGTAGCCACTGTTTTTCCGCTTCATTGATACATTGATACTCAGTCAGCGCAGCATGGGCGTTCCGGGCTATTTCCTGCAACAAAAAGCAGAAATTAGCCTCAACCTGTTTAATCGTTGCTTCATCAAACAGGTCAGTACTGTATTCAAATGTGCCCTGCAATTGTTCTCTGCCATCTGCCTGTAAGATTTTTTCCATCGAGAGCGTCAGATCGAATTTGGCGTAATCCCCCACAACCGTGAATGGCGTGGTTTTTATTCCATCTAACTGCCATCCGGCAGAGTCTGAGCTATCAAAGGCAAACATGACCTGAAACAGCGGAGCATAGCTCAGATCCCGTCTGGGGTTGATAGCTTCCACCAGTTGTTCAAAACTCACCCGCTGGTGGGATAAACCATCAAGTACAGTATTAAAAACCTGCGTCTGTAATTGAGTGAAATTAGCATGAGGATCCAGCTCAATCCGGTAAACCAGTGTATTGACAAAGAATCCGACAATACCTTCCAGCTCCAACTGCCCACGCCCGGAGACCGGCGAACCGATAACCAGATCAGTCTGACCACTGTAGCGATAAAGCAGCAGGTAAAATGCACTTAATAGCGTGGAGAACAGGGTTTTATTTTGCTGACGTGCCTGTCGATCCAGTGCCTGTGTCAGTTCAGGCGATAATGCGAAACAGTGCGTTTTACCGCGCAGGCTCAGACGGCTGGGGCGTGGGTGGTCAAAAGGCAGCGCGATAGGCTCAATGCCGGACAGTTTTTCTTTCCACCATACCAACGATTCAGCTAATGCAGCATTTTCATGCTGATCGTGCTGCCATTCTGAATAATCAATGTACTGTATGGGTAACTCCGGCAATTCGGGGAATTTGCCCTGTCGCCGTGCGTTATAGCATGTTGTCAGTTCACGGCTGATAATACCGGCAGACCAGCCATCTGAAATAATGTGGTGCAGCACCATCACCAGATAATGACGCTCCTCCCCGTGTTCAGTTCCACACTGATACAGAGTAAAACGCAATAACGGAGCCTGCTGTAAATCAAACGGTTGCTGACTGTCGTGCTGTAAACGCTGCTTTTGTTCTTCTTCACTCAGCATAGACAAATCAACCGTGACCAGCGGTAAAGATACGGATTCATGGCAACACTGATAAAGTGAGCCATTCTGATACACAAAACCTGTGCGAAAAGACTCGTGTCTTTCCACCATATCGCTGATAGCCTGTGTGAGTGCCGGTATATCCAAATGTCCCTCAAGCACCAGCGCAGTTGTGATGTGATAAATGGCGGATTTTTGTTCGAGTTGTTCATGCAACCATAAACGTTTTTGCGCAAGGGATGCTTTAAACTGAAATATATTTTCCTGCATAAAACCTCCGGCTAAATACCCGTAACTTTGCGGGTTTCGGGTATATTCCATTGTTATTGTGTTTTTTATTTCCGTCCGCGTACGACACGTTTTATCGTGTTGTACTGTGTATTCTTGTCGATCACCTTTCCGGTCATACGAGAATCCAGAAAATGAGCAAGTTGCTTAATTGTCTGGTGTTGCAAAAGTTCAGCCAGAGAGAGCCTGACTGCCAGTTGCTGTTCAATACGGGCTGCAATACGTAAGGCATGTAGTGAGTGCCCTCCCAGAGCAAAGAAACTCTGATCACACCCAATCTGTTGTTGTCGTAGCACTTCACACCAGATATCCCGCAGATGGCTTTCCAGTGCCGTTTGCGGAGAATACGACGCGTTTTCTTCTTGCGGTTGACGGGAGAGATGTTTCAATCCGGACAGGAGTTCCGGCAAACGCCCCAGCAAAGCCCGATAATCAATCTTGCCATTGATGGTCTGCGGCATTTCATCCATTGGTACAATGACATGCGGCAACATATGAGTTGGCAGATACCGGCTGAGGAAACCGAGTATTTGTCCTGATATTTCTGATAGAGAGTCGGAAGGTATACCGTCATTTACGGTTGGCTTTAGTGAATCCGGTTTCAGAAACTCAGGTTTAAGAGACACACAAGCCACCAACTGCATGTCTTCCTGTTTACCAGAATATACTTTATCGGAATAGGTAAGCAGTGCACTTTGCTGTACATATGGATGCTGCATCAGTTGTGCTTCAATCTCCCCCGGTTCTATCCGGTAACCCCGAAGCTTGATTTGCCGATCACGGCGACCAAGATAGAGCAGTTTCTCATCCGGTAGAGCACAAACCCGATCCCCCGTGCGATAAACCCGTATGCTTTCCTGTGTTCCACCTTCCAGCGGAACGGACAATGTGATGAATTTTTCTGCTGTTAATTCAGGGCGATCCCAGTACCCGCGCGCCACTCCCAACCCACCGATATACAACTCACCGACCATGCCAAAGGGAGTCGGTGACAAATCATCATTCAGGACAAACAGACGCGTGTTGGCGATAGGTAAACCAATCGGCATCATGCCCTGTAAATCCTGCTGTTTGTCCGCACGATGGACACAGCAGCCGACGACGGTCTCCGTCGGGCCGTATTCATTGAATACACCGATATCTCCTCCGTCCGGCAGCCATCCCTGTACGGTTTCACAACTGAGCGCATCGCCTCCGATCACCAATGAATGCACATGGGATCTCGCGGTAGCATCCAGATATTCCGATAACACGCCCAGATGAGCCGGCGTGATTTTCAATAAATGCCGATCTTTGGGTGACGGTTGTTGTAATGCCGTTGCTATCGCGGCAATATCCGCGTCATCCTTAATCACGGTGATGGTGCCGCCATGTAACAACGGCAGGTAAAGACTGGTCAGGGTGGCATCAAAGCTGACGGAAGAATGGAACAGGCTCTGAGTTCCGGTCGTCACCTGATAACGCAAAGCGGCATCTGTCAGATAGTTAATCAGGCTGTGATGTTCAATCATGACGCCTTTCGGTGCGCCTGTGGAGCCGGAGGTATAAATCAGATAGGCCAATGCACTGGCGTCATCAATGACCGGAGGTAACGCGCTCGATGGTAACGGCTCTGTCTTCTGATCCAGAGCCAAAACAGCGATATCATATGTAAGATTGGCAGCCAGAGCCTGATAAGTCAGCACCAGACAGCTTTGGCTGTCTGACAATAAATAAGTGACCCGCTCCGTGGGATAAGACGTATCAATCGGCACATAACAAGCGCCGATCCTGCTGACAGCCAGCATCGCAGCGATATAATCCAGACTACGGGGTAAATAAAGCGCAACTCTGTCTCCCGCTTTAACCCGATTGTGGTGCAAACGCAGGCTAATCTGTTCAGCCTGCTGCGCTAATTCGGCATAACTGACCTGCTGATGCCCATCAATCACAGCAGTCTGACGGGGAGACTTCTGAACCTGACGGGCAAACAGGCTATACACATTCCCGGCAAAAACAGGCAATGCTTCCCCTTGCCATTGTGTCAGTAGCTGCTGCTTTTCCCGTTCGTCCAGCAGGGCAATATCGTCCGGTCTTCCCGTCATATTATTGATTAACTGCTCTAACAGGCGGATAAAATGCCCTGTCAGACGAGCTACGGTAGCGGCATCATACAAACCTGTGTCGTACACCAACGTACCATGCAGGCCGTCAGAAAATGATGCCACCAGCACCAGTGGATAATTCGTGCTTTCCGTCGCCTGAGTAAATTGGAACAGATTTTTCCGGGCATCGCCCTGTTTGGGTTGCGGGTAGTTTTCAAACACCAGTAACGTTTCAAACTCCGGCAGTTCACAGGCTGATTTCAGATCAGCCAGCGAGATATCACTGAATCTTTCATGTTCCCGCTGCTGCTGTTGAATAGCGTTCAGCCAGTCTGTGGTCGTCTGATAATGGTGAGTAACAATATGGATTGGCAGTGTGCTGATTAACAGCCCAACCATTTTATCAATGCCGGCTAATTCTGCTTGCCGGCCGGATACCGTCATACCGAACAGACACTTATCCTGCTGGCTGTAACGCTGTAACAATAAAGCCCATGCGCCCTGTACCAACGTATTGATGGTTAAGCGGTAACGGCGGCCTGTTTCAGCCAGCCGCTCCGAAAGTACGGCGGGCAACCGGAAGGTATGACGTTGTTTTAACTGACTGGCCGCCCTGAGCGGATGAGCAGCGGGCAAGGATGTGGCTGCGCCAACATCAGCTAATTGCACCTGCCAGTATTCCTGACACGCTCTGCGGTTATTTTGTTGCCAGCGAATAAATGATCGGAATGCCGGCGCGGGTGGCAGGATATTATTCAGAGGCTGGGAAACCTGCTGGTAACGAGAAGTATGCTGGTAAATAGACTCAACGGCTGTCAGTAATAGCCTGACTGACCAGCCATCAAGAATGGCATGATGATGGCTGAACAGAAGGCGTATCGCCTCATCCGGCAATTGCAGCACGGTGATGCGGAACAGCGTTCCCTGCTCCGGTGTAAATTCTTCTGCCAGATCCGCGGCCAACAGGTTCTGATAATGTTGCTCAGCTTCCGGTCGGCTATAAGACCTTAAATCATGTTGACGCCAGTCCACTTCCTGATTGGGCGTGACAATCTGCAACGGCTGACTGGCAAGTCTCATTTCAAAACGGCTGCGCAGAACAGGATAGTGGTCAGTTACTTGCTGCCATGCTCTCTTTAAGCGGGAAATATCTATTTCATGCTGACTGAGGGTAAAGCAGAGTTGTTCGTGATACAGCCCGTGGCCCTGCTCTGCCATTGAATGGAATAGCATCCCTTCCTGCGTGTAAGTCAGCGGGTAGATATCTTCTATTACGCCATACCGTTGCTGCAACTGGTGCAGGGTTTCCGCATTCAGGCTGGCAAGCGGGAAATCAGATGGCGTATATGTTGTCAGGGTCTGAGCCACGCAGTGATCTGTCAGCAGGAGAAGCTGCTCTTTCATCACCATCACCAGTTTATTGATAGTTTCATCCCGATAACACTGACGGTTATACGTCCACTCTATCTGTAATTGCCCCTCATCAATGTAGCAATCTACTGCCAGTGCATATGAAGCGGTATTATCCGCGGCATAACGATCATCCAGCACCATATCTGCAACACCCTGTAATGGTGTCTGATGGAAGGTACGGGTAAATTGGCCCAGATAATTGAAGCAGATATCAGCCTTCGGAATTGCGGGCAGTTGATGATTGGCATTTGTCTGGGAATAGCGTAATGCACCATATCCGGTGCCGCTATAAGGAACCTGACGCACAGCTTCTTTCACTCGTTGAATCAATTTATCCGGTGAACAGAACGCTGGCAGTTCCAGTAACAGAGGATAAATGGCGGTAAACCAGCCAACTGTACGGCTGACGTCCACATTTTCATGCAGACTTTCCCGCCCGTGCCCTTCCATATCCACATGCAGCAATCCGGAACCACTCCACTGTTGCAGTGTTGCCGCCAGCGCTGCCAGTAATAAATCGCCTACATGGGTGCGATAGGCATATCCGGTGTGCTGCACCAGATTCGTGGTAACAGAAGGCGCTAATGCCAGCCGGTATTTCGCTGATTCTCTGACTAAGCCGGGGAACGGTTTTTCTCCCTGATCGCAGGGCAGAGCAGGCACGGCCTGATTCAGTTTTTGTTGCCAGAATCGATATTCTTCCTGAGCCTGCTCAGACTGGGCGTAATCGATAAGATGGGATGACCAATTAATCAAAGAGGCCGTTTTTGTCATCAGGGTCGGTTTTCCCCCTGCCAGCATTGCCCGGTAATAGTGGCTTAAATCTTCGGTCAGAATACGCCATGAAACACCATCTATGACCATATGGTGAACGGTCAGCAACAAATAGTCTCCTTCAGTGGTCATGAAATGAGTTGCTGTCAGTAACGGGCCATGCTCTATATTCAGTTGGGCCTGCCGTTCAGCCACGGCTTGCAGCAGGGCTTTTCTCGCCGGAATTGCTGTGATCCGACACCGCTCTATCGGCAATATTGTGACCGCTTCACCTATTCTCCCATAACTCCGGCCCTGCTCACCTGTCAGCGGGAAACGTGAACGCAGTCCATCATGTTGATTAACTACCAGTGCCAATGCCTGCTCCAGCCGCGAAATATCTGTTTCCGGCTCCAGAGCATACAGGTAGGACTGATTATAATGGTGCGGATTAGCATGGTGATGGGCAAAGAACCAGCGCTGAATTGGCAACAGGGCATACTCTCCCTGTACGGATTGAGCATTGTTTTCGGCTTTACCATCAGCATTATTTGCCTGTGCCATTTTACTGTTAGGGTCTTGCGTCACGACAGCGGCTAATCCTGCAATAGTTGGATAATCAAACAGCATTTTCGGTGTGATCCGCAGGCCAATTTCCCGCCCTCTGAACACAATTTGCAGGCTAAGAATAGAATCTCCGCCCAGCACAAAGAAATCATCATCAATGCCCAAGTTTTGTTGATCCAATACTTGTTGCCAGATTTCTGTCAGCTGTTTTTCCAGTGCTGTCACCGGCATCCGACGATGCGGGTAATCAGGTTGTTCGGGTAACGAAATCTGTGCCAGACTTCTGCGGTCAATTTTGCCATTAGCCGTCAGTGGCAGTACTTCCTGTATGATCCATTGAGTCGGGCACATATATGCTGGCAAGCGCTGGCTCAGTGCTTGCCTCACATTTTCTGTCTCTGTTACAGTCTGGCCTGCCACCGGTTTGTTCATGACCAGATAAGCAACCAGATGCTGACGACCGTGAACGTCTCTAATCCCTACCGCTGCCTGAGCCACACCCTGACAGGCTGAAAGTTGAGCCTCTATTTCTTCCAGTTCAATTCGGTAACCGTGCAGTTTGATTTGTTGATCTTTGCGTCCCAAAAATAACAAATTGCCGTCCGGCAGATAACGGGCCAGATCGCCTGTCCGATAGAGTTTTTTCTGTGATGATGAAGAGAAAGGAGAGGTGATAAAGCGGCTTTCAGTCAGCTCCGGACGATTAAAATACCCCAGCCCTACCCCCTCTCCGCCAATATACAGTTCCCCCACAGAGCCAAACGGCACCAACTGCTGGCATTCATCCAGCAGGTAAAGCTGTGTATTGGCTATCGGACGGCCAATCGGCAATGCGCCATCACCTTTTATCTCTCCGGCCAGTGTGTCGTAGATACAACAGCCCACTGTGGCTTCCGTCGGGCCATATTCATTGATAATTCTGACTTGTGGTGCATGTTGTCGCCAGAAGCGCAGGGAACTGGCAGACAAACTTTCTCCGCCAATGACCAGCAGAGGTATCCGCCCTACCTGTTCCGGTGATAACTGCTGGCTCAGCAGTTCCAGATGGGCCGGAGTGATCTTCGCCATTGTTAAATCCGGCAACTGCTGCCACGCCTGAATTAACGCCGGAATATCATCTCTTTCCGGCAGAATAAACAGGGTTTGCCCCTGTAATAACGGCAGGAACAGGCTGGTAATAGTGGCATCAAAGGAGATAGAAGCATGGAGAGTATTTCCCTGTCTGCTCCTGTCTCCATAATATTCGCAGGCATGTTGGAGATAGTTTTGCAGCCCACGATGCGGAATGATCGTACCTTTTGGCCTGCCGGTCGAGCCGGATGTATAGAGAATATAGGCGGGCTGCTCCGGTGAAATCGCAATATCCGGATTAGCAATATTCCCCTGATAATCGGTAACGGCTTCTGAAATAAACGGTTCAGGATTCAACAGAATACTTTGCTGCGCTGGCAGAGCTAATCTGGCCGACTGCTCATGGTTGGTGATCACCCGTGCGACCTGTGCATCTTCCAGCATAAACCGGGCACGTTCTGCCGGATAAGTGCAGTCAACGGGTACATATGCTGCCCCTGTTTTCAGAACAGCAAGGATCGCCACAACCAGCATGGCGGAGCGCGGCAGACAGATCCCCACCTGCGATCCCTGACCAATACCCTGTTTCAGTAAATCATTCGCCAGTCGATTAGCATGTTGGTTGAGCTGTTCATAACTCAACGCAAATTCGGTTTCATCTTGTTCCCGCAGGGCAATCGCCTGTGGCGTCCGGCTCACCTGTTGTTCAAATTGCTGGTGTACCATCGGATATAACAGCGGCTGAGCCGTGGAATTAAGTTCGTTCGCCTGCTGCTGATATTCTTGTGGTGACAACATAGGCAACTGATAAATTGACTGCTCTGGTGTATCACACAAGCTGTTCAGCAGACGGACATAATGCGTCACCAGTTGCGCCACCATTTCCGGTGCAAAGCACGCCTGACGATATTCCACGGTTAATAACAGGCTATCCGTCATTTCCGGCTCAGGCATCTCCTGAACAAACATCTCCTGAACAAACAACGTTAAATCGAATTTAGCTTCTGGATTATTTATCGACTGACTGTTTATTGTGCCAGTCCGGCATTGCTGATTATGCTGCTGTGCATTGAATACAAACATGACTCTGAACAGCGGAGAAAGAGAGCGTTTTTCTGCGGGTAATACCGCATCCACAACCTGCTCAAACGGTACATCTTTGTTCACCATTGCCTGATTCAGTGTCTGCACACTGCTATGCAGGAACTCAGTAAATGACAGCCTGATATCCACGTTCTGACGTACAGCCAGCGTATTGAGTAATAATCCAATCACAGATTGCAGTTCGGGTTTGTCACGCAGCGATACAGGTATCCCAACGACAATATCCCCCGTTGCGTCACCTTCCCCGCAGTAGCGCTGTAATAAAATCTGGAACGCCGCCATCATCAGGGTAAACAGTGTTGTATCCTGCTGTTTTGCCAGCCTGCGCAGGGCGGCGGTCTGTTCACAGGAGAGCGGCAGACGGTGATAAGCCGCTTTTACATCGTCAGTCCGTTCAGAATGCTGTTGAGGGAATGTCGCTACCGGTGGCAGGTGATGATAGACCTGACGCCAGTAATCTAATTGGCTATGCCAGATTTGCTGGGCTTCTGTGCTGTGTTCCCATGCGGCAAACTGCATATAATCGGGGGCTACTGGTTGAATGGCGTTTTCTTCTGCCAGAGGCTCTTCTGCCAGATACTCTTCTGCCAGATACTCTTCTGTCAAATACAATGACAGTAACTCATTATCCAGCAGCGCCAGTGACTGCTCATCCACCAGAATATGATGCAGGCAGACAATCAGTGCGCTGCCTTGTCTTGCATCCGTGACCAGCAATAGCCGATATAATGGTTGTCCGATCAACTGAAAGGGCGTTTCCGCCATATGCATGGCCCGCAGTTGTAACTGCTGCTGCCATTCCTGCTCATTCTGTACTTCGATAATTTCGTGCGGGCAATCAGGTAACTGCTCACTGTAGTATTGCCGTGGTGTGGTTCCTGCCATCCGTAAACGGAGATTGAGCAATGGATTGCGACGAAACAGCAACATGATGCTGTTTTGTATCCGTTCAGCATCTCCGCAGTTTCCGGTTGTGTTGGTCGGTGAATCAGCGCGGGTAAACGTTTTGATACTGGTGATGTGATAACGACAACTATCAGGGTATAGCTGATCAAGGAACCACATCCGTTGCTGGGCAAAACTCAGCGGAGCTTCATGCACGGCTTCCAGATGCAGAGGATGAACACGGGCTGTTAAATCGGCTTTTTCTGCCAGCCGCATCGGAGTACGGCAGATAAACACATCACTGACTCTGAAATACAGCCGGAACTGCTCAGCCAGCATAGCGACCATTTTAGCGGCCAGCAGTGAGTGTCCGCCTGCGGCAAAAAATGAGGTATTACGTCCAATCCCCTGATGCCCCAGCAAATCCTGCCAGACCTGAATAATAGCCTGTTCTGTGGCGTTCTGAGCGGGTTCTGCAACGATTTCGTTTTCCTGCCTGACGGGTTTGGGAAAACGCTTTCTATCTACTTTATTATTCGGCAGGCGAGGAAATTCGTGCAAAAACACATAGCAGGACGGGCACATAAATTCCGGCAATAAGCCGTTCAGATACGATTCAATCTGTGCCTGATCAAGTTCAGACCCCGCGTTGGGAAGTATATAGGCGACGATTGCACTGGCATTCAGGTAATCTTCCCGTACCATTGCTACTGCATCAGAAATAGCAGAATACTGGCGCAGGGCACTTTCAATTTCGCCAAGTTCTACGCGATAGCCACGAATTTTTATTTGCTGGTCAATGCGCCCCAAATAATCAATATTGCCGTCAGCTCTGTAACGAGCCAGATCGCCGGTGCGATAAAGGCGGGCCTCCGGTCGGGAGCTGAACGGATCGGGGATAAAATGAGATGCAGTCAGGTCAGGCCGATTCAGATAACCCGCCGTCACACCCACCCCGCCGATGTAGAGTTCGCCCGCAACACCAATCGGCAATGGTGCCTGATATTCGTCCAAAATCCAGACCTGTGAGTTGGCGATTGGGCGGCCGATATGAATCTGGTTATCATCTGTCGTCAACTCGGCATTCGTCGTCCCCACTGTAGCTTCCGTCGGGCCATAGGAGTTAATAAAACGACGATTTTTCCCCCACTTATGCAGCAAATCCGGCCCGCAGGCTTCTCCGGCGACGATCAGCACCTGCAAATCCGGTAAATCAGCCACAGGCAGTGCAGCCAGTGCCGATGCAGGTAAAGTGACATGAGTCACACGTCGGGTAATAAGCTGCTCCAGCAGATCAGGGCCGGGCATGATAGCAAGGCGGGAAGCCATTAATAATGTGCTGCCGCTACAGAACGCCATCAGGATTTCCCAGACGGAAGTATCGAAACTAAAAGAAGCGAACTGGAGTATCCGGCTATCCGGCGGTATAGCTAAAAATTCCACTTCCGTTTCTGCCAGATTACAGACTCCGCGATGGCGGACAGGAACGCCTTTCGGTTTGCCGGTCGAGCCGGAGGTATAGATGATATAGGCGGTATTTTCAGCCCGGACATCTACCTGTGGATTATCAGTACTGAACGCAGAAAGCTGAGGCATCAGCGTTTCAAGACAGAACAGAGGAACATTACCGTCCTGATAACGTGACACAAACTGCTCCTGTGTTATCAACAAGCGTAGCCCCGCATCTTCAATCACATGAAGGCTGCGATCCAGCGGGTAGTCAGGATCAATCGGCACATATACCCCACCCGCTTTCAGGATCGCCAGAAAACAGATCACTAATTCCAGTGAACGCTCAACACTCAATCCGACACAAATTTCAGGCCCGACACCTTGTTGAATCAAAAAACGGGCCAATTGGTTGGCGCGCTGATCCAATTCAGCGTAAGTCAGGCATTGCTGACCGAATTCAACGGCAATGGCATCAGGTACTCGTTGTACCTGACGCTCAATAAGCTGATGCAGCGCAATATTATCGCTGAAAGGGCGTTCCGTTCGGTTCCATTCAGTCAGTTGCTGTTGCTGGCCGGGGCTGAGCAGGGCTACACGCCCTACAGCCTGTTGTGGCTGGTTCATTAATTGTGGCAGGAAATAACAGAAGTTTTCCGCCATGCGGGAGATGGTTTCCGGCAGGAAACGGTCGCTGGCATATTGAAATACGCCCTGTAATTCTCCGTCTTCACACCACATTTCCAGTGCCAGCTCATATTTGGCAATTTGCACATCCCAGTGGCGTAACGGAGAAAGTTGTACTGCCCCCAGATGTTTGTGGGTAACGGGTGTGTTTTGGTAGGTAAACAGGGTCTGAAACAGTGGCGAGATCCCCGGATGATGATTATCTTCACCTCCGTTTTTTCCTGAATCCTCTTTGAGCAAAAGTAACAACTGGCTGAGGGGCAGATCCTGATGTGCAATCGCATCAATGAAGGTAGATTTAACCTGTTCCAGCAAGTGTTCGAATGAATGACTGAGATCAACCTGATTTCGTATCACTAATAAGCTGAGTAACAGGCCAACCGGCTGCTGCTCCTCACTATAATGACGATTGGAAACCGGTGTTCCCAGCAGAATATCGCTCTGACGTGAATAACGAGCCAGAAATGCAATAAATCCCGCCTGTAAAATCAGATAAGGCGTGACGCTATACTGATAGGCCAGTTTCTCAATCTGTTTATGGGCTGCTGAGGGCAGACTAAAGGACATATGTCGTCCCCGATAACTGCGGACGGCGGGGGTGGGAAAATCATAAGGCAGCTGGAGTAACGGCAGTGTTCCTGCCAGTTGTTGTTGCCAGTATTCACGGGCCGCCATTCCGGTTTTCCCGTTCACCCGCTGATGCTGGATACGTACATGTTCCCGCTGACCATAATGAGATGACCGGATAGTAAGCTCTTTTCTTGCCTGCAACTGCGTGTAGTTTTCCAGTAATTCATCCCACAACTGTCTGACTGATTCTTCATCCACAATCAAATGATGAAAAACCAGTACAATCAGATGATTGTGCGGTCTCAGTGTCAACCCTGCCAAGCGTAACAATGGTGACTGAGCTAATTCAAAGGATGAGGAAGCAAACTGGCTGATAATATTTTCTGCCTGCAATGATGCCTGCGCACCGTATCGGGTCAGATCCTGCCAGAGAATATCGGCAGAAACAGTCGCTGCTATCCGGGCGGAAATCTCGCCTTCCTGCATGACAAAACCGGTTCTCAGCACATCATAACGGGCAAATAAAGCATCAAGGGATTGCTGTAAACGATGCTGATCCAGCGCTCCCTGCCATTCGGTAACATAGGCCATATTGAAAATCGGGAGGTCAGGAACCGTTTGTTGGATCAGATAAATGCCCTGCTGTTCATAACTGGCTGTATGTAAATCTGCCGTTATCTCTTCTGGCTGTTCGCTGGCATGCAGCATGGCCGCACATTGGGCCAGTGTCGGCTGCCGGAACAGATCACTGAAATGCAGTTTCAGCCCCGTTTGCTCCCACACCTGAGCAATCATGCGGATTGCCTGTAGAGAATCACCTCCCAGAGCAAAGAAATTATCGTCACGTCCAATCGGGTCAACATGCAGTAGTGACTGCCAGATAGCTGCCAGCTTTATTTCCGGTTCGCCTAGTGGAGGAACCGGATTCTGCCGGTGAATAGAGCTGTGGCGAATAGTCGGTGCCTGTAATGCTTTACGATCAATTTTTCCATTGGATAACAACGGGAATTGTGACAGGAACTGATAATCAGCGGGGCGCATGGCCGCAGCCAGATGGGGTGACAGATAAGTCTCTAATGCCGTCTCTGTCACGGTTGTCTCAGGAACCGGACGGATAAAGGCCACTAGCCTGACACCCTGCGGTTGCTCAAATGCCTGCACAATGGCCTGTTGTACCGCAGGATGCTGTTCAAGCAGGCTCTCAATTTCTGTTGTTTCAAGGCGCTGCCCGTTGATTTTAATCTGAAAATCATTTCGCCCAAGCAGGAGTAAATTCCCCTGTTCATCAATGCGCCCCAGATCACCGGTTCGGTAAACCGGCTGGCCCGCCAGCTCTCCCTGTTCCGGTGTGATAAAACGTGCATTATTTTCAGCTCCCGATGACAAATAACCGGCACTCATATAGGGCGTGCTGATCCAGATCTCCCCTTCCCTACCGGCCGTAACACTTTCTCCCCTCTCATTTACCACGGCGATAACGGTATCATCGATGGGCTTACCTGCAGGGATCAGTGACCGCTGTCTGTCTTTCTCTGTCACCCGATAACAGACTCGTGCCAGTGTGGTTTCCGTCGTTCCATACAGATTGATCAATTGAGCCTGCGGTAACCGGCGCTGATAAAACAGATCCACCAGCGAACCTTTCAACATTTCTCCTGACAACACCGCATAGCGCAGAGACCGGAGGTCATGAGAAGATTGCGGACATTCCAGTAAAACCTGAAACAAGGAAGGAATGAGATGGGTAATGCTGATTTGCTGTTCACGCATCCAGCCAAGCAATTCCTGCGGTGAATAACGGATATCATGGACAGTAGGAATACACAGGGTTGCACCGTTCAACAAAGGCAGCAGCATATCCCGCAGGAAAGGATCGAACATCTGATTGATCAATTGGCTGACTTTGTCAGCAGGCGTCACTCCCAGCTCACGGCTTTCCCAATGGATAAAATGCAGCAGGCTGTCTTCGCGCCCTAAAATGGCTTTGGGCTGTCCGGTCGAGCCAGAGGTAAAATAGACATACGCCAGTCTGTGGTGCTGAATGTCACTGTTATGAATCCGGGTAGGCAATGCGTTTTCAGCTACTCTGACAGGCGGAATGATTGAATGTTGTTCCTGAATTTCATCAGCCAGCACTTCATCTGCCAACACCAGCGAATAATCTTCGGACAAATGTTCCAGCAGTGGCAACCACTGACGACAGGTCACAATCGTTGTGCCACGAAATTGGGCCAGCAATGTGGCAAGACGTTGTTCCGGCAGTTTTGGCGATAATGGCACAAACACTTTGCCTGCTTTCATAATGGCTAATGCTGCGGTTATCAGAGAAATACTCTCTTCCATCAATGTCATGACGAACTGACTGCCAGCCTGATCATGCAACGGTTGGCTGAGTCTAGTTACGTGCTCTGACAGCATGCGATAGGTCAGACTTTCATTTCCCTGTGTCACCGCGATATTTTCCGGGAAACGTGCAGCAATTTGCTCAAACTCGGTTGAAATCACCATTAGCCATCTTCCTTCAATTAAAAACATTCGCTTTGAATTAAAACAGTTGTGTAACCAGACAGCCCTGAAACGTGCCTTACAACGATCCTTTTCACATGATCTTTTTAAGACGCTTCTTTTAAAGCGCGTCTATTAAAACGACGGTGGAAAAACAAAAGGATCAGCATCTTTCAGGAAAGGAAAGCGTTCTCTGGTTTCCCGAACATGGGCAAGAGAGATGGTCATGGTTTTTACTGCTTCGGTTTCTTTTTCGTACAGCAGGATTTCACCTAACGGATCAACCAGCATGGAATCCCCCGTATAGTCGAGCTGGTTTCCGTCCTGCCCTACACGGTTAACGCCGATGACATAGCTCTGGTTTTCAATTGCCCGTGCCTGCAACAGGGTACGCCAGTGCAGAGAGCGTCTGGCTGGCCAACTGGCGATATAAAGTGCAGCATCATATTGTTCGTTAGTATTGCGTGACCATACCGGGAAGCGCAGGTCATAACAGATAAACGTGGCGATTTTCCACCCTCTGTACTCTACGATCAGTGGGGTATTGCCCGCGGTATATTCGTGATCTTCATGAGCGAAAGTGAAGAGATGTTTTTTGTCATAATAGGCAATGGAGCCATCTGCATTGACCCATAACAGACGGTTATAGAATTGCTGGTTTTCCGTGATGATCATACTGCC
This sequence comes from Xenorhabdus sp. KJ12.1, assembly GCF_963876495.1. Taxonomy (NCBI): domain Bacteria; kingdom Pseudomonadati; phylum Pseudomonadota; class Gammaproteobacteria; order Enterobacterales; family Morganellaceae; genus Xenorhabdus; species Xenorhabdus sp. KJ12.1. The sequence goes on from NZ_CAWNQH010000061.1 coordinate 162,131, forward strand.
GACAATTGCACAGTTTTTCTCAGCAGCCAGTTTTTTCATCCACAGAACACTGGGGCCATCCATTGTTTCTGCGATAGCCTGCGGCTTCATACTGAATCCGGTCGTGAACATCTCCGGCAAAACGATAAGATCACTCTCAACCAGCTGCGTGATGTAGCCTTCTATGTGTTCCCGGTTTTTTTCTGCATCTTCCCAAAACAAATCGGTTTGAATTAATGTCACACAGAGATCTTGTTCAATCATTGTAAACTCCGTTTTAGTTCGTATTTTTATTACAAATCTGCATCAAACAAATTTTCCATATAACCGCTACCCGCTGACAATGAGCGGATTTCGGCCTGTTCACCCTGCTGTTGAGGTGATGGAATAAAGTTATTTTCAATCAGGTAGTTCACATAACAGGAAAGCAGTTTTTTATCTGATGGCGGGCATTGAATACCGCTGCCACTGAGTAAATCTGTCGTTATTTCGGTGGCATATTTGGCCGTTTCATTCATTTCTCCACCACCATGAACCAGCGCCAGCAAATCAGTAAAAACTGAACGATAAGGTTGCCCATTGAGATACAGGCAGCTTTGGGCTAATGCTTCCATGTAAACTTCATTTTTGATGGTTTCAATGCGGTAACCGAATTCCCGCAGGAAAGCGACAATATCGTTGTATTTGATTGGATTAGGCGTCGTCAGGTGAAGGGTTTTGCCGTTAAATTTGTCGATATTCAAAATGGCATACAATGATGCCTGCGCGATGTAATCAACAGGTGTAATATCGAAATCGTCCGTTGCACTAAAAGTCAGCCCGGTTTCGACCAGCGCCCTGACCATTTCATAATAAAGACCTTTGACTCTGGTATTTCTCAGTGGGTAATTGCCATTGGCGCTATCGCCCCAGATGTTACCCGGACGCACAATGACCCACCTGAGTCCTTTTTCCCCCGCACGGTGAACAGCCTGTTCTGCTTCAAATTTCGTGCGCTCATAATCCATGTCATCGAATCTCTGCCCCACATCCAGATCCGTTTCATGCATGACAAAGCCATCACGGTACAGGTTTTCCCCCACGATACTGAAACTGGAGGTATAGAGCATGGGGATATCACCCCGCAGACAAAATTCAATAACATGACCCGTTCCCGTCACGTTGACGGCAGCAAGACGGCTATAAGATGCGACCAGATTTGTCCAGGCAGCACAATGGATCACCCTGTCAATTTTACCGGCCAGCTCAGAGTAAAAGGGTTCTGTCAGCCCAAGATTTGTTTCTGTAATATCACCCAATACAGGAATAATGCGATGTAAACTGTCGCGGCTCCGTTTTTCCGGATCGTAGGTAAATAAAAAATCTTCCAGACGCATCAGTGCCTGCTGATTATTTTCAGCTCTTGTCAGGCAATACACATTCGCATCAGTTGTCATCAGAATTTCAAGTAAAACTCTTCCTCCCATAACACCCGTTGCACCGGTCACCAGAATGTTTTTGATATCCTTTTGAGTATTGTTGAGCATGTTCATCCTCTACACTATCTACGTTAATGGGTTAAACAGGTTTCATATGGTGCCGACGCGCATTCCGCCATCCAGCGGGATCACCGCAGTATTGAGATAATTGGTTTTACAACTCGCCAGAAATCCGACAACTTCCGCCACATCATCAGATGTTCCCCAACGTCCGACAGGTACAATGGAACGTACGATCTTATCTTCCGCTGCTGATTCCATTGGGCTTGAATTGACAAACTGCTCCAGCATGTCAGTTTTGCAGACTCCCGGAGCAATTGCGGTTACGCTGATATTAAGAGGCCCCAGTTCGCGCCCCCAGGATTCGGTGGCAGAAATCAGCCCTGCTTTTGATGCACCATAGGCCGCACCACCCGCCGCTCCCCAAATACCGGCAATCGAGGCGATGTTAATAATGCGTCCGTATTTCTGCGCTGCCATGTAACGGACAAAAATCGATGTGCAGTTAAAGGCGCCTGTCAGGTTGACATCTATCATTTTGGCGACTTCCGGTAATCCCTGACCTGACAGGCAGAAAGTCCGGTGAATAATGCCGGCATTATTCACCAGTACCGTGATCGTTTTACCCCATGTTTCAGTGATCTGTTGTGCCGCCTGCTCAACAGAGGCGGGATCAGTAACATCCATTTCAAATATCGCCAGAGATTCCGGCTGCCCGAGACGCTCCTTAAGGAGCGTCAGTTTTTGTATGCTGATATCTGTTGCAGCCACCTGATAACCGATATCCAGCAAAGTTCTGGCAATCGCGGTGCCGAATCCCCCACCAGCCCCGGTTACAACAGCAATCTGCCGACTCATCCGGTGATCCCTTCTTTAAAAGCGATATCAATCACTTTACGGGCATTTTCCATGGCATCGAAAATCCGCTCTTCGAAGAAACGTACGTCATCCTGTGACATCAGCAGATTGGGGTACATACGGGACAATGGAGAGAACTGAATGCCATAGCGTTTGGAAATTTCACGAATGATGATGTCGCAGAATTTGACTTTATCGCTGTAACCTTCAGTAGACATAACCGGTGTATTCTGAGAGTGATACACCAGCGCCGTCGGCATACCCTGTACTACCAGTGGTAAATCGACAGCTTCTGCCGCTTTCACAAAGATATTCGAAATCTGGCGCATGATATCGCCCATCCGGTCATAACAACCGGGGTCCTGTTCAATCAGGCTGAAAGTGGTTTGAATGGCAGCCAGTCCGAGTGGATAACCGTTGAAAGTTCCGGCGTGAATAACTTTGCCGCGGGTATAGAGATTCATAATATCCCGACGCCCGGCAATGGCAGAGATTGGCATGGCTCCGCCTCCCAGCGCTTTACCAAACGTCGCCAGATGAGGTGTCACACCCAGTATTTTCTGTGCTCCACCCAGCCCGATACGAACGCCGGTAATGATTTCGTCGAAAATAAGCACGATATTGTATTTTTCACACAGTGCTTTGGTTTTCTCCAGATAGCCTTCGACCGGGAAAATACCCCCGCCATTAATGCAGATCGGCTCCATCAGAACGGCACCAATTTCATCGTGGTAACGCTCTATCGTCGCTGTCAGAATATCAATATCATTCCACGGCAACATAAAAGACTGATCTGTCATCACGTTAGGATCACGTCCCAATGTATCCAGCAGATCACCCTTGAACTGCTCCGGCACCGGATAAGTCAGATCCTGTTTCTTACGCCAACCCATGATATTGTCTGCATTACCATGATAGTGACCGTGGAAGCGGATAAAACGGTTTTTACCACTAAAAGCACGGGCGAGACGCAGCGCATTCTGTACAGCTTCGGTTCCGCTCAGGCAGAAACGCACCATTTCAGCACAAGGAATATGTCTGACCATCGTTTCACAGACAGCAACTTCCAAATCACAGGTATCAACGGAAGTGACTTTATTCATATATTCGATCAATGAGCTGTTGTAAGCCTCATTGTGATGCCCGACCAGTAATGCACCGAATTTACAAAACATATCCAGATGTTCGTTACCATCCAGATCCCATACCCGGGATTTTTCCCCGCGATTAAACGGGATCACTAACGGACGCTCAGGATCACCAAAGTTATAGTGCGATCCTCCGGGCATCAGATCCCAGCATTTCTTATAAAAGCCTTTTGAGTTATCCAGACAGAGTTTTGTTGAAGCATCCATAGATTCTTTACTCCTCACCTTTGATTTTTGATCAGGTTCTGTTTTTTGATTAGATTCTATTTTTTGGTCAGGCATTTGTTTTGTAACTATTTTTTCTGTAACGCTTTGCTCTGTAACATTTTGTTCTGTGACACACTGTTCTGAGCTGTATTGCCCATGATTCAACAACAGATGCTGTTTTATCTGTTCAGGTACAGCAACATTGAGTAATTCGAGTAATGCTATGCGGGTAAGGCAGGCCGCCCCATTCATCAGAAGTCTGGCAATGTCGCTGACGTGCCGGTTTTCAACCGCCTCAAAAGGAGTCCCTTTCAGCCATTCATTCATGGCCCCCATTGCCGCACCGCACCAGATTTGGTAATCCATATTGCGCACAGGATCGCCGGTAATCGCCCAGCGTGACGACTGACCGAGATACCACTGGAATACCAGCGCCATTTTTTTCTTTGGCTGTTTTTCTGCTTTGACGATAATGTCGGGCTGATGAGTTGAGTGGAAATAGTCGATAGTTTCTTGCCAGATGTCTGACAGCGGTTTATGAAATATCTGTTTTTCCAGCAACGTTATTTCTTGCTCTGGTAAATCATCCAGACTGTCATATTGTTTATACAGGCTGTACAGTTTCTGTGCCCGTACGGCATACATACTGCCTTGTTTCAATACCTGTACTTTGGCACCCAGTTCAAACATGTCCGCTGATGGCGCGGTAGCAACGTCACTGATACGAGCCTGCCCCAGCATTTTTTTCACGGCAGAGGATGTTCCCGCTTCCACACAACTCTGGTTGACTGAGCCGGTGACGACATAAGCCGCTCCCAGTGCGAAAGCAGACAGAATGGCATGAGGTGTTCCCAAGCCTCCTGCTGCGCCGATCCGCACCTGATAACCGATTTGGCTTTCATCTGCCGCAATTTCATCCCGTAGTTGTACAACCGAACGGAAAATACAGGCCAGTACGCCCTGATCGGTATGCCCGCCGGAATCACCTTCTACGGTAATATCATCTGCCATTGAAACCTGACGGGCCAACTCAACCTGTTCAGCCGTAATAAGGCCGTCGGCCCGCAGTTTTTGCAGCAGATTTTCGGGTGCCGGGCGCAGAAAATGTTGGGCGACTTCCCGACGGGAAACTTTCGCTATCAGGCGATGGCGACGCAATACGGAGCCATCTGGCTGTTGAGCCAGCCCACTGACACGATAATAAACCAGTGCCGGACTGAGGTTGATATAAGCTGAAGCCTCAATTACCCGAATCTGATTTTCTATGCACAGACGCACACAGGCCATTTCCCAGTCAGGGTTACCGGGGTTATGCAGCAAATTTACCCCGAACGGCCCTTCCGGTAATGCCTGCCGGATACGGGCAATCGCTGCGGTAATCCGGGGAATAGGCAAACCACCGGAACCAAAGATCCCCAGAATTCGTTGCCGCCCCAATGCAATAACCATCTCTTCAGAATGGATACCGTTTGCCATCGCACCGGCATAGTAGGCGTAGTCCACACCATAATCCGCCATAAAACCGGCATTCCCCAGACTGCCTGCCGTGATTGCAGGCAGACTCCCCAGCACAGTAACCGGGTCTGTTATTGGTTCATCCGTTGATAACAATTCCGTTGATAGCAATAAAATAGAAGTGCCGGATTTAACTACCCTTAGTTCAGCGCCCAAATCCTGCAAGCGAGGAACACTTTCCATCGATAAGGGGTGTTTTAATAAACTGTTTTTTAACAAGTTTGACGAAATAGCTTTCGGCTGATTCATTTTGCGGCTTCCTGTTCCGGCTCTGCCGTTTGCTGTGGCTGACGACGGATGTACTTCACCCCCATGTTGTCACTGATACCTACAACATTGCCGCGATAAAGGGTTTCTGCGATGAAAAACAAGGTGATTGAATCCAGTGTGCCGTCCTGCTGTTTATCAGCGGTATAGCGGGCATCAATGGATTTACAGGTCAGCCGGAATTGCAGTACATCCCGCGTACATTTCACTTCACCACGGAATTTGGCGCTGGTTGTATGTTCTGTCAGTGTTTGTGCTTCCAGATCCGGCAGAGAATGTAATCCGAGATAAAACAAGTAGAATTTCATCAATTGCTCTGAACCTTCTACCAATAGTGTTCCCGGCATAACCGGATCATTTTTGAAATGTGCCCTGAACGCCCAGTGTTCAGGATCGATATCAAATTCCCCCACTATCTGCCCCAGACCAAACTCTCCACCCATTTTGTCAACGCTCAGGATCCGGCTTAACATACGGGTATCCGGCGTACACAGGTTTTCGCTATGGATGCGCCCATAGCGGGAGCCGAAACAGGCAGACAAATCCCCATTCATAACATGCGTGATATCTTGTTGATTAAATGTGGTTTTGTCGCAGTGCAGAAATGCGCTGGGCAGGAATTCAGCATACGATGGCGTTTTCTGTCCCTGTCTGTCTGGTGATACCTTATTCGGGTAAGGTTTATCAGTGACTAAAAGCGTGAAGGGGTTTTCCGTGACTGCGGCTCTGGCCTTGGCGAAATAAGCCTTGCTATCAAATGCACCCGCTTTTTCGATTTCCTTACGGCTAAAGAAGCCTGATGTGGCCACCAGCCGGAAAACCAGACGATCCCCCACATAGCAAAGATATTCGTAGCCCGCCAGAAACCGGCTTCCTACCCGTATGACAGAAGTGATATTGACTCGTCCGCGCAATACTTCTCCTGCTTTCGGCATTTCGCTGTAAATTGTCGTGCTACAGTCAACCGCGCGGTAACAAAGCTGCCCTTTGAACAGCATGTCACAGCCAATCACGGTAAACGCGACAATCATCGCATGGGATGATTCCAGCGCGACGAAGGAAGGAACGCGGCCATTAACGGCATACCACGCATTTTCAGGAATATCGTATTCCCATTCGATGTAGCAAGGCTCCAGCTTGTCTTTAACCGCAGAAAGCCCCGTAATACGGGAAACAAACATAAACGGAGGGGATGGCATACGGGTACGGATCGGGTAGTTATCGACTTCGGCATAATCCGCTCCCAGTATTTTTGCCACGCTTCCGTCGGTCAACTCCAGTAATTGATGTTCATCAAAAATAACAGGGGCAGCTACTGCGGTTTTCTTCGCTATTGGCGACGCCTGATTGGTTGATTTTATATCCGTGGATTGCGCTAAATTCTGCTTTATCAATTGATAAAATGTCTGTTCCAGTTGCAGATAACACAACTGAGTACGGGCATTGCGTATGAAATGGCTCACTTCCGCTGGTGGAAGGGCTGGTTGAGTAGTTTCCGTTTCTTTTGCTGATACGGCCTGTTGTTGTACAGAAATGGCTCTCAAAGGTGCGAAACGGGCTAGTGTCTGCTCATTGAGAATAAATTCTTCTACTGTTTTTTCTCGTGCGGTATAAGTCGTCACTTTCAGACCGGGCTGATTTGATAGCGATGGCTGTGTCAAATGCACTCGTTTGCCGTTTTGTGGTTCACTTAAAATGACATGGCTGTAAGAACGGTCAATACCTAAGTGGCTGATGGCTGCACGGCGCGGAGCACCCTCTGAAGCAAGCCATTCCTGAGTCCGTACCGGTAAATGGAATTTACCCGCAGCATGCTGGGCCAGTGCTTGTCTCTGAGGATAATCCGGTAATATCGGCAAGTAACACTGTGCTAGTTGCAGGGCGGATTTGATAATGGCGAGCAAACCCGCAGATGCCGATAAATGACCATAATTTGCTTTCAGCGTACCAATAGCGGCGGAGGGTTTTCCGTCTGGTGTGCCATAAACCCGCCCGAGTGCGGACAGTTCCGTCGCAATCTCGCCGGATCTTCCCCCGGCATACAGTTCAATATAGCCAACCTGATCCACACTACAGCCCGCAGCAGTCAGGCTTGACCGGGCAGCAGCAACAATCGCGTCTTCATTTATCCGGAAATCAAGTGAATGGTCAGGCACGTAACTGATGCCAATTCCATCTAACATGGCATAGGCCGGTGTCTTCTCCTTGATGACATCCTGTTCACGTTTGAGGACAATCACACCTCCCCCGTCTCCGACTATCTGATTTCCATGCTCGGATTGGTGATCCCATAACACATTTTCCAGACTGCCACCAAAACTGCTGCTGGCGATCATAACTGCATCCACATGCTGTCTGCTCAGCATAAACTGCGCCAGCTCCAGAGCTTTAAAGGGGGAGCTTTCTTCATTATAAAGCGTAAAGGCCGGGCCATTCAGTTTCAGATGTGCAGCCAGACGGCTCGCCACAATATTACCGATTCCGCCTGTAATGCCTTCGGGATAAGGTTTCGGGAACAGGCTATCTTTAACAATTTCCTGTAATGCGATGGTATCTTCTGCCGATAGCTGAATGCCGTGGCTCGCTAAACTTTGTTCCAGCTGCCAGCTAATTTCATTACGTATCTGATAACGCAGGCAGCTGTAGTCAATGCCTCCCGCCACAATGACAGCGATATTTCGTTTGCTGCCATCCAGCTGATATCCCGCATCAAGAAAAGCCCGCTCCGCAATAGGTAACAAAAATAGATGGCAGCTTAGATGCGCTCCGATAACATTGGGCGGTAATTTGAATTTCCTGCAATCAACGTCAAAAGTTTCAATATAGGAGCCTAACGGTGGCTGACTGATCCCGCGCATCGCCAGAATATCCGGGCGTTTTTCCATGCCAATCCAACGGGTTTTCGGCAGCGGATAAAAGTGTTGGGTTCCCTGCTGTAACGCCTGATCCAGCGTCTGGTTATCTTCCGTTTTTGCCAGATGAACACCAATACCAACAATCGCCAGACGTTCCGTTTTCTGCATTTTTTGCATCTGGGAGGGTATACAGGCAGATCGCCGTTCAGGACTATCTTCACTGATGACCATATGCCCGTTGACACCGCCGAAACCAAAAGCATTAATACCGGCCCTTTTGGGACGATGACGCTCAGGCCAGGGTCTCGCCTGCCGTACGATATGACTGATATTAAGCTTGCCTTGCGGTGTCGAGACCAGTTGATTGACCCGTGGCGTGGCGGGGATCAGATTATGCTGCATGGCTAACAGCACTTTCAGCAGACTACCCATACCTGATGCCGTCAGCATGTGGCCATTGATGGCTTTATTCGCACCAATTAATGGGATGTTTTCACTTTCATCCGAATTTTTACTGCCACCAAAAAAGGCTTCAATCGTTGACAGTTCGATTTGATCGCCGATATTGGTGCCGGTAGCATGACATTCAATATAATCAATTTCCCGCAGACAGTTCTGATAGGCTCGCTCCAGTGCAATATTCTGTCCTTGTTGATCCGGCACCAACAAATGTTTAGTACCAGCATCATTAGATAACCCAATGGCTTCAATCACCCCATAGATTTTATCGTTATCACGAACTGCATCGGAGTAACGTTTGATAGCTACAACGCCAACACCTTCACCGGCTTTTACCCCTTTGGATGATTTATCAAAAGGAATAGAATCCCCTTTTTCCGGGAAAACCTGCAATATATTAAATCCGTGATCGATATAAATATGATCCACATGACAGATTGAGCCAACCAACATCATGTCAGCCTTATGACTGAGAAGATAATCCGCTCCCAGTTTGATGGCATACAATGCCGATGCACAGGCGGCATCAAGGCAATACCGAGGCCCGGCCAGCCCTAATGCTAATGCAGCAATTGTGGCGTTATAGCCACCGGTTATTAGATTCTGCTCAGAATGATTAGCCTGAGGCCAAAATTGATTAAACTTAAAATTCGGTTGAGCAATTAATTCCTGAATATAAGGCTGTAATATTTTGTGATAAAACGGATTCATTAATTGTTTAGTGGAGTGAGTCGGCATACCGATACTGCCAAGAATTAATCCGGTTTTTTGCAAAATATTTTTATGCTGGCGATAGCCACTATCATTTAATGCCTGATCTGCGGCATAAATTGTCCATTTAAATAGATCATCCAGTGTATTTAATTCTTCTTCCGGCAAATGATAACCTTTGCCATCAAAATGAAAATCACGAACATGACCATTATTAATATAATTAATTGTGTCAGGTTTAGCCGCTTCAGAAGAATAATAACAGGCCGGATCAACACCTAATTCCTGAGCGGATAAAGGGGTGGAACAATCTTTTTCATGTAATAGATTATCCCAATATTTTTCAGGGGAATCCGCGCCGGGAAATAAACATCCGACTCCAACAATAGCAATATGTTCCATAAAGGAGAGACTCCTTAATATGATAGCGTTTCCCTGAGCGGATATTTTCGTTCAGGTCTATTATTTTATTATTTACAAGCCATAATTATTTTTTGCTATACACTTCGTTTTTCAAGGTGCATTTTTGTCGTCGGCGCTAACTTACCACTACGACGCACCTTGAAATCCGTTAAAGTATCATGGTGTCATTTTTTTCGGGGCCATATACATTCTTCCACCAATAGTAATCTGGCGTGTGCGGGAGTCGCAGAACTCACGGACAAAACGCTGTATTCCTTCTTCAAGTGGGATAATCACCATGTTCTGAGCTTTATAGGCCCGCTTAAGCACATCGCTGACCATACCACCATCCCACGGCCCCCAGTTCACCGAACGAATTATCTGTTTGTTTTTGTTCCAAAATGACAGGTAAGCAAATTTATTCAGTATTTCATTCGCCAGCGAGTAATCCGTCTGCCCAGCATTACCAAAAAATCCGGCAACGGATGAAAACAGGATGATATGGCGCAAAGATGTGCAATCTATTGCGCGACACACATTTTCAAGTCCCCTCACTTTGGCATGAAAAACTGAATGTAGATCGGCCAGCGTTTTCTTTTCGATCCGCTTATCCGCCAGATTACCGGCACCGTGAATCAACCCCGTTATCTGACCGAATTGCTGCTGTGCTTTCTCCAGTGCAGTTTTCACTTGTTCCGGCACAGTAATATCACAATGCAGATATATCACCCGTGCCCCCGCCTGCCTGATCGCCTGTAATGTGGCATTAATCTCATCAATATGGATCAGGCGGCTTAGCATGTTATTCACTTTAACCGGTGTCGGCTGAATACCTTGTTCCTGAAGGTAATCAATGGCTGCGGCTTTACGTTCAGACAGGGTTGTTTTACCTGCTGACCATGCCGGCAGCGGTGCGGTAATATCAGTACGCCCGAGCAGGATAAACGCCGCCTGACTCTGTTTTGCCAGTTCAGTAATACAGTGTGCAGTTATGCCACGGGCACCTCCGGTGACAACCAGAACATCGCGGGTGCTGACCTGCATCTCGGGCGTCACTGATAGTACTTTTTCTTCCTTCAGTGATAATGTCATGCGTTCATTATTCATGCCACGCCCGATTTCGCCTATCTCAGTCCGGCTATCCTGAAGTTCTTCCATCACTATTTTTGCCACATCGCTGTCTTTGATTCTGGTATCAATGTCTACTGTCCGGCAGAAAACATTAACCCATTCAATGTTCAGCGATTTTGTCAGCCCGGTGATACCCGCAGAAACGACAGGTAAGTACTCACGGCCGGAGGTCAGCAGTTCACCATCCCCCCGCATAATCACCATGAAATACCCCGATCTTTTCCCATCACCGGTAAGACTCCCCTGCAGGCGTTTAGCCAGCAGAAAAGTTGTCTCAACTGAACGATAATCCTGCTCACTGAATACATCAGTCAGCCCCTTAACTTGCTGTTTGACCGCCTGCAAATAGATAACGCCGTCAATAGGGCCATGTTGCTGTTCAATATCTGTCAGGGCAGCATCCAGGAGCGATTCATCGTTCATTGACGCCTGATCCCGCCTCAGTGACATAATGACGACTCTCTGGCCCTGCGTTTTCAGTGACTCAGCAATACTATTCATACAAGTATTCGCACAAGTATCCGCACAGGTCGAACCGGCTGTTTCTTCATCGACGATCAGCCAGCATTTCGGGGATGCAAAAACATCCTGCAAACGCTCCGGCATCGGCAATGCCTGTTTCACCACGGCAAAACGCGAAACAGGCGAGGCAGCAAAAGGATCTTTTTCAGTTTCTTTGTTCGGTGCTTCTTTATTCAATACAGCGTGATGATTCAGTACAGGCTGAACCGCAGAGGTCTCTATCCGTTGCGATTCAGCCAACTGCTTTTTTACATTGGCACTCGCAGATGATGTCGTTGATGTAACGAATCCCAGGGAACGTAATTTATCTGATTTCTCGCCTCTGTCCGCCACCATTTCTTTCATTTCTTTCTGCTGTTTTTCAGCAGGATGGTTTTCTGTCAGTGATGGAGATTGCGCTGATCCCGAACCATTCTCCCTGCTGTATAAGGCATTAATCGCTTCATCGACCATCTCCCTGAAGAAGCTACTCATTCTGGCGATAGTACTCAGTGAATCGACTTCGAAGTTTTCCAAGTCTTTATTTCTTGATGTTTCACCGTACAACTCCAGATTTGCCGAGAAGGCATCAAACATTGCGCCAAAAATTTCCAGCCGTTTGATGGAGTCGATCCCCAAATCGGCTTCCAGATCCATTTCCGGGCTGATCATATCTTGCGGATAACCCGTTCTTTCACTGACGATATTCACAAGTTGGCTGATAATGTTTTCTTCGGTGATCTGATCAAGACGCCTGACCAGCTTTTCTATTTCCGGAGTGAGTTTCTGTGTTTTTACTTTGATTTCAACCGGCTCCGGCTCTGGTTTAACAGGCTCATTGGCAGGTTCGGAAGCAGCCATCGATATCATCGGCGCAACCGGCATTTCCTCGGTTTCAGGCATTTCCGGCACGACTGGGCGTACAGCTACAATCTCTTCCATTTTTTCTGCTGAATGGATGTTTGTCACTGCTGTCGAAATTGGTTCCACAGGTTTAACCGGAGCAGAGTATTCAACAGCAGGCGATGTCACATGGCTCACCGATGGTGATGACTTAGGCGAGGATGGCATAGACGATAATGACATAGCAGAAGTTACCTGTCCGGACTGGAACAGACTCTGCTGAGTCATGAAATAACGCTCGTGGTTGGTATGATACAGTTCAAGATTTTTATCCAACAATTGAACACTCTGACTCAGGCTGGAGAGCATCACAGGCAGATTCTGATGATCCCGGCAGGTTTCCATCAAACTGTATTGTTTTTCCAATAACATACTCAGCAACTGAATATATTCTTTCTGATTTGTCTGGAATTGCTGATGTAGTTGGCTCATCACTTGCTGGGCCTGCAACAGTTCATTTAGTGTGTCGGCATTCAGGCTTTCACTTATTTTATTATTCTGTTCCATAGGGTTATCTCGTTTTTGAATAATTGTCAGTACGTTCTGTCGGATAAATTCGGCTGAAACGGGCTGGTTATGCTCTACCATTTTTTCGGTTTCAATCTCGGTTTCAATCTCGCTTTTAAGATCACTTTCAGCGATAACTTCGACTCTACTTTCAACTTCATAAACAGGGGGACTTTCAATTTCTGCCTGTACAGGCAAAGATCCTGCGATAAACCGCTCAACAACAGCATGGTCGCCAACACGTAAGGCGTGCTGACGCCGGGCTTTATTTTTCTCAGACAAGAAGAAACCGCCACTTAATCTGAATGTCAGACGCCTGTTCTTTTCTTCTTCCACAGGCTGAATACGGACATACCGGTTGATATCCCGCAGTTTTACACCTTCTGCCAATAACCGGGCCTGAACACGGGCTAGCTGTAATCTCTCCTCCCCTTTATCGGTGGGGTTAGTTGAAATCACAGTGTGCTCCCGATTTTTCAGAATATCGGATACGAGTTTGCCCAGAACACCTTTTGGCCCAAACTCAACAAATAAACGCCCTCCTTGTTGGTAAATTGCTTCTATGGTCTGGCGGAATTGGACGGGTTTTATCAGCTGCTCTGCCAGTAATTCTTTGATCAACTGAGGTGAGCGGCTATAAGGTTCTGCCGTTGCACTGGAAAATAACCGGCACTCCGGTGACTGGAAGTTAATATCCGCCAGATATTCACGATAAGGCTGATAAGCGGGCTGGATAAACCGGGTATGGAAAGCGGCAGATACCGGCAGAATACGGCAATGAATGCCTTGTTTTTTCAATTCATTATGCAGCTGATTAATCTGAGCAGTATCTCCTCCGAAGACGACCTGCTGTTCAGAGTTATCATTGGCAATAATAACGCCTGTATAACGGTGGAGTATTTCTCCACGCCGGTCATGGGGTAATGATGCCGCCAGCATCGCACCGGCATCAGAACCTGTGCCACAAAGCTGATGCGCTGATGCGGCGGCTCTGCCTCTGGCAAGGGAAACCCGATGAAAATCTTTATCGGAAAGAACGCCCGCTGCCCAAAGTGCCGTTACCTCACCATAGCTGTGACCAGCCACAAAATCAGGCCTGAATCCCATATTTCCCAATATATTGAAATAACCTGCACTGACTGCACCCAATGCAGGCTGAGCATTAGCGGTATCTGTCAGCCGCTGCTGCTGTCCGGCATATTCTTCATCTGAGAAAGCCGGAACAGGGTAAATGATCGGGGATAATTCGTGACCTGATTCACTGACGGCAACATCATCCAGTACTTCCAGTACCTGACGCATTTCAGGGTAATCATTGGCAATATCCCGCGCCATATTGACATATTGCGAACCCTGCCCCGGAAACAGGGCAACGATTCTGCCATCCAGCATTTTCCCTTCAGGCTGATAATAGATCCCGTGAGGGTGCTCCCAGCCTTCTGTGCTGTTTTTCTGTAATTGCCTGATCGCAGTAGAAAGCAGTTCCACCGTTTGTTCTAGCGACTGAGAAACGAACAGTATTCTGGCCTGATGCCGCTGTAAATTATCAATATCCTGTTGTTCAAGATGCCGGCGGATGGCATTTTCCGCTGAATTACGGGTAAAGAGGGATAATGTGGCTTCACACTGCGTAAGTAATTCAGCGGGGTTTTCCCCTTTAAGCAGCACAACCCAGGGGGATTCATTCAGCCGATAACGGCCATTTGCCTGTTTCTCATATTCTTCCAGAATGGCATGAAAGTTAGTTCCGCCGAAACCAAATGCGCTCAGTGCCGCCCGGCGGGGCGCATTTCTGACTGAACGTAGCCACGGTCTGGATTCACTGTTGACATAGAACGGACTGCTTTCCGACATTAGCAAATCTGTCGGTTTTTCCACATTAATTGTTGGTGGTAATACCTTATGGTGTAATGCCAGTGCCACTTTGATCATAGAAGCAGCGCCAGCGGCGCAACGGGTATGACCAATTTGGGATTTGATACTGCCGATTGCCACCGATTTCGGCGGAAGCTGAAATTCCCCAAAGACTGCGTGCAAACTCTTGAGTTCAGTATCATCGCCGGAGGCTGTGCCGGTGCCATGTGCTTCAACGAGCTGAATATCAGCCGGCATAATACCTGCACTGGCATAAGCCCGTTTCAGTGCTTTTACCTGCCCTTCTAGACGGGGTGCAAAAATACTCTTTGCACGGCCATCACTGGAAGCTTCAACGGATTTGATGACTGCATAGATTTTGTCGCCATCCAGCTCTGCATCTTCAAGGCGTTTTAACACCAGCATTCCCACACCATCCCCCAGCATCATGCCATCAGCACTCTGATCGAAGGGGCGGGATACGTTATTTCTCGATAAGGCGGGGGTTTTACTGAAACACAGGAAAGAAAAAATGGAGTTTTCCAGATTGACGCCGCCCGTCAAGACAGCATCACAGCTACCGGAATGTAATTCCCCGATAGCGGCCTTGATTGCGGCAAGACTGCTGGCACAAGCGGCATCCACCATATAGGATGTCCCGCCAAGATCAAAATAACTGGCGATCCTGCCGCAAGCCACATTCCCCAAAAATCCCGGAAAACTGTCTTCGTTCCATTCCAGATACATTCCGTGTGCACGTTCAATAATTTCATCCGCGACTTCTTCGGAAAGACCTGCCTTTGTCATGATTTCACGCAAATAAGGTGCCTGTTGGCGGGCAGCCAGCGAAAATGATGTATTGCCGTTGCCACCACCGCCTAAAATCACACCAATACGATCACGGTCAGTTTTACTGTTTTGCTGATCCAGCAAGCCAGCATCCTGCATTGCCTGTTTAGCCACATACAAGGCAAATAACTGAGCAGTACTGAGTGAATCGAGAATTGCAGGAGGAATTTTGAATTCTACCGGATCAAAATCAATCGCAGGCACAAAGCCAGCTCGATGACCATAAGTTTTATCAGTAGCTGTCGGGTCTGGATGGTAAAAGTCTTCTTTTTTCCAATATTCTTCTTTTGACATCTCCGTGATATCGATCAGAGAATCCTTTTTGCCTATGATGTTTTCCCAGAATTGATATAAATTCGGGGCATCAGGGAAATGAGTTGCCATCCCGACAATCGCAATATCTCCATTAATTTTTCTGTCATGCAAAAAATATGTCCTGGACATACATCCCTCGCGTTCTGAATAAAGCAATCCCGTATCCAGCGCATATTTCATGCACTGTATTGAGTGTTTTCACTGCTATCAGGAACACCATTCTCAATCTATTGAGTATATTTTAGAATATGTATTCAAATACCCGCAGCCAAAATAGATTAGCAAGATATTCTGACAAAAATATTAATTAAACTTTTTAGGATAACGTTTTTGATCTTCCTCTTAATAACCCCGCTAATGCACCCGCTACAGCAGCTGCTGCGCCGGCAATTGTTTCAATAACTATGATTTGTATCAGAGAAAAATGCTCAATCGATAAAAACTTAGACGCAATAAAAATTAATGTTATGACAGCACCACTGAAGATATGAATGAGAAAATACATTGAGTATTCATCAAGCTTATCATCTTTTTCAAAATGTAATAAATTTGCTTTGATATCGAGGATAGCTTGTTTTTGTGTTACATAAGCTATCCATAGAGAAATAATATAAGATGTTCCGCCTGCACTGAAGGCTACCATTGAAACGGTAATTACATCGGTAAAATTACCACTTTCGGCACGAAAATAACCATATGCTAATAAACCTGCAATCGCAGCACCAATAATTGCCCAAGGTAAAAAATAACTAAATATTATATGAGAATCACTGTCTTCTTTTTTTACTTCACCTTTTTTAGCGGAGAATAGTTGGCCATACAGTTCAATAGCGTAATGTTTAAGTCTGGATACAATGAAACAACTTGAAAGTGAAATCAATAAAAAACTGCCAATTAATGCTAACCAAATATTTAATTGTGACGAAATAGAAATACTCTGTAATAAAAAACAAAATGGCAGGATCAGTATAATATAAAACATAAAGGCATAGAGGGTAATCAGTCCCCATAAACGATAAACACTGCCATTCTTGTTTATCAGGACGCCTGACTTTTTAACATTATTTGATAGAGTCTTATGACTATATTTATCCGGAGCAGATTTGACATTATCAAATATAATCTCAAAAGAAACTGTAACAATCGAAACTAAAGGATAAATGATAAGATAAACACTGGCCGAAGGCGCTTCTCCCTGTAAACCACACAGGAAAAAATAAATTCCGCCAATAATGGTGACATCAATAAAGGTACGCACAATGGCATTGTAAAAATCGGCCATTGTCAGATTTTTTTCGTGATTCAATGAAGCCATAACATTCCCCTAATGAATCCAACCTAAAAGACGAAGCCTATATTAAGTATATTTATTATTTTGTTCATTATAAATTTTATAACGTTTGTCGCTATAAAGATAAACGACTAACGTTTTACGTAACAGGGTATTGGTATACCTTTAATCCATTGTTGTTTCAATTTAAAAAATTACTTTAATCTAAGTAAAATCAAAAGTTATTCTTTAAAAACAAACAAATAACACCATTTCGACACAAAAAAAGATTAATTAATATGTGATAGATAAAAAATATCAGGAGGAGATGGTAAATAAAACATGACTTAATGAATGGAAATAAAAAACATCTGGCTTTCTCGCTAAACTGTTAAAGGAAAGATTAAAAGATATAGATAAAACCTGAGAAAAAACATTATCAGATAAAACCATGAGTTATAATTCAGCATTTAAAATAAGATTTTTTGTTTATCAAATATGATCCTTAGGGCTTTCTGATGATATTGACTTTCTATATAAAAACGGAACAGCTATTCTTCTGTTATCACATTTCTTGCGGGCAGTATGCCGTTTTGGAATGGTTTTAATATAATTGGTCACTTTGAAGGTTTTGGAAAAGGCACAACAGACGGAGAAAGTGCTGGTACAGAGTTACTGGGAATAATATGTTGCACTCCTGCCGGTATTCAGCGGGAGTTGACATCAGATTTTGCTAACCAGAATGAAGCGTTATGGCTCCATTCTGCTTATAGGCAATGAAAAGGGAATATTTATTGGATCAGGATAGATCTTTATTACGTGACAGCCACAGAGAAAGAGCTTTCAAAGAATCTGGCGTAAATTCATCACATCGGGCGGTAATTTCTTCAGGTGATAACCAGTAAACCGCAGAAACCTCTTCTTCCTGTAATGCGAATGGCCCGCGGCTGACACAACTGAACAAGCCTCCCCATATACGGCAAATGTCTTCTTCGTAATAGAAGATGCCATGTTCAGCAAAAGGAATTCCCGCAATTCCCAGTTCTTCCTCTGCTTCACGACGGGCTGATTCAAGCAGATGCTCTCCCATCGTTACTACTCCACCAGCAGTTGCATCCAGTTTGCCGGGGTAAAAATCTTTTGTTTCTGTACGGTGCTGAACCAGAATTTTCCCCATGCCATCATGTACAACGATATAAGTTGCCCGATGCCTCAGGTTTTGATTACGCATTTGCTCACGGGTTGCCTGCGCGATGACTTCATTTTCTTCATTGACAATATCAACCCACTCAATATCTACTGATTTTTCTTGAGTCATCTTCAAACCTTTACTAAATAATATATATGCCGACTTTTGCTTCGGTGGAATTTTACAGCCAAACAGGAACAATGGTAATGTAATAAATCTAACATTAATCCTAACGTTATTATTACTAGAGGTTATATGATAGACCTATACTATGCTCCTACGCCTAATGGCCATAAAATTGCGCTGTTTCTTGAAGAGGTGGGCCTCCCTTATACGATTTATCCAATCGATATAAGCGCCAATGAACAGTTCACTCCAGAGTTTCTCGCCATTTCACCCAATAATAAAATTCCTGCTATTGTCGACCATCAACCTGCCGACGGAGGAGAACCTTTATCGCTCTTCGAATCAGGTGCTATTTTGCTCTATTTGGCCGAAAAAACCGGAAAACTATTGAGCCAGAATGAACGGGAACGTATCCGGCAGTTGCAATGGCTATTCTGGCAGGTTGGAGGATTCGGCCCGATGCTCGGGCAAAATCATCACTTTAACCGCTATGCGCCTGAAGTTGTTCCCTACGCAATAAATCGCTATGTAACAGAAACTCAGCGGCTATACAAAGTACTGAATACCCAGCTGGAAAAAACACCTTTTCTCGGCGGCAATGAATACAGTATCGCGGATATTGCCACTTATCCGTGGGCGCATAGCTATGAATATCAAAAAATTAATTTGCAGGATTATCCCGCTGTAGAAAAATGGTTAGAAAAAATCAGCCAGCGTCCTGCTACGCAGGCCGTCTACAATAAGTAAGCTCTCCAAACTGATTTTTTGCTAGCTGCACTTCCCCCGGTAACATCACTTACGCTATCGGGGGCTAATGAAAGGCTCCTGCCTTTCACCTAAGGCCAGCCTTTGGCTGGTCAAATTTGTTCCCAACAAACTTGTCGCTTCTTTGTCGCTGTGAAGTTGCCCGAAATATACCGGGCCTAATTATTTATCCACGTGAATTTTTCATCTGAAAACTTGATGCCGATAGCAGATAACAGCATATCTCGCTGCTGCATACATCATCCCTTGCTATAGTTACTTTACGTTTTTCAGGATACCGCCTAGTTGGTGTGCCTGAGAGATCCCTGATATACCCGCTTTTGCTTTGTTCACAAGGAGTGGTTATGCATATTTTAGTTACAGGGGGAACTGGACTGATAGGCCGACGGTTAGTCTATCAATTACTTTCACTCTCCCACTCCATCACTGTTCTGAGCCGGTCTCCACAAAAAGTTTATTCTTTATTCAGTGATCAGGTGGAATGCTGGACAACATTGAATGACCGGAACACTCTGGATGGCTTTGATGCAGTTATCAATCTTGCCGGTGAGCCTATCGTAGATAAGCGATGGACACCAAAACAAAAAGATAAACTCTGCCAGAGCCGCTGGGAACTGACCGAAAAATTAAGTGCACTGATAAAAGCAGGTGAGTCTCCTCCTTCTGTTTTTATTTCCGGTTCAGCCGTCGGCTATTATGGCGATCAAGGGCAGTCCGTTGTATCAGAAGATGAGCCTCCCCATGATGAGTTTTCCCACCAACTCTGTGAACGCTGGGAAAAATTGGCCTTACAGGCTAACAGTGAAAAAACCCGGGTATGTTTGCTGAGGACAGGTATTGTGCTGGCAAGTCAGGGAGGTGCTCTTAGTAAAATGCTGCCTATGTTCCGTTTAGGGCTTGGGGGAGCTATAGGGGATGGTAGGCAATATATGCCGTGGATCCATATTGATGATATGGTCAATGGCATTTACTATCTGCTGATCTCTCCTGAGTTGGAGGGCCCTTTCAATATGACCGCGCCCTATCCTGTTCATAATGATCAGTTCAGCGCAATACTGGCAAAAGTACTGCATCGCCCTGCTGTATTCCGAATCCCTGCTTTTGTATTAAAAATAGTTATGGGAGAAGCCGCAGCATTGGTATTAGGCGGGCAACAGGCGATACCGAAGCGGCTGGAAGAAGCCGGATTCGGCTTCCGCTATTTTGAATTAGAAGAAGCCCTAAAACATTTACTGACGGAAAACGTCAGGCAGTACTGAACGCTGACGTTTTAAATACTGATACGTTAAATATTGACAGGTTTTGCTCCCTGCCAGCGATTAAATAGATCTTCTGGCAGGTCGATATCAAACTGATCAAGCACACGGTTGACTGTCTGGTCGACAATATCCTGAACAGATTCAGGCCGATGATAAAATGCGGGTACTGGCGGCATAATTACTGCCCCTATTTCAGCGGCCTGAGTCATTAACCTTAAATGCCCCAAATGTAATGGTGTTTCTCTGACCCCCAGCACCAGTTTACGCCCCTCTTTCAAAACAACATCAGCAGCACGGGTGATTAGGCCATCCGTATAGCTATGCACAATGCCCGATAATGTTTTGATGGAACAAGGTAAGATCACCATCCCTGATGTCTTAAATGATCCCGAAGAGATAGAGGCGGCAATGTCACGGTTATCGTGTACCACATCAGCAAGGGACTGCACTTCACGCAAAGTGTAGTCTGTCTCCAGTGCCAGTGTTTGCCGGGCTGACTGGCTGATTATCAGATGTGTTTCAATGCCCTCTACAGGTTGTAAGACCTGTAGTAGCCGAATACCATAAATCGCACCACTTGCCCCTGTCAGACCGACGATCAGTTTTTTCATGCGCTCCTCAGTAATACCGGAAATAACTCAATGATAGGAATGTTATTATCCTTCATTATAGATTTCCAGACTCTCGATTTCGCTCTGTCCCTGTAATTTCATGGCATCATCTTTACGCAGGTTTTCCAGATAATCGAGATAAGTCTGATCAATATCTTTCGTGACATAGATACCGTCAAAAACTGAACATTCAAATTTTTCAATATCCGGGTTTTCTTCATGCATCGCCGTGATTAAATCAGAAAGATCCTGATATATCAGAGCATCAGCACCAATCAACTGGCGAATTTCATTAACTTCACGACCATGCGCTATCAATTCATTAGCATTTGGCATGTCTATCCCGTAGACATTCGGGAAGCGGACTTCAGGAGCAGCCGAAGCAAAATAGACTTTCTTAGCGCCAGCTTCCCGGGCCAGTTCCACAATTTGCTCCGAAGTTGTACCACGGACAATAGAATCATCCACCAGTAAAACGTTTTTGCCACGGAATTCAGCACGGTTGGCGTTCAGTTTACGCCGGACTGATTTTCGGCGTTCATGCTGGCCGGGCATAATGAAGGTACGCCCGACATAACGGTTTTTAACAAACCCCTGACGATAAGGTTTATCCAGAATATGGGCGATTTCCAGTGCTATATCACAGGAAGTTTCAGGAATAGGGATAACAACGTCTATTTGTAAATCTTCCCATTCACGAGCTATTTTTTCCCCTAATTTTCTTCCCATCCGTAACCGGGCGTTATAAACGGAAATTTTATCTATAAAGGAATCTGGTCGGGCAAGGTAAACAAATTCGAACAGACAGGGAGTTAATGAGGGGGTTTCTGCACACTGGCGAGTAAATAATTGCCCCTGTTCAGTAATATAAATAGCCTCACCTGAAGCGACATCCCGCAGGAACTCAAACCCTAAGGTATCCAGTGCCACACTTTCCGATGCCACCATATATTCACTGCGGCCATCTGCCAGTGTACGTTTCCCTAATACCAGAGGCCGAATCCCGTTCGGATCACGGAAAGCCACTAAACCATGCCCGATAATCATCGCGACACAGGCATAAGCTCCCCGGATTTTCCGGTGCATTGCCGCAATTGCCGCAAAAATATCATCAGGCTCTAATGGGAAATGCGGAAATTGAGTTAACTCATCAGCAAAAATATTCAGCAGGATTTCAGAATCAGACGTTGTGTTGACATGGCGACGGGCATTTTCAAACAGACTTTTTTTCAGTTCCGGTGCGTTTGTCAGATTGCCGTTATGTGCCAATGTGATACCAAAAGGTGAGTTCACATAAAAAGGCTGGGCTTCAGAAGCGCTGGAACTGCCCGCTGTCGGGTAACGGACATGCCCAATTCCGATTGTTCCTTGTAAACGTAACATGTGTTTTGTTTCAAACACATCTTTAACCAAACCATTGGCCTTACGTAAACGGAATTCATTGTTACCATCAATAGTCGCAATACCTGCTGCATCCTGTCCACGGTGCTGAAGCACCGTCAATGCATCATAAATCGACTGGTTAACCGATGTAAAACCAACGATACCAACAATACCGCACATGTAGTCTTTCCTCATCAGTCAGGCGGAGAAGGCTATTTCTCCGGTAGGAAACTCGACGCGTTTTGCAGGTAGTCAAAAAACCACCTGATAATTTGACTGAACTGAGGGATCAACTGCGACTGTTTCCAGTCCGCACTTTGGGGAAGCGGAGTAAATGAGTCTGCAATAAACAAAATGGCAGAAACGATTAATACACCACGCAACGCCCCGAAACAGATCCCCAGAACCCGATCAGTACCTGATAAGCCTGTTCGCTGAACAAGTGAACCAATCACATAATTTACTACTGCACCAACAATCAGTGTTGCAATGAATAAAATAGCAATCGCTACCCCATTGCGCACCAGCTCATCTCCAAGACGGGTAAAATAAACCGCCAGGTAAGTATAGAAGTGGCTTGCAACAAAGAAAGCACATCCCCAAGTGATCAGTGAAAGTGCCTCACGAACAAAGCCTCTAATCAGGCTGACCAGTGCAGAGAAACCAATAATGGCAATAATTGTATAATCTATCCAGACCATATTTTAATCCAAAACAGGCTCCCGACTTTCAGGTCGGGCGCATTCTAACAGAAAACGAAAACGTTTGCGTAGCAGATTTATCACTCTGCTATTAAAAATAATTTAAGGAACCGTTCATATCTGCCTGTACAAGCTATGTGCATTATGAAGGGTTCCAGATCTTTCACGGCGGGTTTTAGCCCAGCATGTAACAGCATGATGTTATGGCGTGTAATTTTTAATTTGCCCCTGTAAGCCGGTTAATTCTCTCAGTTCAGGCAAAATAGACCCCAAAGCCTGTTTTGATGCATTCGGCCCGACATAAATACGGGTTAACTGGCCTTGTACTGCTGAAGAAGGAACCGTATAGACCTGATGCCCTGAAAGACGTAGCCTAGCCACAATTTCATTCACTTTATCCGCATTTTTTAATGCCCCAAGCTGCACAACATAAGCAACGGCCTGCGGTGCCTGTTCAGCAGCACGGGGTTTCACTTCCGGCTGGCTTTCAGTGCGATTCTCTACCTTAACCTGCGGTTTGGTTTCTGTTTTAGGAACAACAGAAAGATCAGGTTTTACCTGTTCTCCGGTGTCTCTTGCCGTTGCTGCCGGTGGCTCAGATACTGATTCCGGGGCTGAAGAGTCGAAAAATGTATCCGTATCTTGCTGCGGCTCCTGAACTTGTGTCTGCATCGCCTCTGCAGCCCCTTCCGGAGGTGCAGACGGCATACTTTGTGTCAGTGGCGGAATCGAATCAATATTCTCTTCATCACCCGGCTTAGGCACTAATGGTATAGAAGCGAATTTTTCCTCATTGTATTTCTTATCGCCGTCCAGCAGCATCGGCAGCACGATGACACTCAGTGCCACAAGAACGATGGTTCCGACTAAGCGATTTTGAAATTTACTTGCCACGTCCCTTTATCTCCTCCAATGACTCCATAACATGAGCGACCGTATGGAAAGAACCACAGACCACGATAATATCCTGCTCTGATGCCTCTTCCATAGCCTGATGCCATGCCTGTTCAACGTCCGGGAATATCCGGGCATCAGGTAGGTGTTCAGCCAGCACAGCCGCTTCTGCACCACGAAATTCATGTAGTGATGCACAATACCATTCGTCAATTTGCCCGCTAAGACAGACCAGCGTTCCCGCGATGTCTTTATCCTGCAACATGCCGACAACACCCCGTACCTTACTGCCCGGTAAACGGGATAACTCCGCCAGTTTTTGTGCCAGATATCCGGCTGCATGGGGATTATGTGCCACATCCAGAATGATACGCGGCTTTTCTCCTATGATTTGAAAACGCCCCGGTAACTGGGCACGCTTCAAGCCATCATGAATAGCCTGTTCATTAATCGCCTGACTGACTTTATCATTCTGCTGTAACAGACAATGAATGACGCCCAGTGCAGTTGCAGCATTAGCTAATGGCAGGTTAGGGATCGGCAACGAGTTAAATTGTCTATCGACTGTGCGCCAGTGCCAGCTCTCTTTTTCTTGGGCAAAATCCCAGTCTTTACCCCGGCAGAATAATTTTGCTCCCAGTTCATCGGCAACATCAGCAATGGAGTGAGGCATATCCGGCTCGCCAACGACAGCAAAGTGCCCATGACGGAAAATACCCGCTTTTTCGCGCCCGATATGTTCACGATCCGCGCCAAGCCAATCCGTATGATCCAGTGCAATGCTGGTAACAGCGGCAATATCTGCATCGACAATATTAGTGGCATCCAGACGACCACCCAGCCCTACTTCGAGGATCACAACGTCAAGATCAGCTTCTTTGAAGAGCTGCAATGCCGCCAGTGTTCCATATTCAAAATAGGTTAAGGAGATATCACCACGCTGAGATTCAATACCGGCAAATACACGGCAAAAATCCTGCTCTGTCGGTTCATTACCCTGAATACGTACCCGCTCGGTATAGCGCACCAGATGTGGAGAGCTGTAAACGCCGACTTTCAGGCCCGCAGCCAGAAAAATGGATTCAAGGGTATGACAGGTTGTGCCCTTACCATTGGTACCGGATACTGTAATGACTTTAGGGGCCGGATGTAATAAATCCAGTTTATCGGCAAGCGTACCGATACGCTCAAGCCCCATATCAATCGCTTTCGAGTGCAGGTTTCCAAGGTAGGAAAGCCACATCGTCAGTGACGATGTGGCTTGAGGAATTTGTAAAGTATCAGACATCTTCTTTATTAGGGTTGATGTTTATGTCAACTTCGACGTCAGCAGGTTCGGCAACAATTTCTGTTACTTCTTTTTTCGCGTCGGGATGTGGCTGATTAGTCAGCATGGCAAGCATACTGGCAATTCTTTCTCTCATTTCCGGACGGCGCATGATCATATCAATCGCACCTTTTTCCAACAGGAATTCACTGCGCTGGAAACCTTCCGGTAATTTCTCACGTACGGTCTGCTCGATAACCCGTGGGCCAGCAAAACCGATCAATGCCTTAGGCTCCGCAATATTGATGTCACCCAACATACCCATACTTGCAGTCACACCACCAAACGTCGGGTTAGTCAGAACACAAATATAAGGTAAGCCACGATCCTGCATTTTCGCTAATGCAGCACTGGTTTTTGCCATCTGCATCAGTGACATCAGTGATTCCTGCATACGTGCTCCACCGCTGGAGACAAAGCAGATAAACGGGCAGTTATCTTCCAGTGCCTGTTCAACGCCACGCACAAAACGAGCGCCGACAACCGAACCCATTGAACCGCCCATAAAGTTAAACTCAGATGCGCCCGCTACAACCGGCATATCATGTAACAAGCCTTTCATAACGACTAGGGCATCTTTTTCCTGAGTCTGCTTCTGAGCTGCTGCCAGGCGATCTTTATATTTTTTGATATCGCGGAATTTCAGGATATCTTTAGGCTCTAATTCGCTGCCTAACTCTGTTGTACTTCCCTCATCCAAAAATGACTGCAAACGCTGACGGGCAGAAATTTTCATATGGTGGTCACATCTTGGACACACTTCGAGGTTACGCTCTAATTCAGCGCGATAAAGCACCTGACTGCAACTGTCGCATTTAGTCCAAACTCCTTCAGGGATATTTGCCTTGCGAGTTTGCATGATTTTGCTTTTGTTTAGAATCTTTTCAATCCAGCTCATTAATGAACCTTTCCGTCTGATTCTGGCCTATAACGTGGGCTGCATTTCCTCGGTATAAGCCAGCTTTTGTTTTACGTGCCATTAAACCACAATGCTATAACAGAGTGGATAAAAAACTGCTCAAACCTGTTTGTCGCTATCTATCATTTAGTGACATCTAATTATTATCTGACGCTTTTTTAGATGTCGCCCGGCGATGACGCCAGATTTCAATCACACCCGGCAGAATAGAAATAAATATGATTGCAACAATCAATAATTTCAGATTCTGTTGGATAATCGGCATGTCACCGAATAAATAACCGGCATAAGTGAACAATAATACCCATATCAATGCCCCAATAACATTATATGCAGCAAAATGTCGGTAAGACATTTTTCCCATCCCGGCAACGAATGGAGCAAATGTTCGGATGATTGGCACAAACCGCGCCAGAATTATCGCTTTTCCGCCATGTTTCTCATAAAACTGATGAGTTTTATCCAGATAGCTGCGACGGAAAATCCGGGAATTTGGATTATTGAACAGTTTCTCACCGAAAACACGACCAATAGTATAGTTTATAGCATCCCCGATAATTGCCGCGGCAATTATCAATGCGGCCATAATATGTACGTTAAGATCGTTAGAATCCAATGCCGACAGCGCTCCTGCTACAAATAACAGTGAGTCTCCCGGCAGGAACGGTGTAACCACCAGCCCCGTTTCACAAAATACGATTAAAAATAAGATCCCATATACCCAGTCACCATAATTGGCAACTAATTCAGCCAAGTGGGCATCAATATGTAAAATAAAATCAACAATGAACTTCGCGAAATCAATAAAATGAGTAAAAAACTCCATAATATTCCTCGTAGTACTCAAACATCCCTGCCGTCATTCGAAAAAATCAGCATTTATCAGTCAAAAACCAGTTCATCAGTCAGAAACTAACTCATCAGCCAAAAACAAAGGCCCCATCACCGGCTCAGGCAACCCAAAATGAGCAGGATAATCCACCGCAACTAAATATAGCCCTTCAGCTTTAGCAGTTGCTGCTGCTTTTGTCCGATCTTTCAGTGCTAACAGCTCAGCCATCCATTGTACGCCCTGATTGCCACAGCCAATTTCAAGCAAGCTGCCGACAATATTACGCACCATATGATGGACAAACGCATTCGCCTTGATATCCACGACAACATAATGTCCGTGACGACTGACATTAATGTGCATCAGATTGCGCCAAGGCGAATTGGACTGGCACTGCACTGCCCTGAAAGACGTAAAATCATTCTCTCCTAACAGACATTGTGCTGCTTCATGCATCTTTCTCTCATCCAACGGATAATGAAAATGCGTGACTCCTTTCGCCAATACCGCAGGACGGTAACGATGGTTAAAGATAACGTACCGATACCGGCGTGCTGTTGCGCTGAAACGGGCATGAAATTCATCATCTACCGCTTTCACCCAACGCACCGCAATATCCGCAGGTAAATGGGTATTAACGCCCATTGTCCATGCAGCATCTTTACGCTGTGCCGAAGTTTCAAAATGCACAACCTGCCCCGTTGCATGGACACCCGCATCCGTTCTGCCTGCACAGAAAACAGCAATTGGCTCATTTGCAACTTTTGACAGCGCTTTTTCCAGACATGCCTGAACACTTCTGACTTCCTGCTGACGCTGCCAGCCGTAATAGCGGCTGCCGTCGTATTCAATCCCCAGTGCAATTTTCACTTTTTTTGCTTCTGGCACAGACTGATTCAGTTCTGTATCAGACATCAGTAAAATTGCTCCTGCATCAGTTTTTCTGCGATTTCAACCGCCATCAATGCACCACCGAAGCGGATGTTATCGGCAACAGACCAGAACTGTAACATCTCCGGCATTCCGTAATCATTCCGCAGACAACCGATACTCAGCCCATCAGCACCTGATGCATCAGTGACCTGAGTCGGGTAATCACCCTCTTCTGAGACCTGAATTTCTTCAAGACGTTCAAATTCGTCACGCGCTTCTTCTACGCCAACCGGACGCAGTGTTTCTACACTGACCATCTGGGCAATACCGTAGAAAACGGAAGACTGAACACAACTGACTGAAACAGGTAAACCTTCATCCTGTAATATTCTGCGAACCTGATCGACAATCCGGCGCTCTTCACGCACTGTTCCTTCCACATCAGGCAGCAAAGGCAGTAAGTTGAATGCCAATTGTTTATTGAAACGCCCTTCATCTGGTGGAATACCATTCAATAAACGGGCACTTTGCCCCGCCAATTCGTCAATAGCGGCTTTACCATGAACAGAAACCGGCAGGATATTGGTCAGCTGTAAACGCGCGATACCCGCAGTATCAATTAAAGGTTTGATAGCCGTTAACACCTGACTGGTTGCACTATCTGCAACCGCAACAATATTACGGTTACGATACTCAGCCAGCGCATGCGGGTTTACTGTCGGCACAACCAATGGAACATCCGGTTCAGCGGCAAACAACCCGCTGCTATCAATCACCAGACAGCCCGCTTCTGTTGCCTGTGCAATATGTTGTGCTGTGACTTCCATACCCACAGCAAAAAATGCTAGCTGTACCTGTGACCAGTCAAATTCGGCAACATCGCGAACAGTAACGTTCTTACCGTTAAACCGCTTAATGCTACCGGCACTTTGTTCACTGGCAAGAAGATGCAGTTCACCAACCGGAAACTGGCGCTCCTGTAATAACGCCAATATCGCCTCACCTACTGCGCCCGTTGCACCCAACAGCGCAATATTCCAACCTTCTGACATGTTGGTTCTCTCCACTTCTCTTTTATTTTGCTGGCAGGCAGAGAATTCTGCCTGTTGTTAACTCAATACAGTTAATTCAATACGGTTAATTGAATTCCGCTGATCAAATGTTTTTAAATGACTTTAGCGTCAAATCCAATCTGGGATAGTAATTGAGCACTGCTTTCAGAATCACAATGCACTGTCAGGGAAGACCACTCACGGCGTTCCGGATAATTTTTCCGCAGCTGGTCAAAAGCACCGTTCTGCCCGGCTACCTGACGCAATGGTGCATCATCACGGCGCACATCATACACTAAATGCATCAGACGCTTCAGGATGCTTTGTGTCACTTCACCACGAACAGTGATATGGCTGAAATCAGACTCAGGCAGTAAGTCAGACAATGCGGTTTTTTGTGGCTTCCCTAAAAATTCACAATACGCCTCAAAAACCTGAGTTGTACCACGAGCCTTGCCTTCCAGAGTATATCCCGCAATATGAGGTGTACCGATATCCACCCGCTCCAGCAAAGGTAATGAAAGGTTAGGTTCTGGTTCCCAGACATCAAGTACGACGCGCAATTTTTTTCCGTTTTGTA
This sequence comes from Xenorhabdus sp. KJ12.1, assembly GCF_963876495.1. NCBI lineage: Bacteria > Pseudomonadati > Pseudomonadota > Gammaproteobacteria > Enterobacterales > Morganellaceae > Xenorhabdus > Xenorhabdus sp. KJ12.1. The sequence continues at coordinate 191,851 of NZ_CAWNQH010000061.1, forward strand.
AAGCTGATAACAGTGCCTGATTATCAACCACTTCGCCACGGCTGGCATTAATTAAGATGCGATTATCCGGCAAGGCAGAAAGCAGTTCTGCATCGGCCAGATGATAAGTCTGATAAGGGCCTGATGTATTGAGCGGGGTATGGAATGTCAGAATATCTGCCTCTTTGACCAGTTTTTCCAAAGGCCAGAATTCACCTTCATCTCCCCGATCTGCCCGTGGCGGGTCGCACAACAGGGTTTTCACGCCCAGAGCGGCCAGTCGTGCTGCCAGACGCCCCCCGACATTACCAACACCGACAATACCGACAGTTTTATCTTTCAGCTGAAATTGATCCTGCTCTGCCAATATCATCAGCGCGGAGAAAACATACTCAACGACAGCAATTGCGTTGCATCCGGGGGCAGCAGAAAAGCCGATCCCCGCCTGCTCTAACCACGGCTGATCAACATGATCCATGCCCGCAGTCGCTGTACCGACAAATTTTACAGCACTGCCTTTTAACAGGGACTCATTAACTTTAGTGACAGAACGCACCATAAAGGCATCTGCATGTTCCAAAACACCCTCAGGCACAGGGCGCCCCGGAATTACCTGAACTTCTCCTAATTGTTTAAAGAGTTGTTCAGCATAAGGCATATTTTCATCGACTAAAATTTTCACTTTTCTTATCCAACGACTTAAGTGGGCGTGATCCGCTATTCTGCCATTTAATCGACGTAATGACTAATCTCCCTTTCTCTTTCTGATTGGCTCTTTATTAGAAATTTCCGCAGCCTCATGCACTCTGATTGGTGTTAATTTCAACTCACCCTTTCCTGAAACGCTCTGGTGTTGTTCCGGCAATTTGTTGAAACATGGCAATAAAAGCCGACGATGAGCTATAGCCAACATCAAATGCAACTTCATGAACGCTTTTTCCCTGTCCCAGTAAAGAAATTGCATGCAGAAAACGCAGACGCTGTCGCCACTCACTAAAAGACATTCCTAACTCTTGCTGACAGCGACGTGATAAGGTTCTTTCCGAGGTATAACGTTTCTTTGCCCATTCTACCAATGGCGTGTTATCAGCGGGATTATGCTCTAGTGCCTGTAAAATCGGCGCGAGAAGTTTATCTTTTGATGAAGGCAGGTAAGTATTCTGGCTTGGTGAAAGTTCCAACTGATCGATAAGGATCTGTGCCAGACGCTGATCTTTATTGGTCTGTGGCCGAATAACCTTACGGCTAAAGAAATCCTGCATAATGGCATTAAAAATAGAACTTAACCGGATAATACATGGATGAGAGGGCAAAGATTTGCTCAATTGCGGTGAAATATCGATTATCCAAAACCGCATTGTTTTCCGGTTATAACTCGAATGAACCCTATTTTTCGGGATCCAGATACAAAACTCCGGTGGAGCCAGAAAACGTTGTCCTTCCACAGTCATCTCCATAACGCCGCAGACAACATAAATCAATTGCCCGAATGGGTGGGAATGCAACATAAATTCAGTATCAGCATTCAGGGTTTCATCACGAAAAATGAGAGTGTTGGGCATATCCCAGTCCGGTAACTGAAACATCATTTGGTTAACTCCCTTTCAAAAAATTCATTTTTACTTCCAAAAACGGAGAAGAATTTATAAATTGTCCTGATTGCCTCATCAGTTGGCGGATTATCGATATATATAATAAATCGGTCACTGCTACACTAAGTGCACGATGTTCTACACACAATTAAATTCAATGAAAAATTTATTATTTCCCCTTATTGCTGTCCTGATTTGGTCAGCTAATGCGGTAGTCAGTAAGTCCGCAGCAACCTCAATTGAACCCGGCGCTATCGCTTTCTATCGCTGGTTTGTCGCGTTTTTGATTTTGACGCCTTTTATCTTACTGCCGGTACTAAAACAGTGGAAAACAATCATCCCACACTGGTGGAAATTATTGATTCTGGGTTTTCTTGGTATGGTTCTTAATCAAAGCCTGATTTACTATGCCGCTCATACTGTCAGTGCAACACTGATTGGGATCTTAACCTCATTAATTCCGTTGCTGACGATCATACTCAGTATATTTGTTCTACGGATCACACCGACCGTTGGAATTATACTCGGAAGTGCTTTATCACTATTTGGGCTGATATGGCTAGTGGGTAAAGGTGAACCGTCTACTTTGCTGGAGAACGGATTAGGGATCGGAGACGTAATGATGTTTATTGCATCAGCCGCTTACGCTCTGTACGGCGTCCTGACCAAACGTTGGGCAATTCCATTACCCAACTGGCAGGCACTTTATATACAGATCGGGTTTGGTGTGCTGTTACTTTCGCCCAACTTCATGATGACAGAAGATGTCCAGCTAACCAGTGATAATATCCCTCTTGTACTGTTTGCGGGTATTCCGGCTTCAATTATTGCACCTTATGTGTGGATACAGGGAGTTAGCCGACTGGGTGCAAATATGACATCGATATTTATGAATCTGGCTCCGGTCTTTACTGCCATTATTGCGATTGTAGTGCTTCATGAGAAGATGTATAGCTACCACCTTATCGGAGGAGGTATTGTGTTAGCTGGTGTGATGATTGCCCAACAATTACGTACTCCAATTAACAGTTATAAAAAACAAACTGAAAAAAGTATCAAAAGTTAATCATCAGAAATTTTAAATAATTTTGTCACCGGTTATCGCCCAATAATATCATTGGGCGATAACTACAAAAACAGATCATAATAAAATACCCTCCTAACTGAACTTATTTACCATTCCCAGCATTTATTGTTCATGACCGACTTGTGAAGTATTCAACTGAAACCTATTGATTCTATAATCTATAAATTTATTTTCATGAATATCAAATTCTTTCAGGAAAACACATAAAGTAAATTTATTCATCATTAACGAATTCTAATAGTGAATTCTATTAAAGATACATTTAAATAAGATTATATAATATAAAAACATAAGATCAGATTTACTCTATTTCAGTTATACATAGCATTAAACATTTCGGTGTATTTCAAAGTAAGTCAAATATGACATTAGGTGATTAATGTCACATATAGGCATTTTTCACGGCTAATAAGAGGTTTCAGTTCTATAAATAATAATGCACCGGAGATTTATTGCATTGTCATCATTACTGGACTGGTGCCATATGAGGAATAAAAAATGAAAATATTAAAAACATTATTAGTGACTACTGGTTTACTTTTCAGTGTCAATACCTTTGCAGCCAGCGCCCCTGACAGAACTGAATGTATCGCTCCAGCCAAACCCGGTGGCGGGTTTGACTTAACCTGTAAATTAGCTCAAGTCTCATTATTAGAAACTAAAGCCATTAATTCTCCTATGCGGGTCACATTTATGCCCGGTGGAGTCGGTGCTGTTGCCTACAATGCTATTGCTGCCCAGCGGCCTGCTGAGCCGGGGACGATTGTCGCCTTTTCCGGTGGTTCGCTACTAAATCTTGCTCAGGGAAAATTCGGGCGCTACAACGTGAATGATGTGCGCTGGCTGGCGGGTGTTGGTACTGATTACGGTATGATTGCCGTTCGTCAGGACTCTCCTTATAAGACTTTAAAAGATCTCATCAATGTATTTCAGAGCAATCCCGCCAATATTGTATTTGGTGCCGGTGCCTCCATCGGCGGTCAGGATTGGATGAAAACTGCATTACTAGCCAAAGAAGCTGGTATTGATCCACACAAAATGCGTTATGTCGCCTTTGAAGGTGGTGGAGAAGCGCTTACGGCCCTGCTGGGTAACCATATTCAGGTTTTTTCCGGCGATATCAGCGAAGCGCTACCTTACCTGACAAGTGATAAGATTCGTGTTCTTGCTGTCTATGCAGACAAAAGACTTGATGGCGTTCTGGCGGATATCCCGACAGCTAAAGAACAGGGTTACGACATTGTATGGCCGGTGATCCGGGGTTTTTACATGGGACCGAAAGTTTCTGATGAACAATATCAATGGTGGGTTGACACGTTCAACAAACTGCAACAAACAGACGAATTTAAAAAACAGCGTGAGCTGCGAGGTCTGTTTGAATTCAATATGACAGGCAAAGAGCTGGATGATTATGTGAGAAAACAGGTTACTCAGTACCATGAAATGGCTAAATCTTTTGGTTTAGCAAAATAAGAAGGACTGAATTATGAGTGATCGTATTTTTGCCGTCATCTGGTTAGCGCTATGCGGAATAGGGCTAGTCATTGGGTGGGGTATCCATAGTGAATACAGTTATGAACCACTAGGCCCGCGCCCTTTCCCGATTGCTATTATTTCGTTAATGGCACTGTGCGCACTGCTGCTACTATTCAGAAAACCTGAAATAGTTAACTGGCCTGCTCCACAAACATTACTCCGTTTATTATTGCTGATTACCTCACTGATCTTTTATGCCGGAACGTTTGAGTGGTTAGGCTTCCCTCTGGCAACAACATTATTGACTGTCAGTATCGCATTGCTATTTAACGCCACGCTTCCCGCGGCAATTGTTTCTGGCTTGATCTTAGGCACCTCTCTCTTTTTTATCTTTGATCGCCTGTTAGATGTCACTCTGCCAATTGGTAGCCTGTTCAGGTAAGGAGATCAAAATGGATACATGGATATACCTAACACAGGGTTTTGAAGTCGCATTAATCCCTAAAAATCTGGTCATTGCATTAATCGGGTGTTTTATTGGTACTGTTGTTGGCCTGCTTCCGGGTCTTGGCCCAATCAATGGTGTTGCAATTTTATTACCTCTGGCCTTTGCTCTGAAGCTCCCGGCAGAATCCGCCTTAATCTTACTGGCAACGGTCTATATTGGCTGTGAATATGGAGGGAGGATATCTTCAATTCTGCTGAATGTGCCGGGGGATGCCGCTGCTATTATGACCGCGCTGGATGGGCACCCGATGGCAAAACAAGGGAAAGCCGGGGTTGCATTATCTATCTCAGCAGTCAGTTCATTCTGTGGCTCAATTCTGGCTATTGCCGGGATCATTTTATTTGCGCCTCTTCTGGCAAAATGGTCTTTAGCATTCGGGCCTGCCGAATATTTTGCCCTGATGGTTTTTGCAATTGCCTGTCTTGGTAGCATGATGAGCCAAAACCCGGTGAAATCGCTACTGGCGGCCTTGATTGGTTTGGGTTTAGCCACCGTTGGCGTTGATTCCAATACCGGTGTTTATCGCTTCACCTTCGATAGTGTCCACCTCTCCGACGGAATTCAGTTTATTGTCGTTGTCATTGGGCTGTTCTCTGTCAGCGAAATTCTGTTGATGCTGGAAAGCACGTCTACCGGCCAAAAAGTAATAAGTAAAACCGGAAGATTACTGTTTAATAAAAAAGAAGCTAAAGCCTGTACCGGGCCAATATTACGCTCATCAGTTATTGGCTTCTTTGTCGGAATACTGCCCGGCGCCGGAGCGACCATTGCCAGCGCAATCACCTACATGACAGAAAAAAGAATCAGTGGTAACAGTGATTCGTTCGGTAAAGGTGATATCCGGGGGGTTGCTGCCCCTGAAGCGGCCAATAATGCATCCGCTTGTGGTTCCTTCATTCCCATGCTGACACTTGGTGTCCCCGGCTCAGGCACTACTGCGGTAATGATAGGCGCACTGACGCTCTATAACATCACTCCGGGACCTGCGATGTTTACCGAACAGCCAGATATCGTGTGGGGACTAATCGCTGCACTGCTTATTGCTAATATTCTATTGCTAATTATGAATATCCCAATGATTGGCCTATTTACCCGTATGCTAAGTATTCCACTGTGGTTTTTAGTGCCGGTCATTGCCAGTATTTCAGCAGTCGGCGTTTATGCTGTACACAGCACCACGTTCGATCTGATGTTAATGGTTGGTCTGGGGGTTTTTGGTTACATTCTCAGGAAAATGAACTTCCCAATGTCGCCACTTATTCTGGGGTTTGTGCTTGGTGAAATGCTGGAGCAAAACTTAAGGCGGGCACTTTCAATCAGCAATGGTAGTTTTGATATCCTGTGGAGCAGTGCTATCGCTCAGTCTCTGCTGGTTTTAGCTGCACTGGTTCTTATTATTCCGCCTACATTACTGATCATTCGCAAAAAACGGCAGAAGAGCAGGAAAATTTATAGCCAATCCACATAACTGATGAATTGGCTTTTATTCAGAATGATAAAATTTTCAGTTTCAGAAAATCAGTCAGAATATTTACGCATTACCAAAGATGCATTTGTACCACCGAACCCGAAGCTATTGGACATCACTGTTGTTAGCTCGCGTTCGGTCGGTTCTGTAATAATATTCATACCAAGCGCTTTTTCATCCAACTCTTCGATATTAATGCTCGGTGCAATAATCCCGTGCTCCAGCATCAACAGGCTATAAATTGCTTCCTGAGCACCCGCCGCTCCCAAAGAATGCCCGGTCATCGCCTTAGTCGCTGAAATTGCAGGTGTGTTATCACCAAATACTTCTCTGATAGCTTCCAGCTCTTTCAGGTCACCAACCGGTGTCGATGTGCCATGTGTATTGATATAGTCTACTTCACCATCCATACCGTCCATAGCCATTCTCATACAGCGAACAGCCCCTTCGCCTGAAGGTGCTACCATGTCCATACCATCGGAATTTGCTCCGTAACCAATAACTTCAGCATAAATATGCGCGCCACGGGCTAATGCATGTTCTAATTCCTCAACAACCACGATACCGCCACCGCCTGCGATAACAAATCCGTCACGGTTTTGGTCATAAGTACGGGAAGCACGATCCGGCGTTTCATTATATTTGGTGGAAAGCGCACCCATTGCATCAAATTCACAGGCTATTTCCCAGCTAAGCTCTTCACCACCACCAGCAAAAATAACATCCTGTTTGCCAAGCTGAATTAATTCAACAGCATGACCGATACAATGCGCAGAGGTCGAACAAGCGGAGCTGATCGAATAGTTCACGCCTTTAATTTTAAATGGTGTTGCCAGACAGGCTGAAATACCGGAAGCCATTGTTCTTGTAACCATATAAGGCCCGACTCCCCGTAAGCCACGGGAACGCATACCGTCCGCACAGACAACCTGATTATGAGGAGAGCCACCACCCGAGCCGACAACCAGCCCTGTGCGTAAATTAGAAACCTGATCATCTGACAGGCCGGAATCTTTAATTGCCTCGTCCATTGCCAGGTAAGCATAAACAGAAGCATCACTCATAAAGCGCTGTGTTTTTCGGTCAATCAAACCTGTTGTATCCAGTTTGACATTTCCCCAAACTTGGCTGCGAAGCCCCATTTCTTTGAATTCTTCGGAAAAAGTTATCCCGGAAAGGCCTTCTTTCAGAGATTTAAGCACCTCTTTCTGGTTATTACCAATACTGGAAACAATTCCCAGACCAGTGATTACTGCTCTTTTCATTAATTACCTCATCAATATGTTTACCTGCGGGATTTCCTACTCGCACTTTAGCGTACACTTGTACGCTGAACAAGTCCGATCAGGTTAAAAATCGTGGAACAATTGATCAGAGTCAGTTCTTAAGATCCTCTATAGGTGGTGTAACCGCATCAAGACCGTTAAAATCCCCCATTATTCTTCGCAACAATACAGGTCTTATTTTGAAAAACAGTATCGTGAAAAACAGTGCTATCAGTAGCGCGACCCTAAGCTGGAATGAACAGGGAACACCTATTTCTGAGCAGTTTGATGATGTTTATTTTTCAAATCAAGACGGGTTGGAAGAAACGGTATATGTATTTTTGAAAGGTAATCATTTTCCTCAACGTTTTAACACACACCCTCGTTCTGATTGCGTTATTGCTGAAACCGGATTTGGTACAGGGTTAAATTTTCTGGCGATATGGCGCGCTTTCTCAGCTTTCAGGCAGCAGTCACCCGATGCCACATTAAACAGACTGCATTACATTAGTTTTGAAAAATATCCATTAAAAATCGCAGACCTAAAAAATGCCCATCAGCGCTGGCCAGAACTTCAGCCATTCTCTGAGAAATTATGTCAACAGTGGCCCTTACCACTCTCAGGTTGCCATCGATTAATTCTGGATAATGGTGCTATCACGCTGGATCTTTGGTTTGGTGATGTAAATGAGCTATTACCCAAGATAACTTCTGGCTTGAAAAGCAAAATTGATGCATGGTTTTTAGATGGTTTTGCCCCAGCTAAAAATCCACAAATGTGGAGCGAACAACTGTTCACTTCTATGGCAAAATTTTCCCGTCCGGAAGGAACATTTGCGACATTTACTTCCGCTGGTTTAGTTCGCCGTGGATTACAAGAAGCAGGCTTTGATGTCAAAAAAATAAAAGGTTTCGGACGTAAAAGAGAGATGCTGACGGGCACTTTACTTCCCACAGTTCATAATCCCAGCTCCGATACTCCCTGGTTTACCCGCCAAAGCGCAACATACACTGACGATATCGCCATTATTGGCGGCGGTATTGCCAGCGCACTGACCGCCCTAGCTTTATTGCGTCGTGGTGCAAAAGTCACCCTGTATTGTCAGGATGAACACCTCGCACAGAATGCATCAGGTAATCAACAAGGCGCATTGTACCCCTTACTGAATGGTCAGAATGATCCACTAGAGCGATTTTTCACCTCCGCATTTACCTTTGCCCGTCGCCAATATGATCACCTGACTGATCAGGGCGTTTTATTTGATCATCAGTGGGATGGAGTTAGCCAGCTGGCCTACGATGAAAAATCGGATAAAAAAATATCTGGGATACTCCAAACAGTATGGCCAGAAGAAATTGCTGTTGAAATGGATCGCCAGCAACTGAGCCAGATTAGTGGGCTGGATGTCAATTATCATGGGGTACATTATCCACAGGGCGGATGGTTATATCCGGGACAGTTGACTCAGGAAGCCATCAAGCTCGCACAACAACGTGGTATGTGTACGCACTTCAACCATAAAATAATACGTCTGGCTCAATATGAAAACGGCTGGCAGCTACATATTGAACATCAGGGACAAGTACAGCTTAAAACCCATAAAGTGGTTGTTATTGCCAATGGACACTGTTTGCCACAATTTGAACAAACTGAAAAGCTCCCAGTGACTGCTGTTCGTGGACAGGTTAGTCATATCCCAACTACCAAGCATCTCAGCCAGCTAAAAAGTGTACTCTGTTACGATGGTTATATGACGCCTGCCAATCCACAGAATCAATATCACTGTATTGGCGCAAGTTACCAGCGTAATTTTCTGGATATTGAATATTCCACCGTCGAGCAACAAGAAAACCGAGACCGTTTATTGAAGTGTTTTCCTGATGTTGAGTGGGTAAAAGAGGTTGATATATCAGAAAATAAGTCTCGTCAGGGAATACGCTGTGTCATTCGGGATCATATGCCAATGGTGGGTAATGTGCCTGTTCTCAAAGAGATTCTGAAAAAGTATGCCAACTTGCCCCAACAAATGCAGTCCGGAGAGAAAATTGACGAGTCCCCTTGTTATCCTGACCTGTTTGTTATTGGTGCGTTAGGATCTCGTGGATTATGCTCTGCCTCTTTAAGTGCTGAGTTACTCGCAGGACAAATTTTTGGTGAAGCTCTACCGCTTGATGATGAAACATTAGCGGCTTTAAACCCTAATCGCTTCTGGGTCAGAAAACTGTTACGTGGAAAAAAGGTAAAAACAGAAAAACCTTAAATTACACTGATGTCGCACGGCAATAATGAAACTAATCTCCAGTCACGTAGATAAGTTATGTGACTGGGGGCACTAACTGAATTACAATCGGTTCATATAATTATAGGGCGTTTCATAGCACAACGCTGTTCTGCCGAAAAACCATATTCAATTTCACCTTGCAAAATCTGTTGTAATTCCTCACCCATTTCTTGCGGTTCCAAGATAACAAACCCCAGTTTTTGGTAAAAAGGCGCATTCCAAAGGACATTACGGAAAGTTGTTAAAGTGACAGACTGTAATTTGCGTTGCTTAGCTACTTGAATAACTGTTTCTATTAATTCCTTGCCTATACCCTTTCTTTGCCAATCTCCATGCACAGATAGCTCAAAAATATGTAACCCGTCCTCCAGAGTTTTCACCAGAATAAAACCTACAGGAACACCCTTATTATTTATTGCAACCCAGCTATTGTGTTGCACAATATAACCCAAATGTTGTTGTTCAGTCTGTATATGACCATCAGAAATCCAGGCTAGTTCAGGTATAAGACAAAATAGTTGCGCAGCGGAATGTTCAATTATAGCTAACTGATTTATATCTGATAACTGTGTTGGCCGAATAGTAAACATTATACCACCTCGGTAATTATTCAGGATGGAAGCATCAATTTCATTGCGGCGATAATAATACCAGAAAAACCAAACATCATTGTTACCATCCACTTTGTCTGAGATGTTATTTTCTCTAATAGCGTCTTATGGATAGATGCCATTTCTTTATTTACAGATGCAATCTCAGTATGGATAAGCACCTTTACTGATTCAATATCAGCCTTAGTTGCATAGGTATTTTTTATAATTCCTACGTCTATTTTTAGCTCAGTTACATCTGTTTTTAGATCTGCTACGTCTGACTTTAACTCTATTACGTCTGTTTTTAATTGTTTTACATCTGTCTTTAGCTCTGTTACATCTGATTTTAACTCTATTACGTCTGTTTTTAATTGTTTTACATCTGTCTTTAGCTCTATTACGTCTATTTTTAACAGTGAAACATCTGTTTTTAATTGTGAAACATCTACCCCCATATTTTCAAATCTTTTTTCTAATATTACATTCATTTCCGTTCTCCCTGTCAGGTTGAAAGTACTAAAACTTATCGATTCAGGTAAAAAGTACTTTTTATATTGCTGATTGTGATCCCCATATTCCCTTTGAACAACATTGTCCTCAATTCTCATATACCACCTCCGAAATATCCTTTTTCTATTCTGTGTTTTTAAAGAGAATTTACATTTGTAATTTTTAAATAACAGATTAATAATTGCATTTTAAATTCATACATTAGCAATAAATTTAAAATACATTGTTTTTCCATAATGCTACAAACTCTATCATCATTCATTTTTTAAATCATCAGCTGTTCCACTAATAACAAAATAAAATCTCAAATAATATATAACAAAATCATTAAATTACGCAGACACGTAACTTTAATATATAAAAATCAAATCTTACTACCCAATAATTTTACTTTATTTCTTTCATAAAAGAACATTCAATATTTAAGATTATCTGTTATTTATCATTAATTGCGAAGCGCTACGCATTTCTATGTAAGAGAGGGCTGTAAAACAACCCTCAAAATAGCGTCAAAAATTATGATCTCGCACTATCCAGTAGCTTTTTCCAAGTGGATAAAATCAAAACCTGATCCGGCGGTGTCAATTCGCCAGCCTTAATCGCTTTCTGAACGCTTTCCTCTACACGCTGATGAAGCTGTTCAATAGTATTGGCACCTTCCTGCTCCAGTTCAGCAACAGCCAGTGTCAGATGCCCGCGGAGGTATCCACCAGCAAATAATTCGTCATCACTGGCATATGCAACCATGTCATCTATCTGTGCCAGAATGCGTGTTTCAAACTCTGCGAGCATTGTTTTTCCTCAAAAATCAAATCAGTTAGCAAAAGGATCTTCCGGGTCAGGAAAATGTTCTGCCTTTAGTGGAGGGGTATTGTAAAACGATTGCAGGGCGCGAATAAAGCGCGCCGCACGTAGGGGGATTCCATTTTCAAGGTATGCAATGACCTGAGTATGAACTTTCCGCTGAAAAGCAAAACGATCCGGCTCAAAATCACCGTCCAGATTATCGCAACTAATGTTGAACGGAAAGCCCGCAGCCATACAGAATAGCCACTCTAACGCCTGGGGTTTAATTTCGACTTTTTCGAATTCAGCCTGAGTTTGAGCATCGCGGCCATCGGGACAATACCAATAACCAAAATCAACCAATTTACGACGCTCTGTACCTGCAATGCACCAATGGGAAATTTCATGTAATCCGCTGGCGTAAAAGCCGTGGGCAAATACGACCCGGTTATAAACTTCTTTATCATCTGCGGGTAGATAAATTGGCTCATCATCACCTTTGATCAAACGGGTGTTATAGTCATCGCTAAAGCAATCATCAAAAATTTCAATTAGTTGTTGATAATGATGTTCAGCCATTTATTAATACAATCCTAAAAATTAATGTCCTATATCCGATAACATTCGAGTTACGACCAGAAAGTGACAAAAAGGTAACTCGAAAGACAGCAGATATAAAATTAAAAATAAAATGCCAGCCAGGAACGGATGGTTTCACCATGCTGTTCATGGAGCAATTTGATACTCATTAAAAAAGAGATGGTTACCAGCATCGGGCGAATCAATTTCTGCCCTCTGCTTAATACCAAACCGGCTCCTAAGCGTGCTCCAATCATCTGACCGGCCAGCATAACAAAACCCAGCAGCCATAAAACCTGCCCGCCAAGAATAAAGAAAACCAATGCACCGAGATTAGCTGCGCAATTCAGCACTTTTGCATGTGCAGTTGCCTTGGCCAGATTGTAACCACAGAGCATGACGTAAGAAAGTGCCAGAAAAGAGCCGGTTCCCGGCCCGAATACACCATCGTAAAACCCGATCCCTCCCCCGGCAAGGCAACCAAATGCTATCGGACCCAGACGGCGCGGTCGATCTTCTGCACCTATATTGGGTACCAACAGGAAGTAAAGACCGATAATCATAACCAGAACCGGTAAGGCATAGCGCAGTAAATCCGGTGATACAAACTGAACCAGTAATGCGCCTGCCATACCACCCAGAACCGTCATAGTGATAGCAAATCGTTGAGAACGTAAGTTTACTATTCCTCGGCGGATAAAATACAGGCTGGCAGAGAGTGAACTACCTACAGCCTGAAGTTTCCCTGTTGCCAGTGCCTGAACCGGCGTAATACCTGTAGATAATAAAGCGGGAATCGTTAACAGCCCGCCACCACCTGCAATTGAGTCGATAAAACCTGCAACCAGAGCAACTAAAAAGAGTAAACCATAAACTTCCGGACCCAGTAATGACCATTCCATGATGTATTTCTCCAGAAAATTGCTTATCCGATATCACGGTGTCTTTCGGCACCTATTCATATTTGTTAAGCTCTGGTTCACCAGCTTGGAAGCGAAGGTGACACATCTGCACATTGTGCTCTCTGGCGCAACAGATGATCCATCAGGACAATCGCCATCATCGCCTCTGCAATAGGCACTGCGCGGATACCAACACAAGGATCATGCCGACCACGGGTAACCATATCCACTTCTTCGCCCTGCCGATTAATGGTTTTTCCTGAAACCATAATGCTGGATGTCGGTTTCAGCGCAATATGGGCAACAATGGGCTGACTGCTACTGATCCCACCCAGAATGCCTCCCGCATGGTTACTGGTAAAACCTTGAGAGGTGATTTCATCCCTGTTTTCGCTGCCACGCAGGCCAATTACGCCAAAACCATCACCAATTTCTACGCCTTTCACAGCATTAATGCTCATTAGGGCATGAGCAATGTCGGCATCCAGACGGTCAAAAACCGGTTCTCCTAATCCAGCCGGAACATTTTCAGCCACAACGGTCACTCTGGCACCAATGGAATCCCCTTCTTTCTTCAGGGCACGTAATAATTCATCAAGCTGAGTTAATTTACTTTCATCAGGACAGAAAAATGGGTTCTGCTCAACCAGATCCCAATCTTTCATTTCACAGTGAATATCTCCCATCTGAGTCAGGCAGGCACGGATACGAATACCATGTTTTTCGAATAAATATTTTTTGGCAATCGCTCCCGCAGCAACACGTATTGCAGTTTCACGGGCAGATGAACGGCCACCTCCGCGATAATCGCGCAACCCATACTTTTGTTCATAGGTATAATCTGCATGACCGGGACGGAAAACATCTTTGATCGCGCTGTAGTCTTGCGAACGTTGATCGGTATTTTCAATTAATAAGCCAATACTGGTTCCGGTTGTTACTCCCTCAAAAACACCAGAAAGTATGCGAACCTCATCGGGTTCACGGCGCTGAGTGGTATAGCGGGAAGTCCCGGGACGACGCCTGTCCAGATCAATTTGCAAATCGGCTTCCGAAATAACAATACCAGGTGGAACACCATCAACAATTCCACCCAATGCAAGACCGTGAGATTCACCAAATGTAGTAACACGGAAAAACTGTCCAATACTGTTGCCTGCCATACCTATCCTGCCATTATTTCTTATGTATTAAGATTAGATGTTAAATAACAATAAACTAACAAATGGTTAAAGCATAATTTATTTCACCCGATTTATTTGACTATACCAATTCAACTTCAAGAGGCGTGTGATATCTCCCCGCAATGCAGGGAGATATAAGGGCTCACCTCATATTACCAATTGTAACTTGAAGTTTATCGGGCATAAAATGTGCTAAAGAACACTTTAACCATTGGGCTTAATATTGTGTGTAACGAACTTTAATCTTTGAACAGGTGAAAATGTTCGTGATATTCGACTAACTGGCTACGGGTCAGCATAAAGACGCCACCGCCACCATGTTCAAATTCCAGCCATGTGAATGGTACATCAGGATACTGTCCAATCAGGTGAACCATGCTATTACCGACTTCACATATCAGCACACCTTCTTTTGTCAGGAAATCCGGGGCGGTCGCAAGAATACGACGAACCAGATCCAGCCCATCCACTCCCGCAGCCAGACCCAGCTCCGGTTCACGATGAAATTCATCCGGCAAATCACTCATATCTTCTTCATCCACATAAGGTGGATTAGTCACGATAAGATCGTATTTCATTGGAGGCATATCGCGGAACATATCAGAGCGGATTGGTATGACGCGATGTAACAGAGCATGGTTTTCAATATTCTGTTCTGTCACAGCTAAGGCATCAGCAGAAATATCAACTGCATCAACTTCTGCCTCAGGGAAAGCATGAGCACACGCAATTGCAATACAACCGCTTCCGGTGCACAGATCAAGAATGGTTGCTGGCTCCTGTGGGAGCAACCCTGCAAATTGATTGTTAATCAACTCACCAATAGGTGAACGTGGTACCAGAACCCTATCATCAACATAGAACTCATGCCCACAGAACCATGCACGGTTAGTCAGGTAAGCGATCGGAATGCGATCGTTGATGCGGCGCTGAACACATTCAGCGATTCGATGACGCTCCGTTGTTGTCAGGCGGGATGTCATCATGTTTTCTGGTATATCGATAGGCAGGTGCAATGTTGGAAGAACCAATTGCAAAGCCTCATCCCATGGGTTATCTGTCCCATGACCATAATAGATGCCGGCTGCACTGAAACGGCTGGTTGCCCAGCGCAGCATATCCTGAATGGTATGCAGCTCCGCGACGGCTTCATCTACAAAAATCTTATCCACAAGCACCTCTAAACCTCAATAATATTAAGTCTGTTAGTTTGCCACGATCCCCGCCACAAATCAGCTATCTGAGCATGTGAATTATTTCAGGTGAAAAGCATATGTGAGTTCGACAAAAACATAAAAGCCATCCTGCTCTGACAAGATGGCTTTCATAAACACTATCTTTTTTATTAATCAGGCTTTTTTCTCACCCGATTTCTTGACCCACAGGAAATAGCAGGCAGTCAGTAATGCCACCCAACCTAGCCCCACATATAACGCAACACGTGTATGCGGGAAATAACCCAGCACCACTATGATGAACGCCATAAATGCGATTGTCAGCATTGGCGCTATCGGCCAGAACGGTACAGGGAATTGCAGTTGTTTAGCTTCTTCCGCAGGCATTTTCTGACGCATCATGTATTGCGATAACAGGATCATCAGCCATACCCATACCGTGGCAAAAGTTGCGATAGAAGCAATAATCAAGAAGATTTCTTCCGGTAATATATAATTCAACCATACACCGACCAGCAAAATGACTGACATCACCAGTACTGTCACCCACGGCACGCCATGTTTTGTCAGTTTGTTGAAAAAAGCAGGTGCTTGCTTTTTCTGCGCCATGCCGTACATCATTCGCCCTGCACCAAAGATATCGCTGTTAATGGCTGAGATTGCTGCCGTGATAACAACAAGGTTCAAAATATGGGCGGCATAGTTAAATTGCAGGCTGGAGAAAATTTGCACGAATGGGCTGCCGTTCTGACCAACCTGATTCCACGGATAAATACACATCAGAACAAACAGGGTCAGAACATAAAACAACAGAATGCGCACAGGGACAGCATTGATAGCTCGTGGGATAGAATATACCGGATTTTTCGCTTCACTGGCGGTAATACCGATAACTTCAATACCACCGAATGCAAACATCACAACGGTAAATGAAGCAATAATCCCGGTAACACCATTCGGCATAAAGCCGCCATGTTCCCACAGATTTGAGAAACCGGTTCCCTGCTCGAACCCGTACATCATGATTGCAAAGCCGCCAACAATCATCGCTATGATCGCAACCACTTTTATGATGGAAAGCCAGAACTCCATCTCACCAAAAACTTTAACGTTACACAGGTTTATTGCCCCGATAAAAAAGACGATACCGAGAACCCAAATCCATTGATCAACATGGGGAAACCAGAATTTCATATAGAGGCCAAATGCGGTGACATCCGCCAGACAGACCACCAGCATTTCAAAGACATAAGTCCATCCGGTCAGAAAACCCGCCAGTGGCCCCAGATAATGGCTGGCATAATGAGAGAATGAACCGGGCACAGGGTTATGAACCGCCATTTCCCCCAATGCCCGCATAACCATAAAAACAGCGGCCCCTCCGATAATATACGCCAGCAATACCGCCGGCCCTGCGGCCTGAATAGCTCCCGCTGAACCATAAAAAAGCCCGGTACCAATTGCCGACCCCAGTGCCATAAACCGAATATGACGAACACTTAGCCCACGCTTGAGTTGTGAGGTGTTTTGCATGATTTATCCCTATTTCTTTTATTATTAGATGTGAAAGATAAATACAACGATAAGGCCGGGAAAACCGGCCTTCAGACGATTTAGTTTATGTGGTTTTTCAGGATATTACCAATCGGCAGGATCTTATCTGCCGGTAATAATGCAGAAAGTTGCTGTTCTGCCAATAATTGAATAGCTGCTTCAATATCCGGTGCGAAAAAACGATCTTTATCGTAATACTTCACTTTATTACGCAGAATATGGCGGGCTTTCTCTAGCGTCGGGCT
Organism: Xenorhabdus sp. KJ12.1; assembly: GCF_963876495.1. Lineage (NCBI taxonomy): Bacteria > Pseudomonadati > Pseudomonadota > Gammaproteobacteria > Enterobacterales > Morganellaceae > Xenorhabdus > Xenorhabdus sp. KJ12.1. The sequence continues at coordinate 209,036 of NZ_CAWNQH010000061.1, forward strand.
ACTCTTTAACCCTTCACGGAAATCGATGCCCTGACATGCCGTCAGCCATTCAATTGCCAGAATACCCCTGACGTTATCCGCCATTTCCCACAAGCGACGACCTGCTGCCGGTGCCATAGAAACATGATCTTCCTGATTCGCTGACGTTGGCAGGCTGTCAACACTGGAAGGATGTGCTAGCGCTTTATTTTCACTTGCCAGTGCAGCAGCAGTCACCTGAGCAATCATAAAACCAGAATTCACCCCGCTGTTTTTGACCAGAAACGGAGGTAACTGAGACATATTACTATCCATCAGCAAAGCAATTCTTCGTTCTGCCAATGCACCAATCTCCGCCAGCGCAAGAGCCAGATTATCCGATGCCATCGCGACAGGTTCAGCATGGAAATTCCCGCCAGAAATTACTTCGTCCTGCTCAGTGAAAACCAGTGGGTTATCAGAAACAGCATTAGCCTCAACCATAATGACATCAGCAGCATGGCGAATTTGGGTCAGGCAAGCGCCCATAACCTGTGGCTGGCAACGCAGTGAATAAGGATCCTGAACTTTCGGGCAGTTTTCGTGGGAGGCAGAAATATCGCTTTTCTCTTCCAATACAAAGCGGTATAAAGCTGCGACATCAATTTGCCCCTGCTGCCCACGGACTTCATGAATACGTGCATCAAATGGCTTACGGGAACCCAGAGCCGCTTCAACTGATAACGCACCGCACACAACGGCTGATGCCAGTAATTCTTCCGCTGCAAACAAGCCTTTCAAGGCAAATGCCGTTGAAGTCTGAGTACCGTTCAATAATGCCAGCCCCTCTTTTGCGACCAGCGTAAACGGCTGAAGACCCGCTTTTGCCAGAGCTTCTTTTGCCGGCAACCATTCCCCGCGATAACGGGCTTTACCCTCACCCAGCAATAACAAGCTCATATGTGCCAGCGGAGCCAAATCCCCAGAAGCCCCAACCGACCCTTTAGCCGGAATACAAGGGTAAACTTCGGCATTCACCAATGCTATCAAGGCTTGGATCACTTCCAGCCGAATACCTGAGTAACCACGAGCTAAGCTGTTAATTTTTAATACGACCATCAAACGGACAATTTCATCCGGTAGTGGTTCACCAACACCCGCCGCATGTGACATAACAATCGAACGTTGCAGTTCTTCTAGATCCTGTTCTGCAATTCGAGTATTTGCCAGTAACCCAAAACCCGTATTAATTCCGTAAGCAGTTCTGTTTTCGTTGATGATGCGGTTAACACATTCAACACTGTTTTCTATCGCCGGAAAGCATTGCTCATCTAACGTTATTTGTACGGGATGCTGATAGATATGGCGTAACTCTTCAAGCGTCATTTTTCCCGGATGAATAGTGATATTTTTCATATTAATAACGCTCCTTATTTTATTTCTGCCGCTTGAGTGTCTTCTTTTCGGGTATTGAGCATAGGTAAATTCAGCCCTTGCTCTTCTGCACATTGAATTGCCAGTTCATAACCTGCATCTGCATGGCGCATAACGCCTGTCGCCGGATCATTATGGAGTACCCGGGCAATGCGCTCCGCCGCTTCATCTGAACCATCACAGACAATCACCATGCCAGAGTGCTGGGAGAAGCCCATACCAACCCCGCCGCCGTGATGCAGCGATACCCATGTTGCTCCACTGGCGGTATTTAACAGGGCATTCAGCAATGGCCAGTCAGATACTGCGTCAGAGCCATCTTTCATTGATTCCGTTTCACGGTTAGGGCTTGCTACTGAGCCTGAATCCAGATGGTCACGTCCAATCACTATTGGCGCGGAAAGTTCGCCATTACGAACCATTTCATTGAAAGCCAAACCTAATTTGGCGCGATCGCCCAGCCCTACCCAACAAATACGTGCTGGCAAGCCCTGAAAGCTGATGCGTTCCCGAGCCATATCCAGCCAGCGATGCAGATGGTTATCATTCGGCAATAGTTCTTTTACTTTGGCATCTGTTTTATAAATATCCTGAGGGTCGCCAGAAAGTGCAGCCCAACGGAAAGGGCCTATGCCGCGACAGAAAAGCGGGCGGATATAAGCAGGAACAAAACCGGGGAAATCAAAGGCATTTTCAATGCCCATCTCCTTGGCCATCTGCCTGATATTATTGCCATAATCAAAAGTAGGGATACCCTGTTTCTGGAAGTCCAGCATCGCTGCTACATGCTGTGCCATTGATGCTTTTGCTGCCTGAACAACGTGTTCCGGCTCAGTTTCAGCACGACAACAATACTCTTCCCATGTCCACCCTACCGGCAAATAACCATGTAATGGATCGTGAGCACTGGTTTGATCCGTTACCATATCAGGACGAACACCACGGCGAACCAGCTCTGGTAAAATCTCCGCTGCGTTACCACACAATGCTATTGATACTGCTTTACCTTCGCGGGTATAGCGCTCAATACGTGCCAGCGCATCATCCAGATCTGCGGCCTGCTCATCCACGTACTGGGTACGTAAACGAAAATCAATCCGGCTTTGCTGACACTCAATATTCAGCGATGAGGCACCTGCCAGTGTTGCGGCCAGAGGCTGTGCACCTCCCATACCACCTAACCCGGCTGTCAGAACCCAGCGACCGGTCAAGTCACCGTTATAGTGCTGACGCCCGGCTTCGACAAATGTTTCATAAGTACCCTGTACAATTCCCTGACTGCCGATATATATCCAACTGCCGGCTGTCATCTGGCCGTACATCGCTAATCCCTTGGCATCCAGTTCATTAAAGTGTTCCCACGTTGCCCAGTGAGGAACCAGATTCGAGTTGGCAATCAGTACACGGGGAGCATTTTCATGTGTTTTGAAAACACCGACAGGTTTGCCTGACTGAACCAGTAATGTCTCGTTGCTCTCAAGGTTTTTCAGAGTCTCAACAATCTTTTCATAACATTCCCAATTTCTGGCTGCACGACCAATACCACCATAAACCACCAGCTCATGGGGATTCTCTGCAACATCAGGGTCAAGATTGTTCATAAGCATGCGAAGCGGGGCTTCTGTCAGCCAGCTTTTTGCTGTGAGTTTTGTTCCTCTGGGAGCACGGATAACCGCATTACTGAATTTATTATTTTGCGTTGTCACAGTTTTTCCTTTTTCATATTTATGAAAATTTATTAACTGTATAGTTGTATATACATGTATATTCAATAGGCAAAAGTGTGACGGAGATAAAGTCAATAATTTTGTTATTTTTCTTTTTTATTGAATATCAATAGGATGGTTATAATTTGCTCGCAAAATCTCAGAAAGGGATTTTGCTGGTTTTGTGTTTTACATCACATATGCTTTACATTTTTGTTACCTTCTCCTCTCATGCATAAAGCAAAGAGGAGATTTTTGAGTACAGAGAAAACCAATCATAACGTCAATTCACGAGCTAAAACGCCCTTTCAACTTATAACGGTGACCGGGAAATAATAATCTGGCACTGGAAACTATATGTTCTTTCGACCAAGTTCGGCGACTGATTAACAAACAGGGAGAATTCTCCTCTATTTGCAGTAAACGACAGGAGCGGGCATCACCGGCAACAGCTTCTACAATATGTTCTCCCTCCGTCAGCGGTGCCACCATCGATAAGTAATCATGAGCTGTCTGTTGATGGAAATCCTGCCGCAGATATTCCGGTGCCGCTAACGCATTAACATAACGATCCTCAATTTGTACGGGCACGTCATTTTCATAATGGAGAATAATTGAGTGATAAACCGCTGTACCTGCTTTTATGCCCAGCTCCTTGGCCTGAGTCATATTAGCGGTGACTTCCGCCAGCTTTAATACCTTACAGTTATGGCGATGGGTACGTGCCGCAATCTCATCAGCAATACTGTGAATTTCAAACAGGGCGGACTGCCCTTTCGGCTCTGAAACAAATGAGCCAACCCCCTGTAAACGGAATAAAAGCCCTTCTGCCGTCAGTTCCCGTAACGCCCTGTTTGCTGTCATGCGACTACAATTAAATTGTTTTACTAATTCAGATTCTGAAGGCACTCTGTCATGGGGTTGCCACTCCCCGGTATGGATTTTTTCAATAATTGATTGTTTGACTTTCGCATACAGAGGTACGGGTTTAGTTATTTTGTCTGATAAATCAATAGTCACAATAAATTCCTTTCTACTCCCGAGCGTATTGCCAATTATCCATTCCACCAATGCACTATTTGCCATGCAAGGCGAGCCGCGGCTTTACCGCCCATACCCTGAATATCGTACAATGGATTCAGCTCAACGAGATCAACAGCCTGTAATTTTTTACTCTGGCAAATCGGCTGGATCAGTGACAATAAACGCTCTAACAGAACACCGAGCGCAGCCGGAGCTGAAACTGACGGCATTTGCCAAATCGGTAACACGTCCAAATCAATCGTCATGTAGATGATTTCAGCCTGATTCAGCATATCCTGTATCTGTTGTTGAACCTTATCCAACATAGAATCAATACATTGAGTATCCCAAATAATAGTGACATCAAGGTGATTCGCTTCATCCAATAAGGCTTGAGTATTTGAGGCCAAACTAGCACCCACACAGCTGTAATTAAACGGTCGCTGTTGCTGGTGACAATAATCAGCAAGCTGACGGAATGGCGTGCCTGATGTTGCCTGTGGCGCATTTCGTAGATCCAGATGCGCATCAAAGTTAATAATCCCTACCCGCTGTGTTGGAAACGCACGATAAATGCCCATACCATGAGCAAATGCAGTTTCATGACCGCCACCAAAAATGAGGGTACGCATTTTCTGGCTCTGACAGGCATAGACAGCTTCACTCAGAGCACTTTGGGCTTCACTTAACTGACCGCTATTCGCCCGGATATTACCCAAATCCACCAGCAATTCATGCCCATCATGGCTCGCCATATTTGCCAGCGACTGACGCAAATACTCAGGCCCTGATTTTGCTCCCGGCCGCCCCTGATTGAGTTTCACTCCTTCATCACATTCAAAACCCAACAATGCAATATGATTCGGATATTGCTCAGGGGAAAAATCAGCGGGTTGTTTTATCGTCTGGAACATGCGTAAAGCATTATTAGCTTCGGCAAGATCATTACGCCCCTGCCAAATGTTTTCTGATGTCGGATGCCATAATTTCATGCTATTTCCCTCATTAATATTTATTGTTCATAAAAGACTGTTCACAAAAAATTATGCGTAATTACGCCGCGATAGACACGGTAAACCAAGGGGTTACGACCTAACTCATATAATATATCTACGGGTTCTTTTGCATCCCAAACAATAAAATCAGCCATATAACCTGCTGCTATCTGACCATGACTTTCGGATCTGCCCAATGCTCGGGCAGCATGAATAGTCACCCCCTGCCATGCTTCTTCCGGTGTCAGACCGAACTGGACACAAGCCATATTCATCATCATGCGTAGTGACGTGAACGGGCTGGTTCCCGGATTAAAATCCGTAGAAATCGCCATCGGTACGCGGTACTGACGTAATAAAGCAATCGGAGGACATTGTGTCTCTTTCAGAAAATAAAATGCACCCGGCAATAAAACCGCAACCGTTCCACTGCGGCTAATTGCCTGAACACCTTTTTCATCCAGATATTCAATGTGATCAACAGATAAGCCCTGATAATCAGCAACCAGTTCAGTTCCCCCCAGATTGGAAAGCTGTTCAGCATGGCCTTTAACGGGAATATTTAATTTTCTGGCCGCATCAAAAACGCGTTTAGTCTGTTCAAGACTGAATCCAACGCTTTCGCAAAACACATCCACAGATTCAAATAACTGTTTTTGCCAAAGACTGGGCAGAATAGTGTTACAAACTAAGTCAATATAAGCGTCAGGATTATGTTTGTATTCGGGAGGAACAGCATGAGCAGAAAGCAGAGTCGGGCTGATTTCAACAGGGTTTTTCTGCCCTAATATCCGAATAACGTCCAGTTGTTTCTCTTCATTCTCTAAATCCAGCCCATAGCCTGATTTCATTTCAATGGTTGTAACACCTTCAGCTATTAACGCACTCAGCCGCTTTTGAGCCGAGATTTCCAGTTGTTGGGCTGAACTTTGCCGGGTGGCATTGACTGTGGCATTAATACCACCTCCTTTAGCACTGATTTGTGCATAAGAAATACCATTCAGACGCTGCTCCCACTCTGATGCCCTGTTACCACCAAAAACCAGATGAGTATGACAGTCAATCAGGCCGGGAGTAATTAATCGCTGTTCTGCATCAATCACCTTGCAACGGTTAGCTGGCACACTCTCCGTTGGCAGAACGGCCAGAATTTTTTCATCCCGTATGATCAAATCATATTGTTCCAGAATACCGTAATTATGCTTGCCATCCATGTTACTGATTGTAGGGTTCATTGTGGCAAGTCTGGCATTACGCCAGATAATGTCGGTATCTTTCAGTTCAATCGACATTATTTTCGTCCTGTTATTTTTTTGTTGTTACTGACACCTGTTATGTTGTATATACATTTATTTTATAACCAGACACAATTGTCAAATAATTTTATGAACAGCATGTACCCAAAAATAATAGCGTCTAAGCAAAATCTTAATAAATCGGGTACAATCACCGAAAGTTGTTAATGAATTAGTATGTAATGAAGAAGAAAAAAACATTAAATGAAGAAGACATCAGTCTATTTAGAACGTCAGTAGTGGGAACCCGTCAGATTGCTCAGGATAAAGTCTTACACTCCCCCAAAAGAAAAAAAATCAGTCAAATGGCACCTGAGCGCCTGATGCAAGAACAGGTCGATGCCAGTTACTATTTTTCTGACGAGTTTCAGCCTAATCTGGATATGGAAGGCCCGACTCGTTATGTACGAGAAGGAGCCAATCATTATGAACTGAAAAAGCTGCGGCGAGGTGATTATCCCCCCGAACTTTTTCTGGATTTACACGGATTAACTCAGTTACAGGCTAAACAGGAAATCGGGGCGTTAATCGCGGCCTGTCGTCGAGAAAATGTCTATTGTGCCTGTGTTATGCATGGCCACGGTAAGCATATCCTCAAGCAACAAACACCACTATGGCTCGCGCAACATCCTGATATTATCGCTTTTCATCAGGCACCTAAAGAATGGGGAGGAAACGCTGCGTTACTCATTTTGGTTGAACAGGATGAGTTTATACAGCGTTAGCTAAAGCACGTTTTAACCTGCGGTCTGGTCAGGGCTACAATTGTGCCGGAGAGGTTTGCCATAGCAGGCGGCCTTTTTGTGTCTGCTTATCCAGTTCCACACAGGCAATACTGGATGTCGAAAACATCGGAGGCGTTTGCGCAGGGCAAAGTTCAGACACTAAATAGCCAACTAAAGGTAAATGAGAAACTACCAAGATGGCTTTTTTTCCTTGCTCTGCCAAAACCTGTAAGTAACTTGCCACCAGCTCAGCATCACCCGACGGAGTTAGCTCTTCTAACATTTCCTCACTATCAGGTAATACCAGACTCTCACGCACTACTTGCAGAGTCTGCCCCGCCCGGATATAAGGACTGACCAGCACACAATCAATCTCGGGCTTCTGTTGCCCAAGCCAAAGCGCCATTTTCTGCGATTCCTGACAGCCGCGCGGCGTTAACTCCCGCGTTGCATCGCTAATTGAGTTAAAAGCAGCATCACCATGACGCATAATAAACACGAACATAATTCACCGTTGAGTTAAATTTCAGAACTAATTCTAATAGTTACTTTCATTCTACCAAAAATAACCCTGAAATTATTCAGGTAATTAGCTGAATTGAAGTCACCCATTTTCAGGTAACTTATCACGAAAGCAAAATAATATTATTGAGAACGAACTGTGAACCTTTGATAAAAGGTCTCAATGAAAATTGGAGGATATTCTGCCGCAAAATACGGTTAAATAAAATTACTAATAATGGGTGATATATGTATTGTTTGGCTATTATATTAAGCTGATAACTTAACAATAAAAAATTCATACACAATATATTGTTTAGCAATTATAGATAAAACCGGCCCTTTAAGTTAAAAGAACCGGTATCACTTATTTAAAAAAATACCAGAGGAAGTGTATATGCGTTATTCGTAGAATCTCTTATCCTGTTCAGCCATCTGAATCAGACGTTCACAGGGTGCAAACCTGTCTCCGTACTGCTGCGCCAGACGTTGCAAAGTTTCCACAACATGACGGCTACCAAGCTTATCCATATAACGGAATGGCCCTCCCAAAAATGGCGGGAAACCGATACCAAATACGGCACCTATATCACCATCACGAGGGCTGCGGATGATAGCTTCATCCAGACAACGTACAGCTTCATTTAACATCAACATCAGACAACGTTGAGCAATGTCTGGACGTGACATTTTTGCAACAGGCTGAACTTTCAGCAGGGAATAAATGGAAGAATCAGCCTCTTTGCTGTTTTTCCTCAATGACCAGAACTTACTCTTTTTAGTTGCATAAGAATAAAAACCACGACCGTTTTTCTTACCCTTGCGATCGTCACTCAGCACAGCATCTAAAATTGCCGGCGGTGTAAACCGATCCCCTAATTGATCCACCAGCACAGGAATAATTTTGGTTCCGACATCAATACCGACTTCATCCAGTAAATTGATTGGCCCAATCGGGAAACCAAAATCAACCAGAGCCTTATCGATATGTTCGATAGGTTCCCCTTCCACCAGACAATAGCCCGCTTCATTAATATATGGAGATAAAATTCGGTTAACATAAAACCCGGCTTTATCTCCCACAACAATGGCTGTTTTACCCTGTTTTTTCGCCAATGCGACTACTGTCGCTATTGTTTTTTCACTTGTTCCTGCATGTGGAATGACTTCCACCAATGGCATCTTATCTACAGGGCTGAAGTAATGAAGGCCAATAACCTGCTCCGGTCGTTTAGCAATTTCCGCAATCTGGTGAATCGGCAATGAAGACGTGTTAGACGCGAAAATAGTCTCCGCCTTTGTATTCGCTTCAACTTCTGCGACCATCTTACGTTTCAGTACCAAGTCTTCAAATACAGCTTCAACCACAATATCAGCTTGTTTAAAACCACTGTAATCTGTAGTACCAGAAAGCAGAGACATCTGACGAGAACGCTCCGATGAAGTCAGACGCCGTTGACTGACGCGCTTGGAAAGCATATCCCATGTATATTTCAGGGCCTGATTAATGCCTCTCTCATTAATATCTTTGATACGCGACGGTAAATGACCACGAGTTGCGGTTACATTAGCAATCCCGCCCCCCATCAAGCCACCACCTAAAATTCCCACATGCCTGATCTGAGCAGGCAGTTCCGAAGAACCCGTCTCATTTTTTAATGAGGTGGTAGCAAAAAACAGACTACGCAGTGCCGATGATTCTGACGACATAGCCAGCTCACCAAATGCTTTGGATTCTGCCTGCAAACCGGCTTTTTGCCCTTTCTCCAGACCAAGACGGATCACATCAATGATCCGTTCTGGAGCGGGATAATGACCGTGAGTTTTGGCCCGCGTTTTTTGCTGAACCATACGGAATAATAATGGCCTGCCAAGAGCGCTCGCTAACAGACGTTGTGACCATGCCAGAGGTTTGCGCTTAGCCACACCTTTCTTAACATATTGAACTGCCACATCCAGCAAAATATCCAAAGGAACAGCATCATCAACAACACCCAGCCGTTTTGCCTGTTTTGCTTTGAGCTGACGCCCTGTCAGGATCATATCTAATGCAGAGCTGACACCAATCAAACGGGGGAGCCTTTGAGTCCCGCCGGAACCCGGCAACAACCCGAGTTGTACTTCAGGTAAACCAAGACGGGTTTTATCATCCAGAGAACAAATACGTGCATGGCAGGCTAATGCAAATTCCAACCCACCTCCTAAGCATGCACCATGAATAGCCGCAACAATAGGTAAAGAATAACTGGCAATTTTATCAAATAATTCCTGACCTTTTTCAGCCAGAGCCGTTGCTTCCTGTTGAGTCTGGCAACCCGCGATCATCGTGATATCTGCACCGGCAATAAAGGTGTCGGGCTTACCGGATATAATCACCAGCCCTTTTAAACCGGAAACCTGTTGTGCCTGCTCGAAAACTGCCAGAAATTGCTCAACAAACTCCGCTTTCAGCGTATTAACTTTCTCACCCGGAACATCAATAGTAATAACGCCAACTCTGTCATCTCTGACAGAAAAACTGAATACCGATTGTTCTGCTGACATGATTGTTTCATCCAGAGCCATTATTCCACCTCCAATACCATCGCCGCACCCAAGCCACCAGCTGCACAGGCTGTTGTCAGCCCAAACCCGCCTCCCCGGCGACGCAGTTCATTCAGAGTCTGGGTCACCATTCTGGCCCCGGTGGCAGCAAATGGATGCCCGTAAGCAATTGAGCCACCTAGTACGTTGAATTTATCCATATCAACCTCACCAATCGCCTGAGAACGCCCCAATTTCTCGCGGGCAAATTTATCACTGGCAAACATTTTCAGGTTTGTCAGAGTCTGAGCGGCAAACGCTTCATGCATATCAATAAGGGAAAGATCACTTAACGTAATCCCTGCTCTGTCCAGTGCCAGTGGAGTTGCATATGATGGCCCCAACAACATGTCCTGCCAGACATCAATGGCTGAAAATGCATAACTGCGCAAATAGCCCAATGGCACCATGCCAAGTTCTTTAGCAGCGGATTCACTCATCAAAATCACTGCCGCGGCACCATCAGTCAGCGGAGTACTATTGGCCGCAGTGACTGTGCCATATTTGCGATCAAAAGCCGGGCGTAATTTCGCATAAGACGTAAGTTCTGAGTTTTTGCGGATATTATTATCTTCCTGCAAAGATTCGCGATATGAAGGAAAATGTGCCGATATCACTTCATCACGTAATAGGCCCTTTTCCCAGGCTTTAGCCGCCATCAAATGAGATCGGTGCGCCAGCTCATCCTGTGCTTCACGACTGATATGGTAAGTTTTCGCCATTTGTTCAGCAGTATCGCCCATTCTTAACCCGGTGGAATATTCAGCAACTGCTGGCGATACGGGTAGTAAATCTTTTAATTTCAACTTGCTCAGTAATTTAAGGCGTTGTGAAAGGCTTTTGGCTTTATTCATATCAACCAGAGTACGAGCCAGTGATTTGGTCACCCCAATTGGCAGAACAGATGAAGAATCAGCACCACCAGCAATTCCCACATTCACGGTTCCTGCCATAATGCTTTCTGCTACATTAGCTATCGCCTGAAAACTGGTTGCGCAGGCCCGGGAAACACTGTACGCATCTGTACCAACACTTAAACCAGCCCCCAACACGATTTCCCGTGCAATATTCGGGGCTTCAGGCATTTGAACAACCTGACCAAAAACCAATTGGTCGATCTTCTCTGGTGGCAGCCCACTTCTGATAACCAACTCACTGACAACAGCTTTCCCCAAATCAACAGCCGGAATACCGTGGTAGTTCGTTGCCTGTTTAGCAAAAGGAAGACGCAACCCACTGACAATAGCAACTCGTTCCTTTTGTTGTGCCACTTTTGTTGAAGAACGACTCATAGCAACTCCTGCAATAATCATTAATTAAATCAACTGATTAAAATTATTTACTCACCTCATAAGAGGTCAGACCTGATGAAGCATTGTTAACGTAATGTTGGGAAATAGCAAACAGGAATAAACTAAAAATGCGAGCAAGCGCAACTTTAATAGATTTATAATTTATACGATCTGAACAGATAGCATGCGAAAAAAAGATGAAGAAACACTTATTGGTTACAACAAATAATCATCAGCTTTCCCATTGGTATGACTATTTTTGACCACAATGGGAAAACTATAACTCTGAAAGTAGTTAACGCAATCCCAGCTGAAATATCATAGCCTCTGCCTGACAACTAAATGTAAAATCTATGGTCAATTGCATACCTTCATGCACTTCTTCTATTTTATGGCTGATGATGCAAGGATCAGATTCCACCTTTTTTGCTTTTTCTGTCAATATATTAAGCATTGCATCTGCTTCCTGACTGCTGGCAAAAATCTGTTGATAAGAAGCCGTGCACTCTTCATTATCAATGACTGTACCAACATCAACACAACAGCAAGCGGCTGTTTCGTTAACCCCATGGCGCTTAATTACATCAGTCATCTTATTTCTCCGACAATAAAAATCCAAATCTGATTTTACGTTGTACTTTCCTTTAATAACCACTAATTACACTGCGTAATACCATTTATTTCACTCTTTATTGATCTCAGCACGTTAATTAAATCGCGTTTACATCTCGTTAACACCAACTGTCTATTTTTTGTTAAGCAAGTCCCATTTTAGTAATCATTTTCGTCATATTTTAAAAACATTCTTGCAACACATTGCGATCTCAGGCCTATACTTCTCACACTGGTCTGATTTGTCATTGTGATGAACCGACTCTACAATTCCGCGCTCTCAGCTACTTGAGTAGCATGTTAAATAATAATTAAACAATGAGGTTTTGGTTATGAACCAGAAAAACCTATTTTCACGTTCAGCATTAGCAGTGGCGGTTGCGATTCTTTCATCTAACGCTAATGCTGCAGGTTTTCAATTGAATGAATATTCATCATCAGGACTAGGTCGTGCATTTTCTGGGGCAGGTGTTGTTGCAGAAGACGCCTCTGAAGGCAGCCGCAACCCTGCAGCCATGACCCTATTTGATCGCCCATCCTTTTCCGGCGGTTTTATTTATGTTAAGCCAAAAGTTGATATTACTGGCGAAAAAAACAGCACTGACGCAAAAAATATCGCACCAAATGCCCCAGTACCAAATCTGCATTTCATTACACCAGTCACCGATGAATTGTTTGTGGGTGCATCACTCACGAGCAACTTTGGTTTATCCACAAATTTCAGTAATAACTATGCTGCCGGCCCAATTGGTGGGAAGACCTCACTCGTAACCGGGAATCTTAATCTGGGCGGTGCGTATAAACTCAATGAGCAGTTTAGTTTTGGTCTGGGTTTAAATACCATTTATGCTGATGCTGAGATCGTACGGCATCTGGGCGAAGTAAGTTCCAGCCCCTATCTCCCAAAAAAACTCCCTGCAACCACAGAAATAGCCCGTTTAGAAGGGAAAGATTGGGGTTATGGCTGGAATGCTGGTCTTTTGTACCAGTTCGATGAAAATAATCGTTACAGCTTAACTTACCGTTCAAAAGTTAAAATTAAGTTCAAAAAAGGTGATTACAGTAATGAGCTGCCAGAAATATTGGGTGGATTAAACGGTAAGACAGTTCAGGGACGGTTGGATCTGAATCTGCCTGATATGTGGGAAATTTCCGGTTATAACCGCGTAGCACCACAATGGGCAATTCACTACAGCTTCCTGTACACAGGCTGGAGCACGTTCAAAGAACTAAAAGCAACCCGAAACGATAATGGTAAAGTCGCATTTGAGAAACATGAAGACTTTCGTAATGCTTACCGTATATCACTGGGGACCACATACTACCATGATGACAACTGGACATTCCGTACCGGTATCGCTTTCGATGAAAGCCCAGTACCTGCTGAAAATCGCTCTATTTCCATTCCAGACCAAAATCGTTTCTGGTTAAGCGCGGGAACGACTTACGCATTTAATAAGGACACCTCTGTAGATTTGGGTATTTCTTACATGCGTGGTAAGAAAGTGCACGTGAGTGAAAAACTGCCAACAGAATTCCATAAATTAGGATATGGTGCACCATACGAGTTCGATTCTAAAGGAACCGCATGGTTAGCCGGTGTCGGCCTTAACTACGCATTCTAATTATCTTCGATGATCTCAAAAGGATAGCTCCAGCTATCCTTTTTTGTTAATTCTATCAATAAATTAATCGATAGAATCCAATTCATCCTCAATAACAGCAGCATTAGGATTTTCTTCCGGTAGCAGTTTTCCTCCGTTAGCCAGAAAATCATGGCGCTGGAAATAGGCTTCACGCATCATCAGATACGGATCTGAAGAATTTTTTATCAGGCCATCTGAATCCAGCAAACGTGCGCGAGTTTCGAGCCCCTGAAATACCCACTTTCCGACAGCCATCCAAGGGGTAAGATAACTCAATACAGGGTAAGTCATATCTGCCATATTCCCACCTTCGTCACGCGCAGTAAAACTACCATATCCCGGCAAAACAACATAAGGACCATAACCAACATTATAGTACCCAAGGGTGCTACCAAAACGCATTGGTTCCTGTTTTGCCAGTTTGGGGTTTGCCATTGAAGCAACATCAATAAGCCCCCCCATACCCAGAATGGTATTCAAAAAGAATCGGTTAAAATGCTTTGCGCCTTCCTTTATATCTCCGCGCAAAAAACTATTCACCATGCTGGCCGGTTCTTCCAAATTACTCATGAAATTGCCAATACCATTTCGCGCCGGCATCGGTACATAATCATGCCAGACAACAGCAGCAGGCCGTAAGATATAAGGATCGAGAACATTATAGTTAAAGTTGAACATAGTCCGGTTAAACCCTTCCAGCGGATCAGAGCGCCCTTGTTCATAATTATTTGATGAGTTTGCACATCCCGCCAGTAATACTGCTGTAAGAGCAACCCCGCTCAGACGATACTTCATACTGTTCTCCGCATAATCACTTTTGCCATTGCCTACTTCCGCTCGTTAATGTATTTCAATTAATGGACCCCACGCTAAATATACTGCCAATTTTTCTTTAATGGTAATCAAAATGAGCGGTGATTATGTAGACAAACAGTGAGTTGCGCTCTCCCCTCACTTCCGGGATATATCTTTAAATTTGCCCAGTATCACTATTAAAAAGAGAAAAACTTCAGGGAAGAGATAATCCTTCCTGCCAATTTCATCTCATTTTGGCAACTTCAGAAAACAGAGGTGTAGCAAGATCTACCTTCGTCAGCATAGTATCAATACACTTACCAAGCACGGTTTCAATACCTTGCTCGCTAATAAACTCTAAGATCACCTTCTTCTCATTATCTGGAATATTTGCCGTTTTAATGACTGTTTCAATCTGTTCAAGTGTATTTTTATGAACCTTTATCGTGAATGACTTCATCTCATCATCAATTGTATCCATATTAGCGTAATCAACACCAGCAGCAGTAAGAGCCATTGAATCAGGATTAAAGCCATAACCTCCATTATCATCAAAATGAATAGCGAAATGATTCACTAAACCAACTTTTACTAAATAATTTATATCGTCAGCCAACTGATCCCATCCAAATGCTTCCCCCAAGAATTGAAGTTTTTCCTTACTGATAGGTTTCATCACATGATTTTTATCATTCATAGCCCGAACAATCATATGTTGTCTCTCTTTCAACATAGTCATTGAGTTTTTCCTTCGATGAGCATCAGATAGATTAGATTATAGTCAATTACTGTAAGTACACTATGCTGTCGTCATAAAAAACAGGAATATGAAATTTAAAACATAATACGTTGAATATATTAAATAAATGGTTTATTTTTAGATTATAAATCTATCATTAAAAAAGAGTTTTCTTTTATTATTCAATATGAAAATAGCTATATTACGCAGAAATGGACTGGGTGATCTTATCTGTACCCAACCATTAATAAAGTTTTTACAGAAAAAATACCCAAATGCAGAGATTAGCCTATTCATAGAACGGGGTAACCATGATCTCGCCAAGTATGTATGTCCTGATGTAGACATCAACATCCTTCCCAAAGGGAACAAATATCTTTCTATCGCCAAAACCGCTCTCAAATTCCGCAAAAAGCACTTTGACATTGCCATTTCTGCTAAACCCAGCCCGATGAAACTGAATAATTTATTCCTATGGTTACTTGGAGCTAAAAAACGTTATGCTGTTGTTGCAGATAAAAAATGGGATTCCAAATTAATTAACTATCCGATTAATAAAAAATCGGTAAAAGGTTATCATCAGGCATTAAAGGTTTTACGCATAATTTCCCCAAAAGAGCAATATTTAGAATCAGATTTATTTCCTGAGATAAAAATAATCAATCAATCAAAACCTGTTTATTCAGGAAATCCATTGATTTTATTTTCAGTTTCCAACAATAGAAAAAACAGTTTAATTAACAATGAAAACCTTGCACTAATTGCAGATAAAATTTCAAAAAAACATCCTACTGCAAATTTTATCATTTCTACTTTACCAGATGATATAAATTTAGCTGAAGATCTAGTTTCCCGTATAAATGGGAATAGCCAAATCGTTATATGTAATTCATTACCTTCTTTCTTATCATTATTAAATGAAATGACTTTAATCGTCGTTGGCGATGGTGGTATTTGCCACTTAGCTGCAGCACTAAAGAAAAAACTTGTTGCACTTTATGGTATCACAAAACCTGAAAACTGGTCCCCACTAGCATCAAAAGATATGTGTATTACCTTATATGATGCCAAAAATGTTAACAATATCCCTTTAGTTCAAATCACTGATGCAATCTTTCATCTCATTGATAACTAAAATTATTTAATAATTTATAATCATAAATGAACTTCCCCGTTTCAAATGACGGGGCTTTTATCCGTCTTCATAAATTAAAAGATGACGAATAAATATTATATCCATTCTAAACATGACCAATAGCATAGATACACAGACCAGAATAGAACTCAGTCACATAGATATATTTTCACTTGAAATAATAATAACGGCAATAATGATATTACAGCTTTAATTTTGAGTGTTTTTTATCGATCAAAACATTGACTATATAAATATACAGTGCAATTATTTAGTAACACTCTGAAAACGCATATCCATGATATTTACAATTATGGAATATATTTATAAGAAAATATTGAGAAACCAACATGACAAGAATAAGCCTGGATGAAAAAATTCAAATTTTTAGCCAATTACACGAAGAAGGAAAACTCATATTAGCCAATTCATGGGACGTTATGAGTACCCGCTTAGCAGAAAAATCCGGAGCCAAAGCCATTGCAACAACCAGTGCCGGAATATCCTGGAGTTTAGGCTATCCAGATAATCAACTGGCTGACCGAAAAATCGTAATGAAGGCACTGGGTTTAATTACTTCCAGTACCAATCTACCTGTAACAGCGGATGTTGAAGATGGTTTATTAGCACCTGATGAAAGTATGGATGATCTTGTTGAAGATTTATATTTTGTCGGATGTGTTGGGATTAATATTGAAGATTCCAACAATGGCAAATCAAGGTCTATAAATGATGGTGCTGAACGCATTGCCTCTGTACGTACCGCAGCAAATAAAATACATTACAGTTTATTCATCAATGCACGTATAGACTCATGGATTCGTGGAGAAGATACCAATCCCGAGCATTTAATTTCCCGTGCTAATACTTATCTTGCTGCCGGTGCCGATGGTATTTTTATCCCCGGATTAACCGATCTATCAGTATGCCGGGCTATCAGCTCCCGCATAAATGGCCCATTAAATATTATGGCTCAAGCAGGAGGACCGAGTGTAAAAGAGTTTTTTGCTGCCGGAGCAAGAAGGGTTTCTGGCGGATCTTTCTTTGCCGAACAAGCTTATGGATCTACATTGACGAGTATGGAGCATTTTTTACGGGATGGCTTGTTGCAGAATAGTGAGCAGTCAAAGTTAAGCTATGCCTCGTTAAATGCCTTACTTAATTCAAGATAATAGCAATCAGATAATTAACTAAAAGGAATGCTCTACTGAGTAATGCTTTATTACAAAACAAGACAGTTCAAATTTATTGTCTGCTGAGGATGTAATGTCTAAACGTATAATTACTACTATTTTCCTGTTTCTATGCTTTTCTGTGAAAATCAGCGCATCAGAAAATATAGGTTTCCGGGAAATATTTTTAGATAAGAACACTGAACGTCCATTACATTTTGTGATGTGGTACCCCTCCGATAATATTGGACATACTGTAATTGTTGGTGAACATCCCACTTATTATGGTATTTCAGTAATAAAAAATGCTATTCCTGATATAGAAAAACATCCTCTTGTCGTTCTGTCGCACGGATATGGGGGAAATTGGCGAAATCTTAATTGGCTTGCAGGGGAATTAGCCAAAAAGGGTTTTATCGTGGCTGCTCCAAATCATCCAGGCACAACAACAGAAGATAGAAATCCCCTATCAGCTGCACAATTATGGGAAAGACCGAGGGATCTCAGCCGTGTTATTGACTTTATCCTAGAGCAATCTGATTTTGCCGAGTTAGTTGATAAAGAACGAATAGCAGCAATTGGTCATTCATTAGGTGGCTGGTCTGTTGTTGAACTCACAGGTGCTAGATTCAACTCAGATTTATTAGGTACTGACTGCAAAACCAATCAAATTCTTGCTTCTTGCAACATATTATCTGAATTAGGAATAGGTAAAAATGAAATCACCAAAGCAAAATTAGATGGTGATTTGGGTGACCAAAGAGTTAAAGCTATTATTTCCCTTGATCTGGCACTAACCAGAGGCTTTTCACCTCAAAGTTTAAGCATGGTAAATATACCAACACTCGTGATAGCCGCTGGCGTTGATGTGGGGGATATGCCTGCTGAACTGGAATCTGAGCATCTGGCTAAAAACCTTCCAAAAGAGAAATCAAAATACATCGTTATTGACGATGCAATGCATTTTAGCTTTAGGCCAAATTGTAAACCCAATGCAATCGCTCTTATTGAAAAAAATAACCCAAAGGGTGGAGTTATTTGTAAAGATGGTGGAGATAGAAGCCGGAAAGAAATTCATAATGAGATCCTGAACCACATCCTTATCTTTTTCCAACAAGTATTCCCTAAATAAAAAAGTTACCTATTTCAAAATAAAAATCTGTTAATTAAATAAAAAACTGTCTTCAAAAGAGGCAGTTTTTCTTTTTTCAATTAAAAATAAATTTCTCTTGAAATTCGCCATTTTTCACAAAAATAACCTATCCTCAAATAGTTATCTTTATACAAAAAAGATATCTAACAAAAATATTTTCATTTAAAACAAAAAGATAAATTAAAATTAACCACTAAGATACCAATTAATGCACATAAATATGTACATACATAAAACGCACATAGCGTTGTACATAAAATTTACTTTTATACTGGTGAGTCAATCTTTCTATTTGAAACGGAAGGATTGAGCCAAAGTGAGGACCACGGAATAATCAATAAGTTGCCGCAGGTGTCCGAAAATTTTCGTATACCCTCCTGAATGACAGGAGGAGCCTCCCAAATCGGTGACTCCTAAATTTCATGCGGAAAAGTTAAAAGTGAGATTTCTCACCTTTACGTAACCTTTTGATTTTGCTTATTTCCGGCTCAGAAACGGAATTCAATTAAATCAATGAGTTAAAAGGGGAGAATTATCCTATTTAGATAAGTGATTGGTTTTATTACTCCAACGTAGAATCAGCAGTTAATTGGTTAAAAAGTAGGATTTGTTAATTCTGACACACACTTCGTTAGGTTAAAATACAACCAATTATGAAAATTTGATATGCCTACAAAATGAACACCTCTTTATAACTCCTCTATCATTTATTGTTATTTAATAATTAGCACATTCTATTACGATTCTTTTGGTATTCATTTTTTAGTATGGATTATTTAATAAAGCGCATTATTAACTAATGATGAGAGGGTAATATTATGGGCTCAATAGATGGTATTTATATAAGTGAAGATCGTAAACACACTCTTACGATAACTAACAGTAATGATACCAACGGTTCATTTAGTGGTTCTTTTATCAGTAGTCACTTATCCATAGGAGAGATAACTTACGAATGGGTAAGTGGAGAATATGAATTTGTTTCTAATACTAAGTACTGGCCAGCTCAAATAGGCTTTTATTCTGGTTTTAGGCCTACCCCAAAATCTTATGTTATAGCGGACCATTGGAACGGCATCAGAATGGCTAATGGGAATTTACTTATGAGCGGATTACGGACATACACAACAGATGCAGGTATATATGATATATACACGTTCGAGAAGGTTATTTTTACACTCACTCCCACAGAAGCATAACAGATAGTTTATTAATTCACTGAAGTAAATCAAGCCGTACTTTCCCGTATTGATGAACCTTTTTATTGATGTTCACTGGCGGAGAAGTCTCCCACCGCCTTCATGTTATTTAGCAATCTGAATTGTTGATTAGATGAGGGAATGAATATGCAAGATAAAAAGCCAGATGTATCCATTTCAGAAAATAGCAATCTGGTTACTGTTACCACACCGGAATATGTCAAAGATTCAATCAAAGAAGCTATTGCAGAACACGCTGCAAGTCGTAATCATCCATATGCAACATTGAATGATAGAGGATTTGTTACTCTCAGTAATGATGCGTGTAGTGATAGTGAAACTCATGCAGCAACATCTAAAGCCGTTAAAGCAGTAAATGACTTAGTCAATACAGCTAATCAAAACGCGAATAACGCAAATGATAATGCCAATACTCGTTTAGCAAAAGACCAAAATGGAGCAGATATTCCTAATAAGGAAGAGTTTGTTAAGAACCTCGGATTAGAGCCAATAATGGAAGGACTATCCTTGCCTGTTGGTGTTCCTGTTCCTTGGCCGACAGAAAACCCACCTGAAGGCTGGCTGATATGCAATGGTAATTCATTTAATAAATCAAGGTATCCTAAACTTGCTCTTGCTTATCCGTCCGGTGTATTACCTGATTTGAGAGGGGAATTTATTCGTGGCTGGGATGATAGTGGCAAGATTGATCCCAATCGTTCTCTCCTTAGCCACCAAAATTTTGCATTTCAGAACCATTTTCATGCATTACCAACAAGTAATGGTGATAATGAAATGTTGGAAAAAGGGATCACAACTGTTTTTAGCGATGGGAAAGCCGATAATTTCGCTGTGAATATAGAAACGACAAAAGATCCGATCGGAAATAACGCTGGATTGTGGAATGGTAATTATTTTAGAACCTATAGTACAAGTGTCTATGGTGGATTTTCTGTTGCGGACGAAACCCGCCCCCGTAATGTAGCCTTCAATTACATCGTCAGAGCCGCTTAATTCTGAGTAACCATCTAACCCGCAATTTTCTGCGGGTTAATCATGCCGTTACTCCACCGATTCAGTCTGTTCAATATCAGTGGCAACCTCTACCGCCTTCTGCCTCACATTCCACACCGAATTCGCCGGCATCTGGACACGGACATCCAAGCAGCAGGCTCACTCCGGCTGTTCAGGCCATGCAATATCGGGGGCAGTGGAACAATCCACCAACTGAACTTTCTGGCTATAGCGCATCCATTGTGTGAGGGTTAATTTATCCTCCTCCGTGATCATGCCGAGCATTAACTGCGTTTGCCATGCCTGTGTTTTCTGGTTAATAGCAATAAGCAATGCCTGTTTCTGCGCCTCCGCGATGGCAATATGATCAAGGACAGGTTCAACGATAACCGGTCTGCCATGTTTACCGGCTTTAATCTCCCGCCCTGTTGATGCCGCGCCCATCAAAATCAAATATTCATCATCCGTTATCTCAACGACATCAGAAGGCATGTCGGTATGCACATCACGCTGATAAAACCCGTTTGCTTCTGGTGAGTAATAATATTGATTCATACAACCTCCCCGATGGCTAACCACATAACCCCGGTAATATTATGTGCATTTGTGGATGTCAGCGTGAGTGTATTATTCGTCGAATCAGCAATACTTACCCGATAATTATTGACTGAACCTGTATCCATTGAACTCACAAACTGAGCAAACTTTTGACCCACTGATAACGGATAACTGACCGTTATAGAACCTGCGATAGGGATTGCCGCCGTCCCCCATTGGATAACCAATTTCCTATTGTTTAGTGGGATAACTGCATATCCCGGCGTACGCAGTGAGCCAGTAAAACCGAGATTTCCCATAAACCCCGGTTTGTCTGGAATGTCCGCCCCATTCCGGCTTTTATCCAGCTTCCCTTCCATCGCTGCCTGCAATGCCCGTATCGATTGTAACGACACCGTTTGCCCGTTCGGCAATATCATATTCACTACCCCGTTCTGGCTCATCCACTTATCCATGTTCTGCAAGAATTGGGTTATGTAGCTGTTAATGGCCGCCATGTGCCTCACACCATCCGAAACGGTATCGGGAACCGTGGTGGATATCACATAACGGGTCTGATTTAACGTGACTGATATTTCAAAAGCCAGTATCAGTTCGGTGTCTGAGTTCACCGACTGAATAACATTTTGCACGATTGCGTTATCAGTCCGGATGCTGATAATTTGCCCGGCTGCAATACCGTTAATGTTACTTTTCCATTGCGTCCCCGTTCCACGAACACGCGCTGAACCAGACACGGTAGAAAGGGTGCCTTGTGAATAAATCATGATTGAGTTCCAAAATGAATAAAACGGAGAGGGTTAACCTTCTATCATGGTTAAATCGACGATAAAGCCGTCCATTAAGGGCGGTGGGCCACGCCATGTACCGGGGTTACTCGGGCTGGCCTCATGACGCAGATAGTCATAGGTATAAGCGAGTTCAATCCGGCCATTACCATACCGGGGCTTGAATGACTCGACATACACATCATAATCCCATTCATCATCATAAAAAGGCGGATTATCGGCCCCCGGCGAGAACCGGATATTTTTATAATGCTGGCGAGACTGGGATTTTATCAGCATAACTCCGTAACGCCGCCCGGCCTCTCCCACATGCACAAGTGGTCGGTGTTGGTTATTGGGCACATCAACAGAAAAATACCGCACAAACGACAGTAATTTCATGGCCGACGAGAACATCAGCTCCCCGCGCTCGCTGTAGACCTCCAGTCCGCTGTTACCCCGGACAGACAGTTGTGAGATAGGCGCAAAGAAATACTTCCCGCCTGCGCCGTACACTTCGGCATAGTTATAGTAGCGCTCGTCCCAGCCGATATTGCTTTCATCCGCTCCGGCCTTTCTAAGAAAGCCCAGTGACGGTGTTTTATCGGACAGTTGCACCAGTCCGTTATCGGTGTAAAACTCTAATCCCAGCATCTTAAATCGCCCAAATCGTGACAACGTTTTGCATTTCCGCCCACGGACTAGATTGTCCGCCCCCACGCCCCATGTTTTCCCAGCGATAGGTGTCATAATCGACGTGATAGCTGAAGGTGCTGCCAGAGACGCTGAACGTGGTGAACTCATTGCTAAGCTGGGCAATCTGAATCCCGGAGCCTCCGGAGCTACGCATACGCAGAAAGAACCGGGCAGTGACATTGCCGCCCTCACTCAGACCCGGCAAATACAGGCTGCCGGACTTGCTCAGGGGGATCTGGTGTGTACCGAGAAAACGCGGAATAATGTTGTTTGTGGTGATAATCACCCGCCCCTGCTCGTCATAAATCTCTAATCCCATGCCCATTACCAAAACCCCATTCGGATACGCAAGCGGCCACGACTGTCAAACAGTTGCTTCAGGTTGTTGGTTTCGACCCAGTAACCACCTGAACCCTGACCGTAACTGGTCATTTCCCCCGTGCGCATATCCAGCCTAAAGCCGGTTCTGTTGCGGGGATCGAAGTTAGCGGATTTAATTTCATCCCCGACAACCAACTTGCGAATATTCGCCACATCAATAAAGGCATCCCGCACAAACAACTGCCCATTTTTTGCCACCATAAACGGCTCCATTTTCCCGTTAACCGGGTTAAACCAGCCGAAGTTTTCCGCGTTAAACCCAATGCTGGTCGTCACCTTGCCGTTTTTCACCTCAGCGCCAAGTACCATCCCGGCTTTATAGAACTGACCGTTGTACTTGACGCCGACCCCAACGTCATAAATCCCGTACCCGTTCCCGTCGATATCAAATACCGCCGTCGCTTTGGTCTGAACAGCCGCGGCATTTTTACCGACATCGACCTGCACTTTCTCCAGCTTTTCAGCCAGGGCTTTTTTGTCGGTCAGTTGGGTGGTTCTGACTTCCAGTATCTCTGCACGCATCTCGCCATTTTCTTTCAGCTGATGCTGGACTACGGAACCAATCAGGGCCGCATTCCCTAAAATCGCCTCATTGGTAAAATCGATATCCGATTGCAGGCGTTTTCCCGCTTCCGCTGTCAGAAACTGATTACCGGCAGCATCAATAATCCAGCTCGCATCCGTGGAGGATTCGCCGCGCAGAAAGTCCGTCCACGGGGAGGGATTACCGGATTTATCCACCAGTCGGGCACGGAAGTAGAACGCGACCCCGGCAGCCAGTCCCTGCATCACATAGGTCTTTTGTGGATAGGGAATATCCGACAATAACATCAGTCCCTCGCCGTCACTCGTCGGGCTGTACTGGATTTCGGTTTTCAGCGTATCGTCCGTGTGAGGTGCAAAACCCCAGTCTAACTGGATACCGAACACAATCGGCGTGGCTTTAAAACCTAACGGCGCAGGTGGCTTACCGGCTTTGCCCTTCAGGTGCGTTTCCGGTGCATTGACCCACAGACTGGAGATTTCAGCGGCATTAATCGCCCGTACCCGTGCCTGATAGCGTCCGGCGTAGATATTCGGCACCTCAAAACCCTGCGTTGAGGTTCTTGGTGCGGCTATCCAGTTACCGTTATCCCGACGCCATTCGGCTTCATAGGCAATGGCACTTTCGGCGGCGTCCCACGACACCCGCAATGTGGTAATCGCAATGCCCTGATGAACCACCGAATCACTGCTAATCGCAACCTTTTTCGGCGGCGACTGTACCCCCGGCGGAATAAGGGAAATGGGCCGTTCATCAATACGAATACCGGTATCAATGTGGGCGTATTTATCCGGGTTATGCTCAATGGCGGTAATCTCAAACGAAACACCGTCATCCCCTTCTTTAATGCCGGTGACACGGAATAACTGAATGGCTAAATCGGTGGCATCAATCGCCCAGACGGACTCGGCAATCGGCGTTTCAGAATACGTCGTCGTGACCGTGATCACTTTCCCATTAACCGCCTGAATGGTGCGGCCTTCTGCCTTGCCC